>NZ_JACHNH010000001.1:8640000-8940000 GCF_014205335.1 Amorphoplanes digitatis | reverse complement strand
CCTTCCGCGACTCCACCGACCAGGACCGCCGCCACGAGGACCGCGACCTGTTCGTCGCGGTGACCAGCCACGAGCTGCGCACCCCGGTCACGGTGATCAAGGGATACGCCGACACCCTCACCAATCACTGGGACTCCCTCGGCGAGGACGGCCGCCAGGAGGCCGTACGCGTCATCGGCGCCCGGGCCGGCGAGCTCGCCCGGCTGGTCGACCGGCTGCTCTCCGCGACCAGCGACGACGGCGAGGTCGGCGGCTCGGCCGCCGGGCCGTTCGATCTGGTCGACGGCCTGCGGGCCGCGGCCCGCAACCTCCCCGCCGACCTGCACCGCCGCCTGATTCTGGACCGGCTGCCGGCCGAGCTGCCGAAGGCGTTCGGCGACCGCGACTCGCTCGCCACGATCCTCACCGAGCTGGCCACCAACGCGGACCGGTATTCGGCGCCGGACACCGAGGTCGAGGTGACCGCGGCCGCCGACGACACGACGGTGACCTTCCGGGTCGCGGACCGCGGCATCGGCGTCAAGCCCGAGCACGTCGAGCGGGCCTTCGAGCGCTACTGGCAGGGCGAGTCGGCCGACCGGGGCCGCAACCCGGGCGCCGGGCTCGGCCTCTACCTGGTACGGCGCATCGTCGAGCGGCAGAACGGCTGGGTCTCGCTGCGCCCCCGCGAGGGCGGCGGGACGGTCGCCGAGGTCCGGCTGCCGCGGGCCTGACCGAGATATGTGTGAGCAATTTTCAACCTGGCCACGGGCCAGCGGTGTCCGGGCCGTCGATCTGCGCCGGGCGCTGCCGCCCGGGCCACGTTGAAAAAGGCTCAATCGACACGGACCCACGGAGTGCCCGGATCGACCGGTAACCGCCTAGGCTGGTTCGCCGTGAGCAAGCGTCGAAACCCGAAAGCCACCGCGAACGCGGCCCCCAAGCGCCAGAAGGTGCGCGACATCTTCGTCGCCCGACCCTTCGAGAGCCTGGCCGACGAACCCGAATGGATCGCGCTGCGCGAGCTGGTTCCGGCCGCCTCCGCGCCGCTGGCCCTCAAGCCCGAGATCATCGAGGAGTACGGGGACCGCCCCGTCACGCTCTCGACGGTCCTGCCGATGGCCTGGCCCGCGATGGCCCGCCAGGACGGCCAGGTCTTCGTCGGCCTCCAGCGGCACGTGCAGTCCGGCGACGTCTCCCGCGACATCGCCGTGGCGATCCTGTGCGCGCTCAAGACCGAGCCCGGCGGCACCGTTGCCGTACCCGCGCTGCCCGGCGAGGGCCCGCGCCTCCAGGACATCCTGGTGGACGGCGCGCTGGATGTCACGATGCACGAGGGTTTCGAGTACTGGCTCGACGCCGAGCAGGCCGAGGACGCGAACGTGAAGGCGTCGCTCGAGCGGGCCAACGCGTCGATCTACCCGACCGTGCGGCTCGGCCAGCCGGCCGCGTACTGGTGCCGGGTGCAGCCGGACAAGTCGCACGTGCGGTGGGTGCTCCCGCAGGACGAGGACACCGCGCTGGACGCGCTGGCCCGCCTCTCCGCCGGCGGCGACCTGCTGCTCGGCGAGAACACCAAGTTCGCCGGCATGTTCCGCGCGCACGGCCTGCTCGTCCCGGTCTGGGATGTGCCGGGCGAGCCGGAGGGCGTGGACTTCGAGGCCCCGCTGAGCGACTTCGCCAAGCGCTACACGGACATCCTCGCCGAGACGGGCCCGCTGGACGCCGCCGGACGGCGCGCCAAGCAGGGACTCGTGGGACGGCAGCTCACCCTGCGGTAGGTAGGCAGCCCGCGCGTCGCCGGCGAACCGGCGGCGCGCGCGGTGCGGGCCGCGTGCATGCCGTGCCTCTGGCGGTCCACGCCGTGCCTCCGTTGGTTCACGCCGGGCCTCCGCCGGGCCTCCGCCGGGCCTCTGGTGGTCCGCGCCGGCTAGAGCGGCACCCGTTCGATCGGGCAGCTCATGCATCGCGGGCCACCGCGGCCGGAGCCCAGCTCCGAGCCGCTGATCGCGATGACCTCGATGCCGGCGCGCTCCAGCTGTGCGTTGGTCTCCACGTTGCGCTCGTAGGCCACGCAGAGCCGGGGCGCGATCGCCAGCGTGTTGTTGCCGTCGTCCCACTGCTCCCGCTCGGCCGTGACCGGGTCGAGGCCCGTGTCGATGATGCGCAGCCGGTCGATGCCCATCGCCTCCGCCGCCGCGTCCAGGAACGGCCGGGACGGCCCCACCACCGGCTCGCCGTCGTATCCGGGCGTCACCGGGTACGCCCGCAGGGTGTCCGCGATGTTGGGATACATGACCACGGCGTCGACGTCGACCATCGTGCAGACCGTGTCGAGGTGCATCGTGGCGCGCTCCTGCGCGATCGGCACGGCCAGGATGGTGTCGGCCAGCCCCGCCGCGAAGACCCGCCGGGCCAGCCGCTCGGCACCGGCCGGGGTGGTGCGCTCGCCGACGCCGATCGCCAGCACGTTCGGCGCGAGCAACAACACGTCGCCGCCCTCGACGTGTTCGAGCCCCGGCTCGTAGAGCAGCTTGGTGCCCGCGAAGCGCGGATGGTGGGTGTAGATCGCCCGGGTCAGCGTGGTCTCGCGGTCGCGGGCCGGCATGGCGAGGCTGGTCACGGCCACCCGGTCGCGCACCCAGACCGAGGAGTCCCGGGTGAAGAGCAGGTTGGGCAGCGGGTCGATGACGAAGTCGTGTCGGTCCATGAGCTCATAGACCAGCCCGCCCATCCGGCCCGGGCCCGGCTTGATCTCCTCGTGCGCGAGGCCACCCATCAGCGTCCGGGCGAGCTCGGGCGGGCCGAGGTCGGCGAGATGCGCACCGACCCGGTCCCGCAGGGAGTCGCCCAGCCGCGGGTCCGCCAGGACGCTGTCGGTCAGCACCGCGCGCGCCTCGGCAACGGCGAGCGTCTGCTCGAGCAGCTCGCCCAGGTAGAGGACCTCCACGCCGCGATCGCGCAGGGCCGCGGCGAACCGGTCGTGCTCCTCCTGCGCGCGTCCGACCCAGGGGATGGCGTCGAACAGCAGCGAGTCGTTGTTGCGTGGGGTCAGCCTGGCAAGCTCGGCGCCCGGCCGGTGCAGCATGACCGTGGCGAGCCGGCTCACTTCGCTGTCGACGTAGTGGACCACGGGTCGAGCCTAGGTGCTGGGGGCCGATCAGGCGCGGGACCCGAGGCAGACCGCACGCCCCGCAGCCGTCATGTGACTTTGAGCTCTTGATTTTGAGACAACGCTGCGCGATCAAGGTAGGTAAGGCTAACTTGGCGGGGACGTTTCGGATTCCAGGGGAGCCCTAGGTCGCGTGATGCACCATACGGAAAAAGAACTATTGCGTGAATGCGGCATTCATCCCTACTCATTCCGCTTTCTTTCCGTTTCGATGACTTGCTTGAGTACCGGGTCCAACACTTACCGTAGTGGAAAGAGAGCCCGATGGACCTTTTGCCGGAGGTCGCAGTGACTGTCTTCCCAGCACGTCCCGCCCTGCCCATCTCATCTCGCAGCTATCCCCCCGCCATCGACCCCCGACGTGCGGCACCACCCGCGGCCCTCGAGCCCCGCCAGAGTCCCGTCGAGTGGGCCCGCCGTCGCCGCGCGGAGCGGGAGGCCCGCCGCCTCGAAGCGGCCGGCGCCCGGGCACTCACCCGCCTCGACCGCCTCGGGCCCGCCTGGCACGTCGTCGACTGGCCCCGCACCGACTCGCACGGCTACGAACACGACCCCAGCGACGACCGCGCCGGGTTCCTCGCCATCGGCCCCGGTGGCATCTACGCCGTCACCGTCGCCGACCACGGCCGGGCCCGGGTGCTCATCGCGGGAGACGTCGTGCAGATCAACGGGAAGCGCCCGGCGTACGTCGCCGAGGCCCGCCGGGACGCCAAGCGCGCCGGCCGGGCCATGAGCTCCGCCGTCGGCCTGAGCGTGCCCGTCACCCCCGTGCTGGCGTTCGTCGGCTCGGGCGTGATCAGCGTGCACGGCCTCCCGAAGGACTGCCTCGTGGCCACCCACAAGGAGCTCGACCGGCTGCTGATCGCCGGCGGCGCCAGAATTTCACCCGCGACGGCGAGTAAACTGTCGGCGGTGGCACAGCGCTCCGCGACCTGGGCAAACGCGCCCTATCGGCCCGCTGGCGACTACCGGTGGCACGCGAGCGGCCAAACGGCCGCTGACAAGCGGGCGACCCGCCGGTAACGTTTCTTCCGGAGCACCGCTTGCCGTCGAGGGTTGACGTGAGCAACACCGGCCGGACACTCGAGGAGTCGAGGCTTAAGCTTCGGACCCGAGCAAGTCCGGCCGGAGTCAGGTCCGGCCGACGGCACGGATGATGAGGGAGGTGCGGGTGGCGCACGTCGAGCTCTCACTCTCGGGAGCGTTTGTGCCGCAGGCGCGTACGCCGGACGAGTCCGAGTTCGTCTCGAGCGTCGACCGCTGGGCGGCGACGGTATGGCAGGCCGTGGAGCCCTGTCTGGTCATCGACTCGGCGTTCAGAATCGTGGCCGTTTCGCCCTCGGCGAGCGACCTGCTCGGCCTGGGCAAGGGGCTCGACGCGGTCGGACAGCCGCTGCTCGGCGGCGAGGGCGCGCTCCGGCTGATCGACTTCACGGCCGGCGGCGGCGACCTCACCGAGCAGGAGATCGAGAAGATCCCGCCGCTGCTCGCGCTCACCAGCGAGCGGCTGGCCCGCGGCCTCATGCGGGTCCAGCCGACGGACGAGGAGAGCCACCTGACGGTCGACGCCATCGCGGCGCCCCTGTCGGAGGCGGGCCGCGTGGTCGCGTCATTGACCTTTTTCTCGGCGATCCGTTACTAGTCACTCGTTCGTGTGGCGATCAACGCACCGGATACCCATTGGGATCGTGGGGTCTGGACCGTAGTGTTCCCACCATGCTCGACCTAGATCTGCTACCAGAGGAGTACGCGGTGTGCCGGCTGCCGGCCGGTTCCGCGCTGCCCGCCTCCCTGAGCAGCGGGCCGGACGTCAAGGGCGTCATCTCGGTGACCTGGGCACCCGACGAGCTCTCGATCATCTGCCCGGCCGACCGCGTGCCGGAGGATGCCACCGTCGAGGCGTCCTGGCGCTGCCTGCGGGTCGTCGGACCGCTGGACCTGGCGCTCACCGGGGTGCTGGCCTCGCTGGCCGGCCCGCTCGCCGAGGCCCGGGTGAACATCGTCGCGTTCTCGACCTACGACACGGACTACCTGCTGGTCCCGGCCGTTCGCCTCAGCGAGGCCCTGGACACGCTCACGGCGGTCGGGCACCGGATCGCCGCGTAGCCGCGGGCGCCGCATACGACCCGAATCGTGACGGTCGTCGATGCCGGGTCGCCATTACCATGTTCGCGTGCTCCGCAATGTCCGACGCCTCGCGGCCGCCCCGCGTACCAGGTCCGGCTCCGGCCGTCCGGCCGGCCCCGGCGCCGTAAGGGTTGTGCCGCTGCTGTCGGCCGCCGGGGTTCTCGCCTCGGTGCTGCTTCTCGCCGCCTGCGGGATGCCGCCGGAGCCCCCGCTCAGCGCGCCTCCCGAGGCGCCGGGCAACGGGTCGGCGGATGCCTCCTCGTTCCCGTCGCCGGGCGTCGTACCGGGCCTGCCGACCGCGCTGCCCACCGCCGGGGTGCCCACCTATCCGACCGCGGGCGTGCCGACCTATCCGACGGCCACGACCACGCCGGCGACGGTCACCACCACGCCAACGACGGTCCGGCCGTCGCCCGCCCCGAAGTGCGTGAACGGGCCGAGCGGGCAGCAGGTGCTCACGGCGGTCAAGGGCCGCCCGGGGGTGCCGGCGACCGAGCTGAAGGTCATCGACGGGCCGTTCTGCGCGAAGTCGTGGCAGTTCACGATCGTGCAGATCGCGGAGGCCGACTCGGACACCCCGGCCGAGCCCCTGCTGGTCGTCACCAAGGGCAGTCCCGCGACGATCAAGGTCATCGAGGCCGGCACCGACGTGTGCAGCATCAAGGTCCGCACCGAGGCGCCCACGGGCATCCGCGTGTGGGCCTGCGGGGCCTGAGGGTGCCGGGCCTTAAGGTGGGTGACATGCCGGGAACCCCGCCCACCCGTTTCGTCTACCTCGGCCCGGAAGGCACCTTCACCGAGCAGGCGCTGCGGACGATTCCCGCCGCCGAGCACGGCATCCGGACCCCCGCCCGCAGCGTGCCCGAGGCGCTCGAGGCGGTGCGCTCCGGCGACGCCGACGCGGCGCTGGTGCCCCTGGAGAACTCCGTCGGCGGGGCCGTGCCGGTCACCCTCGACGAGATCGGCACCGGCGACCCGCTGGTGATCACCCGCGAGGTCGTGCTCCCGGTGGAGTTCGTGCTCGCCGCGCCGCGGCCGCTGCCGCTACCCGAGATCCGCTCGGTGGCGGCGCACCCACAGGCATCGGCGCAGTGCCGCAACTGGCTGCTGGCGAACCTGCCCGATGCCGTCGTGGTCGACGTGCTGTCGAACGCGGCCGCGGCGATCAGCGCGGCGACGGGCGTTCACGACGCGGCGATCTGCGCGCCGATCGGGGTGCCGCGAAACGAGCTGACGGTGCTGGCGGACAAGATCGCCGACCACCCGGACGCGGTGACCCGCTTCGCGCTGCTGTCCCGCCCCGCGCCGCCGGGGCCGCCGACGGGCGACGACGTGACGTCGCTGGCGGTGATGATCGACCGCGACCGGGTCGGCGCCCTGCTGTCGGTGCTCACGGAGCTGGCGGTCCGCGGCATCAACCTGTCCCGCATCGAGTCGCGGCCGACCGGCGAGCAGCTCGGGGTCTACATCTTCTTCCTCGACTGCACGGGCCACGTGGCGGAGCCGCGGCTGGGCGAGGCGCTACAGGGGCTGCGGCGGATCTGCGCGGAAGTGCGTTTCCTCGGGTCCTACCCGCGGCATCGCTGGTCGAAGGCCGCCGCGGAGGCACCCCTGCCGTCGCAGCCGGGACTCACGGACGCGGACTTCGCCGACAGCGCCGCCTGGCTGTCCCGCCTTCGCTCCGGCCGACCCGACTGACCCGCCCGCCTTCGTTCCGGCCGGCCCGCCCCGGCAAGGAGCGCTCCGCTCCTCGCCGGGCTAGGTTCTGTCCCGCGGGACAGAACCTAGGCGTGTCCTCGGTCAGCCGAGCAGGTTGCCGAGGATGCCGCCCTGCTGCTGCTGACCCTGTGCCGCGCCGCCGACGAGGCCGCCGGGGGGCTCCTCGGACGGCTGCACGACCACGAAGCCCTGGCCGGCGAAGCTCATCGTGAAGCGCTCGCCGGTGCTGCGGCCGAGCAGGGTGCCCAGGCCCATCTGCTCGGCCCGGTGGTAACCCGTCTGCAGGTTGGCCGACCAGCAGATCGCCGCCTGCGGGTCCACATAGGTCGGCTGGTCGACGCTCAGCACGACCGGGGTGCCCTTGGTCGTCACCGCGATCCGGCCGTAGCCGGAGAAGACGCAGTTGAACAGGCCAGCATTGGACATCATGCCGACGCCCTGGACCATCTTGATGTCGTAATTCAGGGTCGAGTCGAAGGCCAGCACGTTCGCGCCGTTGATCGACAGGGCGTCGCCCGGCTCGAGGTCGATGATGTGGATGTCGGCGGCGTTCTCGGCGAGGAAGACGTCGCCGCGGCCGCTGATCTTCATCAGGGGTACGCCCTCGCCGGTCAGCTTCTGCTTCAGGAACTTGCCGATGCCGCCCGAGCCGAGCGCCTCGAACTGAACCTGGCCCTGGTAGGCGACCATCGACCCGACCCGGGCCATGAACTCGCCGTTGAGCTCGGCCTTGAGAAGTTTGGAATTCTGCAGCCTGAGCCCGGGCTGGTTCGACTCCTTCTCGAGGTTTTCCGCCGAGAACAGTTCGCTGCGCATCAAGGTCCTCCTGTAAGCGTGGAACACCAGGGTAGGCGCAGGCGGCAACGCCACAGGTCGGCCTTTCAGCCCCATCCCAGCTCGTGCAGCCGCTGGTCGTCGATGCCGAAATGATGCGCGATCTCATGCACGACGGTGATCGCCACCTCGTCGATGACGTCCGTCTCCGTATCGCAGACCTGCAACGTCGGCAGGCGGTAGATGGTGATGCGGTCGGGCAGCACGCCGGCGTAGTCCCAGCCGCGCTCGGTCAGCGCCGTGCCCTCGTAGAGGCCGAGCAGGTCCATGCCCCCGTCGGGCGGCAGATCCTCCACGAGGATGACCACATTGCTCATGACCTTGAGCAGTTCGGGCGGCACCTCGTCCAGCGCCTCGCCGACCAGGTCCTCGAAGCGTTCACGGCTCATCTCGACCGGCACGCCGCCCATTGTGCTCCACCCGCGAGCATGCGCGGGCGGAGCACGGTCGGGCGTCAGGCGAGCCGGGCGCTCAGGCTGATCTCGGCGCCGGGCGACAGCAGGCGGGAGATCGGGCAGTTCTCCTTGGCACCCTCGGCGATCTTCAGGAAGGTGCCCTCGTCGATGCCGGGTACGTTGCCGACGGTCTCGAGGTCGATGCGGGTGACGCCGAAGCCGGCGTCGCCCTTGTCCAGGTGGACCTTGGCGGTGGTCTCGACGGAGGTCGGCGTGAAGCCGGCGTCGGCGAGGCCCTTGGAGAACGCCATCGAGAAGCAGCCGGCGTGCGCGGCGCCGATCAGCTCCTCCGGGTTCGTCCCCTCGCCCTCCTCGAAGCGGGACTTGAAGGAATAGTTCCCTTCGTACCCACCCTTACCGGTCTTGATCGTTCCGGAGCCTTCGGTGAGATTGCCCGACCAGCGGGCGGAAGCAGTGCGAATAGGCATGGCCTGACGCTAGTCCATGACTCGGGCCGCTGGCCGGTGGACGGGCCGGGGGTGATGATGGATCTCATGCCGGAAACACCAGCCGAGGCCGTCGTCCAGTTCGGCCCCGACGAGGACGTCGCGCCGCGGCGAACCCGCATCCGTCCCGGCGCGCAGCTGGCCGAGCTCGCGGGCGACCGCCGCGTGGTGCCGCTCGCCGCCGCGCTCGGCGGCGTCGCGCTGTTCGGCTCGCTGGTGTCCGAATGGCAGATCACCAACGTCGACGGAACCTTCTGGGGCGACGGCGAGGTGGGCACCCGGCCGCTGGAGACCACCGTCGCGGATCTGGGCGGCTGGGGCGGCGGATACCTGACCGGGCTGCTCCTGCTCGTGCCCGCGGTCGTCCTCACGTTGTTCGGGCCGGCCGCCGGCCGGCGGTACACCCGGCTCACCGCCCTCAGCGTCGGCGGCGCCCTGCTGGGGATGCTGGCCGCGGTGGGGTCGTACCTGGGCGACACGAGCCGCATCGTCGGCCAGATCGGCGCGACAAACCTCAAGGAGGAGCAGGTCACGATCTCGCAAGGCCGGGGCATCTGGTGCGCCGCCGCCGGGGTGGTGCTGACTCTGCTGGCCATGTACCTGGCGGGCCGGGTGTCCGGAGCCGAGCCGGCGCGGCAGGGCGAGGAGCCGGAGCCGGAGCCGGTCTGGTCCTGGCGAAGGCCGGCGGACGACGCGGAGGACGGGCCGCCCGACGCGCCGATCGGCCTCACCGTGACCTCCGCCAAGCCGTTCACGCCGACCCAGGACAACCGGGACAAGCCCAGCTGATGCATATCGGGGTGAAAGCGGGACATCGTCGCCGGTAGGCTCGACGTCGTGATTGACCTGCGGCTGCTCCGCGAGAACCCAGACCTCTTCCGTGCCAGTCAAGAGCTGCGCGGCGAGTCCGCCTCGGCGGTCGACGACCTGCTGCGCGCCGACGAGGAGCGCCGGGCCGCCACACAGCGGTTCGAGGCGGTACGCGCCGAGCAGAAGTCCCTGGGCACCGCGGTGTCGAAGGCCAAGGGCGACGAGCGCGCGGCGCTGCTCGCCCGCACCAAGGAGCTCTCGGCCTCGGTGAAGGCGACCCAGGCCGCGGCGACCGAGGCCGACCAGGCACTGCGCCAGGCCCACCTCGCCGTGCCCAACCTGGTGCAGGACGGCGTGCCGCCCGGCGGCGAGGACGACTTCGTCGTGCTGCGCGAGGTCGGCGACCTCCCCAAGATCGATAACCCGAGGGACCACCTCGAGATCGGCGAGGCACTCGGCGCGATCGACACCGAGCGCGGCGCCAAGGTGTCGGGCTCGCGCTTCTACTTCCTCACCGGCGTGGGCGCGCTGCTCCAGCTCGGCATGCTCCAGATGGCGATCGCACAGGCGGTCGAGCACGGCTTCACCCCGACGATCACCCCCGCGCTGGTCAAGCCGGAGGCGATGGAGGGCACCGGCTTCCTCGGCGCGCACGCGAGCGAGATCTACCGGCTCGAGGCCGACGACCTCTACCTGGTCGGCACGTCGGAGGTGGCGCTGGCGGCGTACCACTCGAACGAGATCCTGGATCTCGCCGACGGTCCCGAGCGCTTCGCCGGCTGGTCGTCGTGCTTCCGCCGGGAGGCCGGCTCGTACGGCAAGGACGTCCGCGGCATCCTGCGCGTGCACCAGTTCGACAAGGTCGAGATGTTCTCGTTCTGCCGGCCCGAGGAGGCCGCCGAGGAGCACCGGCGCCTGCTCGCCATGGAGGAGGAGATGCTCGCCAAGGTCGAGATCCCGTACCGGGTGATCGACGTGGCGGCCGGCGACCTCGGTTCGAGCGCGACCCGCAAGTTCGACTGCGAGGCGTGGGTGCCGTCACAGGGCCGCTACCGCGAGGTCACCTCGACGTCGAACTGCACCACGTTCCAGGCGCGGCGGCTCAACATCCGCTACCGCGACGAGGACGGCAAGGCGCAGACGGCGGCGACCCTCAACGGCACGCTCGCCACGACCCGCTGGCTGATCCCGATCCTGGAGAACCACCAGCAGCCGGACGGCTCGGTCCGGGTACCCAAGGCGCTCCAGCCGTACCTGGGCGGGCGGGACGTTCTCGAACCTGTTCGCTAACGAGTGAGACACCGGCCCGTTACCAAAAGTCATAGCCGCTGGTAGCCGGGCCGGTGTAACGTTTTCCTTCCGCCCTCCGCGGGGGCCGTCATCCCCCTCGGAGGTATTGATGGCCAGGCCCGGTCTCCCCAAGCTCATCGCGACCGACCTCGACGGCACCCTGGTGCGCAGCGACGACACGGTGTCCGCCTACACGCACGAGGTCCTGGATCGGGTCCGGGCCGCCGGCATCCGGCTCGTCGCCGCCACCGGCCGCGGCCCCCGGCTGACCCGGCTTACCCGCGAGGACATCCGCAACGCCGACTTCCTCGTGCTGGCACAGGGCGGCTGGGTGATCGACCAGGGTGAGGGCCAGATCCTGCGCAGCGAACGGCTACCCGGTCCGGACCTCGCCGCCGTGCTGGCCGATCTGGAGGCCGAGATCGGGCCGCTGTCGGTGATGGTCGAGGCGCTGGAGCACGACGACTCACCGCTCTGGGGCGACTACGACCCGACCTGGCGCTATCCGGTCGTCGTCGAGCAGCGGCCGCGCGCCGGGTGCCTGACCGGCGACGTGATCAAGGCCTTCGCCCGCTCCTTCGACCGGCACGTCGACGATCTGCTCGCCGCCGCCCAGCGGATCGTGCCGCCGCACGTGGCATCGGTCACTCAGGCCGGTCTGAACTATGTGGAGATCTGCCCGCCGGGCGTCGACAAGGGCACCGGCCTCGCGGTCGTCGCGCAAGCCGTCGGCGTCGACCCCGCGGACGTGCTGGTCTTCGGTGACATGCCCAATGACCTGCCGATGTTCGCCTGGGCCGGTTGGAGCCGGGTGGCCGTGCGGAACGCCCATCCGACGGTGCTGGCGGTCGCCGACGAGGTCACATTGACCAACGACGAGGACGGCGTGGCCGTCTATCTCGACCGGCTACTGTCGAGGTGATGCCACCTTTTCGTCTCGTCGCCTCCGACATCGACGGCACCCTGATCCGGTCCGACGGCAAGCTCAGCCCCCGCACCACCGAGATTCTCGACCAGCTCTACTCCCGCGGGATCCCGACGGTCCTGGTGACCGGCCGCCCAGTGCGCTGGCTGCGCCAGCTTTACGACCAGATGGTCGAGCCGCTGCCGGCGGTCTGCGCCAACGGCGCCGTGGTCTACGACCCCGACACCGACGAGATCCTGCGGGCGGCGCCGCTCTCCGTCGATCTGCTGCTCGACGTGACCCGGAAGCTGCGCGAGGCCGTACCGGACATCACGCTCGCCGTCGAGGTCGAGAACGGCCGGAGCTTCCGGTACGAGCAGAGGTGGCCGCTGCACTGGGACGGCGAGCACAAGACGGTACGCGTGGTCGCCTCGCACGAGGAGCTGATCTCGGTGCCGGCGGTGAAGCTGCTGGCCCGCTCCGCCAGCTACGGGCCGGACGAGTTCGCCGCGCTGGTGAGCAGCACTCTCGGTGGGCTCGCCGAGGCGACGCACTCGTCGTCGTCGGCGCTGGTGGAGATCTCCGCGGCCGGTGTCACCAAGGCCGCCGGGCTCGCCTGGCTCTGCGAGCGCGAGGGCTTCACCGCGCAGGACGTGGTGGCCTTCGGGGACATGCCGAACGACCTGCCCCTGCTGTCCTGGGCAGGCCGTTCCGTGGCGATGGGCAACGCCCACCCCGCCGTCCGGGAGGTCGCCGACGAGGTGACGCTCACGAACGACGAGGACGGCGTGGCCGTTTACCTCGAGAAACTCTTCGACCTCTAGCTGCTTAGAGGTACTGGCCGGTGCGGCCGGAGCCGTCGGTATGTGCGGGCATGCCGGGGATGACGCCGTTCGGGCTCATCGGCAGCGCCGGGCGGCCGGCGTTGCCGCCACGCATCTGCTCGAGCTGGAGCCGGGCCGCCATCTGCTGCGCGACGAGCGCCGCCTGGATCCCGTGGAACAGGCCCTCCAGCCAGCCCACGAGCTGGGCCTGCGCGATCCGCAGCTCGGATTCGCTCGGCGGGGCCTCACCCTCGAACGGCAGCGAGAGCCGCTCGAGCTCCTCCTGCAACTCCGGCGCCAGGCCGTCCTCGAGCTCCTTGATCGAGCGCTGGTGGATCTCCCGCAGCCGCCCCCGGCTGGCCTCGTCGAGCGGCGCCGCCCGGACCTCCTCGAGCAGCTGCTTGATCATGCTGCCGATCCGCATGACCTTTGCGGGCTGCTCGATCAGGTTGCCGGGCTCCTCGGGGTTGAGGGTGCCGTCGGACTCCACCGTGCCCAGGGGTCGGCCGTCGGGGCCCACCACCATGACGGAACCGTCTTCCTGCGTGTCTGGGTTTCGGGTGTCGTCGGTCATGCGATCCATCTTCCCGCACGCCGGCCAGGCAACCGTCAAGGGCGTAGTTCGGCCACCGCGCACTTCACCGAGCCGCCGCCGCGCTTGAGCTCGCTCAGCTCGACGTGCACGGGGCTGTAGCCCGCGGCGCGGACCTTCTCGGCCATCGCCGTCGACTCGGTGTTGAGGATGACGTGGCGTCCGTCACTTACCAGGTTGAGGGCGAACGCCTCGGCGTCCGCACGGTCGGCGATCACCGCGTCCGGGAAGAGCTGGCGCAGGACGCGCTGCGACGCCGCCGAGAACGCGTCCGGGTAGTACGTGATGTGCTTGTCGTCGAGGGCCGCCAGCGCGGTGTCGAGGTGGTAGAACGCCGGGTCCACCAGCCTGAGCGAGATCACCGGGCGCCCGAGGACCTCCTGCGCCTCCGCGTGCGCCGCGGGATCGGTACGGAATCCGTGCCCGGCCAGGATCAGGCCGCCGTACGCGCCCGGCAGGTACGCGAAGTCGCCCTCACCCTCGTTGACGTGCACACCTTCGGCGAAATTCCACGTGCCGCCGGCGTAGAAGTGCTGGTGCGCGATCGCCTCGGCGGCGCGCTCCGGGTGCTTGAAGCGGGCGCCGTACACCGTGCCGTCGACGGAGAAGGCGCCGTTGGCCGCGTACACCATGTCGGGGAGGCCGGGGCGCGCGTCCAGGACGTGGACCGTGTGGCCGAGGTCCGTCAGGGTGTTCCGGAGCAGTTCCCACTGCTTGAGCGCGAGAGCCGGATCGACCGGGACGGTCGTGTCCATCCAGGGGTTGATCGCGTATTCAACCGTGAAGTGCTCAGGCGGACACATCAGATATGTCCTGATACGCGGCAAGCGCTCCGTGTAGCTCATGAGGTAAAGGGTAGGTAGGCTGGAACGACCGAAACAGCTCGAAGTCTTGCTCGTCGGAGGCGAATCGTTGCAGATAGACGCCGTTGACCAGCGAATCATTGCGTTGCTCATCGCGGACGCCCGGACCTCGTACGCCGAGATCGGCGCCAAGGTCTCCCTCAGCGCACCGGCCGTGAAGAGGCGCGTCGATCGCCTGCGCTCCAGCGGGGTGATCAAGGGATTCACGACCGTCATCGAGCCCGCCGCGGTGGGCTGGACCACCGAGGCCTTCGTCGAGCTCTTCTGCACCGGCCGGACCACCCCCGCGCAGATCACCGTCGCCACCCGCCGCCACCCCGAGGTCGTCGGGGCCTACACGGTGTCCGGGCAGGCCGACGCGCTCGTGCACCTGCGCGCCGCCGACATCGGGCACCTGGAGCAGGCGCTGGAGCGGCTGCGCGCCGAGCCGTTCGTGACCTCCACCCGCAGCATGGTGGTGCTCTCGCGGCTGGTCGAGGTGCCGACGCCGGTGCCCGCCCCGAATTAGCAAGGAACCGTAGACGGGATCCGGGCGTCCCACCCCCATGTCGCGCCGCCCGCTCATCTGCGCCGTCCTGGCCCTCACGCTCCCGCTCGCCGCCTGCACCTCGGACCCCGGCCCGAGGGTGCCGCCGGCCGTACCGCCCGCCACCGCCGGCGGTAACCCCGTGGCGATGCGGCTCGTCGCGTTCGACTCATGCGAGCAACTCATCACCGACCTGCGCAAGGCCGCGAAGGCCAACGTCGGGCCGTACGGCTTCGGCGGCGGGATGGGCATGCCGGAGGCCTTCCTCCGTGACGGCGCCCGGACGGCGGCCGACTCGGCGTCGGCCAAGGGTGCGGTGGCCGGGGCCGCCGCACCGCAGCAGTACTCGGGCACCAACGTGCACGAGCAGGGCGCCGACGAGCCCGACCTGGTCAAGACCGACGGGCGGCGGATCGTCACCATCAGCCAGGGCTACCTGCGCGTCGTCGACGCCGCCAGCCGCCGGGAGACCGGCCGGCTCGACCTGGACGTGCAGGGCCAGCTCCAGCTGCTGCTCTCCGGCGACCGGGCCCTCGTGCTGGTGCCGGCGGGATACCTGCACCGGCGCTTCATCGACAAGCGGGCGGCGGTGCTAGAGGGGCCACAGGTGCTGCTCGTCGACCTGAGTGGGGCGCCGAAGATCGTCAGCCGCTACCGGGGCGAGGGCAACCTGGTCGACGCCCGGATGACCGGCAGCACCGCGCGGATCGTGCTCCGCACCACACCCCGGATCAAGTTCCCCGAATCGCCGACGGTCTCGGACGAGAAGAAGCGCCTCGCCGCGAACCGGCGCGCCATCGACGCCGCACCCGGCTCCGCGTGGCTGCCCGGCTGGGAGGTCACCGACGGCACGCAGACCACCAAGGGCAACGTCGACTGCGGCCGGGTCAGCCGGCCGACGGACTACTCGGGCGGCTCCCTCGTCAGCATCGTGACCTTCGACCTGGCCCGGCCCGCCCTCGGCAGCGGCGACCCCGTCACTATCGTCGCCGACGGCGACACCGTCTACGGCACCCCGGACAGCCTCTACCTGGCCAGCGACCAGCGCTGGCGGCTCGACCGCTTCTTCGGCCGCGCGGCCGTGCCCGTGCGCGAGGAGACCGACCTCTACAAATTCACGATCCAGGGCAACCAGCCGCCCGTGTACCGGGCCGCCGGGTCCGTGCCGGGCTTCCTGATCAACCAGTACGCGCTGTCCGAATGGGACGGGCACCTGCGCGCCGCCACCACCAACTCCAAGACCGAGCGGTCGGCCGTCCGGGTGCTGGCCGAGCAGGACGGCAAGCTCGTGCAGACGGGGATCGTCGACGGTCTCGGCAAGGGCGAACGGATCTACTCCGTCCGCTTCATCGGCGCCCGCGGCTACGTCGTCACGTTCAAGCAGACCGACCCGCTCTACAGCCTCGACCTGAGCAACCCGGCCAAGCCCGCGGTCACCGGCGAGCTGAAGATCACCGGCTACTCGGCGCACCTGCAACCGGTCGGCGAGAACCGGCTGATCGGTATCGGCCAGGAGGCCGACGCCAACGGGCGTACGCAGGGCACCCAGATCTCGCTCTTCGACGTCTCGGACCCGGCGCGACCGAAGCGGCTCGCCCGCTACCACCTGCCGCAGGCCTACTCCGACGCCGAGTACGACCCGCACGCGCTGCTCTGGTGGCCGGCCACGAACCTGCTGGTCGTGCCGGTGAACACCTGGACCGGGCTCGGCGCGGACAGCGAGGCGCTCGCGCTGCGGGTGACGGACGGCATCGCACTCACCGACCGGGTCACCCAGCCGAA
Organism: Amorphoplanes digitatis; assembly: GCF_014205335.1. Classification (NCBI taxonomy): domain Bacteria; kingdom Bacillati; phylum Actinomycetota; class Actinomycetes; order Micromonosporales; family Micromonosporaceae; genus Actinoplanes; species Actinoplanes digitatis. The sequence goes on along the minus strand of NZ_JACHNH010000001.1, from coordinate 8,923,677 downwards.
GAGCGCCGCATACCCGCCGATGATCCAGCGCTCGCTGGTCGTCGGTGACGTGCTCTGGACGCTGTCGGAATCGGGCATGCAGGCGACCGACATGTCCACCATGGACCGCCTGAGCTGGCTGCCCAGCGACTGACGCGCCTTACAGGTACATCCCCGTACGGTGGTCGTCGCCTTCCTTCGTGCCCTTCGGAGGCACCGGCTTGTCGCCCTCGCCGAAGAAGCGCTTGCCGCCGAACTCGCCGTGCAGCCGGTCGTCCAGCTCGTCGGCGAGGCCGGTCATCACCTGCACGGCGAGCATGAGGTGGGTGGCCTGGAAGTTGCGGCCGAAGACGGGGATGGACGCCCAGACGGTGTCCTGCGCGCAGTAGAGCCGGCCGATCGGCATCCTGTTCGTCAGCTCGGAGAGCTTCATGTACAGCTGCTCGGTCGGCTCGACCTCGGTCAGGATCGGCGAGAAGACGTCGACAAGCGGCGGGTTGTCGCGAACCCGCACGAAGACCATGGCGGAACCGGCCCGGATGCCGATGTCGCCGTCGTTGTCGACCTGAAGCTGGTCGACAGTGGTCTTCGACATGGTCGCGACCACCGTGCGTACCCGCTCCTCCAGCGGGATGACCTCGTCGGCGGCGCTGGCGAGCGCCTCGGAGAGCACGCCGTCCTCGTCGAGGTCGTCGAGGCTCAGCTCGCCGGAGATGCTCGGCTCGTGCCGGGCCGTGCCCAGCGGCGCGGTCTCGATCGGCTCGTCCGCGCCGTCGTGCACGAGGTAGACCAGGAACGCGGGGTGCGGCGCGCCATACACGTCGCGCAGGGTGCGGGAGACGATCGCACCGACCTGCTTCGCGGCGGCGGTGTTCGAGCGCAGGCCGAACGAGTCGCCCGAATCGGGCAGCACGCCGGGCGGCGACCAGCCCAGCGCCACCAGGTCGGCGACCGACGAGCGGTTCATCCGGTAGCCCTCGGGCAGCCCCGCGTTGCCGACCGCGAGCGCCTCGACGACGCCGTCGGCCAGGACCCGCATGCTCACCGAGTACACGGCCGTGCCGGTGCCCGACGCCGTCGGATCGAGCGTGATGTCGACGTGCGCGCCGTCGGGCAGCGTGGGCAGCAGCGCGCCCAGCGCCCCGGCGAACTCCCGCCAGGCCTCGGTCACCTTCGCCCGCAGGTCGGCAGTGGTCGGGTCGTCGAGCAGGACGCTGTCCGACTGGTCAGCCGTGTTCTCCGCCATCATGATCGTTACCTCCGCCCCGTCACCCTATCGAGCGAGCGGCCGGCCCATAGGGCCGCGTCTCATTCCTGACCGTCGGCGGCCCAGCCGACCGCAAGGGCGGTGAGCCGCGCGGCCACGTCGGCCGGGTCCGCCCCGCGCCCCACCGCGATCCCCATCAGGTACGCCGTCACGGGCGCACCGGGCCGCAGAACGTTGTGCGCGACATCGCGGGCCACGTCGAGCACCGCCACCGTGTCGACATCCGCCGGTACGAGGTCCAGCTCGGCACAGGCGGCACGGATCCAGGCATCAAGCACGTTCACCGGGCCCATTCCTCCGCGGTCCGAAGGTCGTCGTCGGTGTCACAGTCGAACCACGGCGGCGGCCCCGGGCGCCGCCACGACACCTCTATGAAGCGCAGATGCTCCATGAGGTTCTGCATCGAGGCGCCGTGCAGGCCGCCACGTTCCTCGGCCACCTGGTCGAGGGCCTCGCGCAGCGCCGCCGTACGCCAGACCCCGCAGAGCGACTGACGACGGCCCTCCGCGTCCCGGTAGACCGCACCCTGCATCGGCGCCGACTCGACCGTGAGCCGAAGCACGTCGATGGCCTCGCCCGTGAGCAGCGGCAGATCGGCCGCGAGCAAAGCGGTGAAACTGACGTCGCTGGGAACGAGCTTGAGACCGGCCGCGGTGGCCGCCACCGGGCCGCCGCCGGGCGGCTGCTCGCTGGTGGAGGAGACCGGGACGGGCAGGTCCGGAGGGACCCGGCCGACCACTACCTGCGGGTCGGCGTCATGCACCGCGGCCAGGACACGCGTCAGCATCGACTGCCCGGCAACCGGGATGGTGGGCTTGTCAGCACCACCCATCCGACGCGCCGCACCGCCGGCCAACACCACCGCCGCGAATCCCCCCACGTACGTACCGTATCCCGTTGGCCGCACGAGCGTGACTGTGCGGACGCCTTTGCGCTCCCGGACGGGCTCCCCAGCCCCGCCGACCCCACAGCCCCACCAGCTCCGCGGTCCCATCAGCTCCGCGATCCCACCAGCTCCGCGATCCCCCGAAACCCCGCGACCTCGCCAGCTTCGGGACCCTGCCGGCTCCGTGACCTGAGTTCCGCGACCCCACCAGCTTCGCGACCCCGCCGACCCCCCGACCCCGCGAGCTCAACGACCCCAACCCGCTTCACGACCCTGCTGGCCCCGTGGCCGGGTCGGGCGGTGTTCCGGGGGTGGGCTTCGCCTACCGGGCGACTCTCGTCCGTGTCGCTTTGCGCGTCGGGCGGTCCGGGTGCCGGGCGGAATACGCTCGTCGTCATGGCGCGCACGACGAACCGGCGACCGGTGTTGAAGATCAACCTGGCTACGGACGCCGAGCCGCGGCGGCGGCCCGACGAACTGGCCGCCGAGGAACCGCTGGAGATCCGGCTCCGGCAGGCGGCGCTCGCCGTGACCATGCGGACCCCGGGCCAGGACATCGACCTCGCCATGGGCTTCCTGCTGACCGAGGGCATCATCCGTACGGCCTCGGACGTCATCACGGCCCAGCTGTGCGCGGGCACGGACACGCCGAACACGTACAACGTGGTCGATGTGGTGCTGGGCGCCGACGTGCCGCCGCCCGTCGTCGACCCGAGCCGGAACTTCTACACGACCAGTTCGTGCGGCGTGTGCGGGAAGGCGAGCATCGACGCCGTGCGTACCCGCTCGCAGTTCGACATCGCCGCGGACGCCTGCACGGTGCCCGCGCGGGTCCTCGCGGAACTGCCCGGCCGGCTGAGGGCCGCGCAGCGCACCTTCGACCGTACGGGTGGGCTGCACGCGGCCGGCCTGTTCACCGCCGAGGGCGAGCTGCTGGCGCTGCGCGAGGACGTCGGACGGCACAACGCGGTCGACAAGGTCATCGGCTGGGCCCTGCGTGAGGGACGGCTTCCGCTGGCCGGGCACGTGCTGCTCGTCTCCGGGCGGGCCAGCTTCGAACTGACACAGAAGGCCTGGATGGCCGGCATCCCGCTGCTCGCCGCGGTGTCCGCGCCGAGCACCCTGGCGGCGGAGCTGGCCGACGAGGCGGGTATGACGCTCGTCGGGTTCCTGCGAGGACCGTCGATGAACGTCTATGCCGGAACACAGCGCGTCATTGTCTGAGTTCATCCGGTCTTCGGCGGGCGGCAATCGCTTCCACGTAGCCGAGACATTCACCTTCATGAGGCTTTCCAACCTCCGATCACCGCAAGTGCTGGGAGCCTCGCATGACAGTCTCACGACGTACCCTCCTGCTCGGCGGCGCCGCGGCCGGCGCAGTCGGCGCGGTCGCCACCTGGCCGTCGGCGGCCGCGGCGACGGCACCGCCGCCGCCCTACCTGGGTTCGCTGCGCAGCGACCCGTTCACCCTCGGAGTCGCGTCGGGCGACCCTGAGCACGACGGGTTCGTGCTCTGGACCCGGCTGGCACCGAATCCGCTGGCCGAGGACGGCCTCGGCGGTATGCCGTCCCGCGACGTGCCCGTGCAGTGGGAACTGGCCGCCGACCCCAGATTTCGCAGAGTCGTACGCGCCGGCGTAGCCGTGGCCCGAGCCGGCGCCGCGCACACCGTCCACATCGAGCTGCACGGCCTGCTGCCCGCGCGCGAATACTTCTACCGTTTCAGGGCCGAGCGGTACATGTCCCCGGCCGGCCGGACCCGCACGGCACCGCTGCCGTGGGCGAGCGGCGGCACCCTGGCGATGTCGTTCGCGTCGTGCTCGCAGTTCGAACACGGCTACTTCACCGCGTACCGGCGGATGGCCGAGGACGAACCGGACCTCATCCTGCACCTGGGCGACTACCAGTACGAGTACGCGCCCGACACGTACAACATCCCCGGCGGCAACCCGCGCGATCACGCCGGCCCGGAGACGGTGACGCTGGCGAACTACCGGCAGCGGCACGCGCAGTACAAGACCGACCCGGACCTGCAGGCGGCGCACGCCATCGCACCCTGGGCCGTCGTCTTCGACGACCACGAAGTCGAGAACAACTGGGCGGACGAGGTACCGGAGCAGCCGGACCCCCTGTTCCTCGCCCGGCGCGCGGCCGCGTTCCAGGCCTACTACGAGAACATGCCACTGCGCCGAACCTCGATCCCCCGCGGCATCGACATGCGGCTCTACCGACGGCTGCACTGGGGCCGGCTGGCCACGTTCCACATGCTCGACACCCGCCAATTCCGCGACGACCAGGGCTGCGGCGACGGCTACAAGGACTGCCCGGCCGCGCTCGACCCGGCCCGCTCGATCACCGGCGCCAAGCAGGAGGCCTGGCTGCTCGACGGCTTCCACCGCTCGTCGGCCCGCTGGGACATCCTGGGCCAGCAGGTCTTCTTCGGCCAGCGCGACAACGACTCTGGTCCGGCGACGGTGGTCAGCATGGACGCGTGGGACGGCTACGCGGCCTCCCGCGACCGGATCACCCGCGGTTGGGTGGACGCGGGCGTACGCAATCCGGTGGTACTGACGGGCGACGTACACGCGCACTGGGCGGACGAGCTGAAGCTGGACTACGCCGACCCGACGTCACGAACCGTGGGTACGGAGTTGGTGTGCTCATCGATCACCTCCGGCGGGGACGGTGCTGACGTGGTGGGTGGCACGCACCCGTGGTCCTCCTGGAACCCGCACCTGCGCTTCTACAACAGCCAGCGCGGCTATGTCCGAACGACGATCACCAAAGACGCGCTGACCGCGGACTTCCAGGTGTTGCCCTATGTGACCCAGGCCGGGGCGCCGGTACACACGCGGGCAACGTTCGTGATCGAGGACCGTGTGCCGGGCTTGCACCAGGTCGCCGACAACCCGACGCCCGGTGGTAGCCCGGAGTTGCGGGCCGGTGACCTGGGGGCGGAGACGGTCCGGCAGGAGACCTCGCGACCCTGAGACCGCCGCCGTAACGCTCGGCCCCGGCAGCGCTCCCCCTTCAGCAGCGTTCAGCCACAGCAGCGTTCAGCCACGGTGACGGGTGGCCCGGCGGGCAATTCGCGGCCGGGCCACCCGCTTGGCGGGTCGGCCCATCACCCCGGCATCGTCATCACGATCAGGGTGACCCGCCCGCTCCGCACGAGTCACCCGCCCAGCACGGTTGGGCTGCTCAGCACGGGCGGGCTGCTCAGCACGGGCGGACTGCTCAGCACGGGCGGACTGCTCAGCACGGGCGGACTGCTCAGCACGGGCGGACTGCTCAGCACGGGCGGACTGCTCAGCGTGAGCCGCACGCTCCAAGGGCTCAGCCCGCTCCGGGTGCCCTGCCGACTCCACCCGCCCAACCGACTCCGCGCGGCCTGGGGCCTCCGGGTGGTCAGCTGGTTCCGGATGAACCGGGGTTTCGCAGTCGGGCTGTGCGTGCGGGCCTGGGCCGTCGTCGGGGTCTTCGCCGGGGTAGTGAGGGACGTCGGGCGCGCCGACGGCTGCGGGCCAGCCGTCCAGTATCGCCGGGTGCACCCCGTTGACCAGGGCCTGGTGGACCAGCATGGCGAGCGAGTAGTCCCGCTGCTCGTTGAGCGCCCGTTCCACGGCGACGCTTGCCAGCACGCCCGCTCCGGAACGCCAGGCCACGAAGGCGAGCAGCGAGGCCGGTGCCGGGGTGTATGCGGGCTCTACCCGGCGCACGACGTCCGACCAGAGCGCCAGCTCCCACGCCTCGGTGCGCGTCCTGGTCCAGGCGTAGTCGCGGACCGGCACGTGAAGGAGCAGCAGTCCCAGCCACGCGACCTCGTCGTCGGACAAGCGCCCGCCCGAGCGATAGCTGCGCTCGGCCTCCCGCACCGCTTTCCGGCCTGCCCGCCGCACCAGCTGAAAGAAGCGCGTCTCGTCCGGCAGGAACGGAACCTCGTCCTTCGCCCGGTTCGGCCCCTGCTCCGGTGCTTCGCGCTCTGGACCTGGCATCGGGACCGCAGGCCGGGCCGTCCGAGCCGGCTCGGTGTCATCCGGGCAGGTGGCGACTCCTACCGGCCCCGATTGGGTCGCCTCAGGCACGGTCGCCTCAGGCACGGTCCCCGCGAGCGCGATGCCCGCCGGCGCCGTCCCCGTGGGCGCCGCCGGTGCGTGGTCCACGGCGGCGAGGGTCGCCAGGCGGAGGACCGCGCGGGCGGTTGCCGCCGTCATCGCCTCGCGGTCGTCGCCGGTTGCCGGTGCCAGCTGCGCCGCGAACATCTCGCGGCTTGGCAGGGCCACCGCACCCGCGAACGTCGCCTCGGCCGCCACCACGCTGTCCGGCGGTTCGCACGGCAGTCCCTGCGGAGGGCAGCAGGTCGGATCCGAGCACAGGAATGACCAGTACCGCCCGTCCTCGACCCGCAGTTCCTCGATGATCACGAGGCCGACCTTGCGGAAGACGTCGGAAATGCGGAGGACGGCGGGCGTCACACGCTGCTTGTCGCCGTATCCGATGATCGCGACGGCCTGGACCTGCTGCCTGATGACCACGGACGCCAGGTGGAGTACCGCCGCCTTCGCCTCCTCGGCCGGCGCGTCCAGCTCGGGCAGGTCGGCCCTTACCGCGAAGGCGATCTCGGGGCCGAGCATCGCCACGACCGTGAGGCTGTCTGCCGGGTGGAAGCCGATCAGGAACGGCACAGCGGAGATGAGTTCGGCGGGAGAACTGACCTTCAGCTTCGTCATGGCGAGCAGAATGGCGGAGTCGGCGCGTCCGCCGAGTGCCGAAGATCGAGCCTGTGGATAACCCGGTTATCCACAGGGGGCGAGCGCGGAAACGCCCTCAGGAACGAAACTGCAACTCATGCAACTCCAGCCCGTCCTGCTGCCACTCGTGGGCATGCCGGTCCAGGTCCATGGTCAACTCGATCGACGACACCACGTCGTATCCGGCGGCGTGCAGGCTGCGGATCGCATCGACGTTGCGCGACGACGGCGAGATCGTCAGCGACAACATCCCGCGCTTCTTGGCCTCCGCCGCGACGTGTCGCAGCAGCTTGCGGCCGACACCCTTGTGCCGGTGCGAGCCGGTGACGACTACCGGCTCCACCTCGCCGGCGCGGCCCCGCATGATGAGGCCGACCAGCCCGATCACTCCGTCGTCCGCGTGGTCGGCGACCCACAGGCCGCTGAGGTCCAGCCGGGTCAGATACTCCTCGAAGCCGGCACCACCGTCGTCCGCGGAATCGCCGTACATCTGGTTGTGCTGATAGGTCAGCTCCGACCACAGACGGCGACCAGCGCCGTGATCGCTCGGCCGGTACGGACGCACCGCGACAGGTGTCATGCCGACATTTTGACTCCGAATCGGGCACGCCGTAACCCGAAGTGGAAGATAAGGCGGTGGATCTGGCGTACCTGCGCGCGCACCCCCAGCACCTCCCGACATTTCTCACGCATCAGCGGATACGGGAGACCCCCGTCGGAGGGGGTGATGTGTGCGCCGCATCCCGGTTGACCTTGGACGACGGCACGTCGCTGTTCACGAAGACCTGGCCCTCCGGAAGCGCCCCCGAGCACTTCTTCGCCACCGAGGCGGCCGGGCTGGAATGGCTCCGGGAGGCGGGCACCGCGCCGGTCCCGGAGGTCGTGGTCTCGCTTCCGGAGATGCTCGCGCTCGAATGGATCGATGCCGGTCCCGCGTCGCCACAGGCCGCCGAGCGGTTCGGACGAGACCTGGCCGGGATGCACCGCAAGGGCGCCGAGGCGTTCGGCGCCGGCTGGACGGGATTCATCGGCCCGTTGAGCCAGGACAACACGCCCTCCGCCGGACCCTGGGGTCCGTGGTTCGCGGAACGGCGACTGCGCCCCTACCTGAGGATCTCGGTCGACACCGACGCGCTTTCGGCGGCGGACGCCGCGGTCGTGGAACGGGTCATCTCGAAGATCGAGACCTTCGGCGGGGAGGAGCCACCCGCCCGCATCCACGGAGATCTGTGGCCGGGGAACGTGCTCTGGGCTGCCGACGGGCGGGCATGGCTTGTCGACCCCGCCGCGCACGGTGGCCATCGGGAGACCGACCTAGCTCAGCTCGCGCTGTTCGGCGGGGCCCCGCACCTGGAGACGATCTTCTCCGCTTACCAGGAGCTGTGGCCGCTGGCGGACGGTTGGCGGGAGCGAGTGCCGCTGCATCAGCTGCACCTTTTACTAGTGCACACGGCGGCGTTCGGGGGTGCATACCGGGCTTCGGCCCGCGCCGCCGCGGACGCGATGCTGGGCAGCTGAGGCCTGGACACGACTCCGGCAGACCCGACGCTGGGCAGTTCAGACCCGGGGGCGCGACCCCCACAGACCCACGCTAGGCAGCTCACGCCCGGGACACGACCCCCACAGACCCACGCTAGGCACCTCAGGCCCGGGACCCTGCAGACCCACGCGCTGGGCAGCTGAGGCCTCAGGACACGACCCCCGCAGGCTCACGCTGGGCAGCTCACGCCCAGGACACGACCCCCGCAGGCTCACGCTGGGCAGCTCACGCCCAGAACACGCATCCGTTGATCTCTTCGTTATCGGGGAGTCGGCGTTCCTGGATGTCGGCGCGGCCCCAGGACCGGCGGTGGGCTGCATCCCACCGGTTAGCGGGTACGGGCGAATGTCGTACCCAAGAGCTAGGTTCGACCAGTGAGCAACGTCGACGGGTCGTGCGGGTGGCTCCTGATTTCCGCGGGCGTGGGTGCCTGGCGAGGCCGGGGGCCGACGTGAGCGTGCTCGCCGACCGGTTTGGTCGGGTGGCGACCGATCTGAGGGTGTCGCTGACCGACCGGTGCAACCTGCGCTGCACCTACTGCATGCCCGAGGAAGGGCTTGCATGGATGCCGCAGGAGCAGCAGCTCACCGACGACGAGGTTGGACGGCTGATTCGCATCGCCGTCGAGCGGCTGGGCGTGACCGACGTGCGGTTCACCGGCGGCGAGCCGTTGATTCGGCGCGGGCTGGTGGGCATCATCTCCGCTGCTGCCGCGCTCAGTCCCCGGCCCAAGCTGTCCGTCACCACAAACGGCATCGGTCTCGAGCGGATGGCCGTGCCGCTGCTCGAGGCGGGGCTGGACCGGGTCAACGTCTCGCTGGACACGCTCTCGCCCGAGCGCTTCCGCGAGCTCACCCACCGCGACCGGCATGCCGACGTGCTGAAAGGCCTGGCCGGCGCGGCGCGGGCCGGGCTGACGCCCGTGAAGATCAATACAGTGCTGATGCGCGGGGTCAACGACGACGAGGCGCCGGAACTGCTCCTCTTCGCGCTGAACCATGGATACGAGCTGAGGTTCATCGAGCAGATGCCGCTCGACGCCCAGCACAAGTGGGACCGGCACGAGATGGTCACCGCCGAGGCGATCCTGGCGTCGCTGGAACCGTTCGGGCTCCAGCCCGATCCGGTTTCACGTGGAACGGCGCCGGCCGAAACCTGGATCGTGCCGGGCTACCGCGACGCGGCCGGCAACCCGGCCCGGGTGGGCGTGATCGGCAGCGTGACCAGGCCTTTCTGCGGCGATTGCGATCGCACCCGGCTTACGGCCGACGGTCAGGTCCGCAACTGCCTCTTCGCCACCGACGAGTCCGACCTGCGTGGCCTGCTACGTGCCGGCGCGTCCGACGAAGAGATCATGACGGCCTGGCAGGCCGCGATGTGGGGCAAGCGCGCGGGCCACGGCATCGACGACCCGTCGTTCCTGCAGCCCGCCCGCCCGATGTCGGCGATCGGCGGCTGAAATGTCTCCGACCGAACTGACGCCCGCCACCCAACTGACGCTCGGCACACAGCTGACATCCAATGCCCAACTGGCGCCCGGGACAGAACTAGCGCCCGGGACCGAACAGACACTCGCCACCCAATTGACACTCGGGACCGAACAGACGTCCGCCACCCAGCTGACGTCCGCCACCCAGCTGACATCCGCCACCCAGCTGACATCCGCCACCCAGCTGACATCCGCCACCCAGCTGGCACCTGCCACCCAAACGACGCCCGGGACCGAACAGGCGCCGGGGACCGAGCGGACACTCGGGGCCACTTCGTCGGCGCCTGGCGATGATCGTGGGGCTCGACGGTCGGGGGCCAGAGGATGAGCGGGATGATCGAGGTTCGTTACTTCGCCGGGGCTCGGGCCGCCGCTGGGACGCCGGCCGAGCGCGTCGCCGCCGCCTCCGTCGATGATCTGACGAGCGTCCTGACCGCGCGGCACGGAGAACGGCTCGCCGTGGTGCTCAAGGCCGCTAGTTTCCTGGTCGACGGCCTAGCCTGTCATGATCGACAGGCGGTGTTGCCCGTCGGCGCGACGGTGGATGTCCTGCCGCCGTTCGCTGGGGGTTGAGCTTGTTCGTGTTCCTTGGGCTGATCATCATCGTGATCGGCCTGATCCACTTTTACCTGTGGAAGCGGCTGGTTCGCGACCCGCTGCGGCCGGGCCGGCTGCGGAAGCTCGGCGGCTGGGCGGCGGTCCTGCTCGCCCTGCTGGTCCCGGCGACGCTGATCGGCACGCGACTCGGCCTTGAGTGGCTGGCTTGGCCGGGGTTCCTCTGGATCGCGCTGATGTTCTACCTGCTGGTGACGCTGGCGGCCCTTGAGATCCCCCGCCTGATCATCAACCGGTGGATCAGCGCATCCGAGAAACGCAAGTCAAACAGCTCGGAAGCAGCCCATCTCGTCGGAGCCACAGCCACAGCCGCCACCCAGGACGGCACCGCCACCCGGGACAGCACCACCGCCCGAGACGACGCCACCGCCCGAGACGACGCCACCGCCCGAGACAGCACGACCGCCCAGGACAGCACGACCGCCCGAGACGACGCCGCCACCCGGGACAGCAGCACCGCTCGGGACAGTGCTGCCGCTCGGGGCGCCGCTAGCCGGGGTAGCGCCGACGCGGCGGGTGTTGGTGGGGCTGAGGTGCCGGGTCAGCAGGCTGGGATCGAGCGTCGGCTGCTGCTCGCCCGTGGTGCCGCGATCTTCGCCGGTCTCACCGCCGCCAGCATTACCGGCTACGGGGTCAAGACCGCTCTTGGGCCGCCGCAGCTTGACCGGGTTCTGTTCCCCCTGGCCAAGCTCCCCCGCGCCATGGACGGAACCCGGCTCGCCGTTGTCTCCGACATCCACCTCGGGCCGCTCACCAGCCTCCGGCACACCACCCGCATCGTCGAGCTGATCAACTCCGTCAACGCCGACATCGTCTGCATCGTCGGCGACCTGGTCGACGGCAGCGTCGCGGAGCTGGGCAGGTTCGCCGCGCCGCTGGCCGGGATCCGGTCCCGGCGTGGCGCCTACTTCGTCACCGGGAACCACGAGTACTACTCCGGGCACCAGGAGTGGATCGCCGAGGTAGCGCGGCTCGGCGTACGGCCGCTGCGTAACGAGCGACTTGAGCTCGGCGGCCTCGACCTCGCCGGCGTCAACGACCTGGGTGGCGTGGACTTCGGGGACGGGCCCGACCTCCAGCGCGCCCTCGGTGACCGCGACCCCGCCCGCCCCGTCGTGCTCATGGCGCATCAGCCGGTCGTCGCGTACGACGCCGCGCCGTTCGGGGTGGACCTTCAGGTCTCCGGGCACACGCACGGCGGGCAGATGGCGCCGTTCAACCTGCTCGTGCCGTTGCAGCAACCCGTCGTGAGCGGGCTCGGCGACGTCGACGGCGTACCCGTCTACGTGACAAACGGCGCCGGATTCTGGGGGCCGCCGGTCCGGGTCGGTGCCCCGCCACAGGTCACGGTCATCGAACTGCGTACCCCGTAGAAGTGAATCTTCGGTGTTCTGCTGAGCCACGGCACGGATCTCCACAGGATTCAATCGTGGATCGGTTATGTCACTTCGCGCGTGGCGGCTCGTGGCGCGCCCGGCGGCCGTGACAGGATGCGGCGTGCCCTCGGTTAGCGAAGGGTCCTCGGTTGCCGCGGACACATACGTCGCGGATCTGCACATCCACTCCAAGTATTCGCGCGCCTGCAGCCGTGACCTCACCCTGCCGAACCTCGCCTGGTGGGCCCGCCGCAAGGGCATCGCGGTGCTCGGCACCGGCGACTTCACGCATCCGGCCTGGTTCGACCACCTCCGCGAGAACCTGCATCCCGCCGACGAGCCGGGCCTGTTCCGGCTGAGCGCGGACGCGGAGCAGGAGGTCAGCCGGCGGCTCCCGCCCATCCTCCAGGGCACCGACAGTGCGCGGTTCATGCTCAGTGTCGAGATCTCCACGATCTACAAGCGGGACGACCGGACCCGCAAGGTGCACCACCTGATCTACCTGCCGGACCTCGACGCCGCCGCCCGGTTCAACACCGCGCTCGGCCGGATCGGCAACCTCACCGCGGACGGACGGCCGATCCTCGGCCTCGACTCCCGCGACCTGCTCGAGATCGTGCTCGAGGCCAGCCCCGACGGCTATCTCGTGCCCGCGCACATCTGGACGCCCTGGTTCTCCGCGCTCGGCTCGAAGTCCGGCTTCGACGCGATCGCCGACTGCTACGCCGACCTCGCCGACCACATCACCGCGGTCGAGACCGGCCTCTCCTCCGACCCGGAGATGAACTGGCGGGTCTCGAGCCTCGACCGCTACCGCCTGGTGTCCAATTCGGACGCGCACTCGCCGGCGGCGCTGGCCCGCGAGGCGACGCTGTTCACCGGCGCACCAGACTACTTCGCGATCAAGGACGGACACACCCTCGCGGGGACCCTGGAGTTCTTCCCGGAAGAGGGCAAGTACCACGCCGACGGTCACCGCGCCTGCGGCGTCAACTGGTCGCCGCGGCAGACCAGGGAGCATGGCGGCCGCTGCCCGGAGTGTGACAAGCCGCTGACGGTCGGCGTGCTCAGCCGCGTCGAGGAACTCGCGGACCGGACCGGCGGCGGCGAACGGCCGCAGCAGGTGGTCCACCTGATCCAGCTCGCGGAGATCCTTGGCGAGATCAACGGCGTCGGCCCGAAGTCCAAGACCGTGGACGGGCAGCTCAACCACCTGGTCGCCGGGCTCGGCGCCGAGCTGGACATCCTGCGGAAGGTCCCGCTCGACGAGATCGGCCAGACCGGCGGCGAGCAGCTGCGGGAGGCGATCGGCCGGCTGCGCCGCGGCGACGTGCGCCGGCTTTCCGGGTACGACGGCGAGTACGGCGTCATCACGCTCTTCGAGCCCGGCGAGTTGCGGAACAAGCAGAACGCACCGCAGGCCGAGACCCTGTTCGACCTGATGCCCGTGCCGGTGCCGCAGCAGCGCAAGGCCGAGCCGGCGGTCGGGCGCGCGCCCGTGCCGAAGGCGACCAAGGAGCCGAAGAAGAAGGCACCGCCGCTGCCGCCGCCGGCCAGCCCGCACGAGCCGTTCGAGCCGATGCTGGCCGGCATGGAGGAGGTCGGCACCGGCCTGCTGGACCGCCTCGACGCCATGCAGCGCGTCGCCGCCTCCGCGCCCGGCGGCCCGCTGCTGATCGTGGCCGGGCCGGGCACCGGCAAGACACGCACGCTGACACACCGGATCGCCTATCTCTGCGCCGAGCTGGGCGTCTTCCCGGAGCGCTGCCTGGCGATCACCTTCACCCGGCGCGCGGCCGAGGAGATGCGGCACCGCCTCGACGCCCTGATGGGCGACGTGGCCGAGGACATCACGGTCGGCACGTTCCACTCTGTCGGGCTGACCATCCTGAAGGAGAACGCCAAGTCCGCGGGGCTGGGCGCCAACTGGCGCATCGCCGACGACGCCGAGCGCGCCGCCGCCCGCGAGCAGGCCGGCGACGACGATCTGGCGTACACGAAGCTGCTGCGCCAGCAGGACCTGGTCGACCTGGACGACCTGCTCACGATGCCCGTCGCGCTGCTGCGCGACGAGCCGGAGCTGGTCGAGCGCTACCGCAAGCGCTGGCAGTGGGTCTTCGTCGACGAGTACCAGGACGTCGACGACGTGCAGTACGAGCTGCTGCGCCTGCTCACGCCGGCGAACGGGAACCTGTGCGCGATCGGCGACCCGGACCAGGCGATCTACTCGTTCCGGGGCGCCGACGTCGGCTACTTCCTGCGGTTCTCCCGCGACTTCACCGACGCCCGCCTGGTCCGGCTGACCCGCAACTACCGCTCGTCGGCGCCGATCCTGGCCGCGGCCGTGCAGGCGATCGCACCGACCACCCTGGTCAACGGCCGCCGCCTCGACCCGGCCCGGGTGAACCCGGAGTCCCCGCTGGTCGGCCGCTACTTCGCGGCGAGCGTCGCGGACGAGGCCGACTTCGTGGTCCGCACGATCGACGAGCTCGTCGGCGGGCTCTCGCACCGGTCCCTGGACTCGGGCCGGGTCGACTCCCGGGCGGTCGCGCCCGGAACGCTGTCGTTCTCGGACGTCGCCGTCCTCTATCGCACCGACTCCCAGGCTCAGGTCGTGGTGGACGCGCTGTCACGCGCCGGCGTACCCGTGCAGAAGCGGTCACACAATCGCCTGCGGGACCGGCCGGGGGTGCAGGTGATCGCCCGGGAGTTGCGCCACGCGGACGGCATCTCCGGGTCGCCGGCGGCGCGGGTCAAGCTGACGGCCCAGGTCCTGGCGCAGCGCTACGCGGCGCCGACGCTGGACGCCGAGCAGCTGGCGCCGGAGGACATCTGGACGGCGGCCGAGCTGCTGATGCCGCTCGCACACCGGATCGGCACGGACCTGACCCGCTTCCTGCAGGAGATCGCCACGGGCGCGGAGGTCGACGCCCTCGACCGGCGCGCGGAGGCGGTCAACCTGCTGACCCTGCACGCGGCGAAGGGCCTGGAGTTCCCGGTGGTCTTCCTGGTCGGCTGCGAGGACGGGCTGCTGCCGCTGCGCTGGCCCGGCGCGAAGCCGACCGACGACGAGACCGCCGAGGAGCGCCGCCTGTTCTTCGTCGGCCTGACCCGGGCGCAGGACCGGCTCTACGTGAGCCACGCGGCGCGCCGCTTCCGGCACGGCACGGAGCGCGAGCAGTCACCGACGCCGTTCCTGGACGCGATCGACGTGGGGCTCTTCGAGCGGATGGGCGACAAGGTGCCGTCGCGCCCCAAGGACAGACAGCTCAGACTGCTCTAGCGGGTGGCGATCACGGCGACCAGGGCGCCGGCCAGCAGCGCCGGGCCAAGGGGTAGCGGCGTGCGGCGTTCCGCCCTGCGGGTCAGCAGCAGGGACAGCGCGACCGGGCCGTTGATCAGGTGCGGGGCGAGCAGGCCGATCGCGACCGCCGGCCAGCCGGCGTCGCCGAGGGTGAAGGCCAGGACCGCCGCCAGCTTCACGTCGCCCAGCCCGAGGCCGCCGCCCGGTAGCAGGGCGACCAGCAGGTAGATCACGCCGATCAGGGCCGCGGCCAGCAGCGCGCGGGCCAGGCGGCCGGGCTCCCCGATCACCAGCGCGCCCAGGGACAGCGGAACGATCGTCACCGCCGCGAACAGCGCCACCAGCGGATCGGGCAGGCGCAGGCAGCGCAGGTCGATCACCGCCAGCAGGACGCCGAGCACCGCCGCCGGGAGCAGCACGACCAGCAGCGGCGCCGGGCCTATCGCCGCGCCGAGCAGGCCCGCCGTCAGGGCACCCGCCGCGACCGTCCACATCGGTCGCGGTGCGCGGCGACAGGCCGCGTACGACGTCCCCGGCGGGATCGCCATGCGGTGGGCGATGCGGGGGATGAAGGCCGACGCCGCGCCGCCGAAGGTGGCGGCGAAAAGGGCGACCGGGAGCGACATGGGCTTGAACGGTAGTGGTCCGGCGGGTGCCGCGTGGGTCGCCTTGCCGACACATGTGGCGATTGGCCCTGTTGTCACCGAGTTGAGCCCAGGACGGCGCGATTCCGGGAGGGAACGCGTCAGGGGTGCACGCTACGGTGGCGTACAGCGAACCCGCGCCTGGAGGAACCCCGATGTCGCAGAACGGCCCCTACCCCGGCCAAGGCTGGTCGGCCGGTGGTTCGTCTGGTTCCGACGAACCGTATACGGAGCCGGCCGATCCCTGGGGTGACGCCGCCACCCAATCCTCGCCCGCGCCCGAGGTCGCCTGGGGTGGCCAGCCGATGTCGGTGCCCCCGGCGATGGAGAACTCGTCCGCCTATGGCTACCAGGGCGCGCCGGGGTGGCAGCCGCCGCACGGCGCCCCGCCGCCGGTGCGGCGCCGCAACAGCCCGATCATCGCCCTGGTGATCGTGCTGGGCCTGCTCATCTGTGGTGGCCTCGGCACCGCCGGCTGGCTCCTGCAAAAGGACGACAAGCCGGACGCCGGCGGCCCCGGGCAGTCGACCGCGCCGACCACCACCACCGGCACCGTGCCCGATCCGCAGAGCAGCGAGGACGCGCGGTTCGTGGGCAAGGGCCAGTGCGTCCGCAACGAGGGCTCGGCCGACGACAGCCCCGACCTCAAGATCGTGTCGTGTGCGAGCGGCACCTACGAGGTGCTCAAGCGGGTCGACGGCCGCACCACCGGCGAGGCCGACGCCGAGTCGAAGTGCAGCAAGGTCGCGAAGTACACGAAGTGGTATTTCTACGACAGCGAGCTGGACAGCCTCGACTTCGTGCTGTGCCTCAGGGAGTATGACGTCGACTAGCGCTCTCTAGCAGGGATGCTAGAAAGCCGTAGAGAGCGTTCGAATCCCCATCTCTAGCTTTTCGGCTAGAGAGCCCGATACGGTGCTATCCGTGGATCCGGTTCGGAATCCGTACGCGCCCGGCGCCGGCCAACGCCCGCCCGAGCTGGCCGGACGTGGCCGCGAGCTGGACGCCTTCGACGTGGTTCTCGAGCGCGTCGCCCGCGGCCGCCCCGAACGCAGCCTCGTCCTGACCGGCCTGCGTGGCGTCGGCAAGACCGTGCTGCTGAACACCCTGCGCTCGGCCGCGATCGGCCGGCTCTGGGGCACCGGCAAGATCGAGGCCCGGCCGGACCAGTCGCTGCGGCGGCCGGTGTCCGCCGCACTGCACATGGCGATCCGCGAGCTGGCGCCGCACCACCGCAACCCCGAGCGGGTCGACGAGGTGCTGGCGGTGCTCAAGGCGTTCGCCCTGCGCGCCAACGACGCCTCCGCCAAGCTGCGCGACCGGTGGACCCCCGGCATCGACGTCCCACCGGCACGGGGGCGGGCTGACTCCGGCGACATCGAGATCGACCTGGTCGAGCTCTTCACCGACGCGGCCTCGCTCGCCACGGACGTGGGTACCGGAATCGCCCTGTTCATCGACGAGATGCAGGACCTGGGCCCGGCCGACGTCTCCGCGCTGTGCGCCGCCTGCCACGAGCTGTCGCAGCTGGGCGCGCCGCTCATCGTCGTCGGCGCCGGGCTGCCGCACCTGCCGGCGGTGCTCTCCGCGGCGAAGTCGTACTCGGAGCGCCTCTTCCGGTATCAGCGCATCGACCGGCTCGACCGGATCGCCGCCGACCTGGCCTTGTGCGCGCCGGCCGCGCGCGAGGACGTCGAGTACGAGGCCAAGGCGCTGGACCTGCTCTACGAGAAGTCTGGCGGATACCCGTACTTCGTGCAGGCATACGGGAAGGCGACCTGGGACCACGCGCCGAGCTCGCCGGTGACCGTCGAGGATGTCCGGGTGGCCTCGCCGGAGGCCGAGGCCGAGCTGGCCGTCGGCTTCTTCGGGTCGCGCTTCGAGCGGGCGACGCCGGCCGAGCGCGAATACATGCGGTCGATGGCGTCGCTCTCGGGTGACTCGGAGAACGACATGGACGCGGCGGTGCCGACGGCGGACATCGCGGCCGCGCTGTCGCGGCGCCCGGCCAGCCTGTCCCCGGCCCGGGACGCCCTGATCAAGAAGGGCCTGATCTATTCGGGAGAGCGCGGCACGGTGGCGTTCACCGTGCCGCACTTCGGTCGCTACCTGCGGACCCAGCCGTAGGCGCTGCGCCTACAGGTCGTGCCAGGGAGCGGGGTAGCGGGCCTCGACCGTGCCGAGGGCGAGCACCTGCCAGGCGTCGCCGAAGGAGGACCATTCGCTGGTGATCCCGTACGGCGCGGCCGGCACGAAGCCGAAGCGGCCGTAGTACGCGGGATCGCCGAGCACGAGGACCAGCCGCTCACCGGCGTCCGCGGCGCGGCGCAGGGCCTCCCGGATGACCGCGGCGCCCAGGCCACGCTTCTGCAGGTCCGGGAGGACGGCGACCGGGCCCAGCGCAAGTCCGGCGTCATCGCCGACGGTGATCCGGCTGAGCAGGGCGTACGCGGCGACGGCGCCGTCGTGTTCCGCGACGACGCTGAGGTCGGGCAGGAACGCGTCGCTGCGCCGCAGCGCCTCCACCAGCCGCGCCTCGCCGTCGGTCTCGAACGCGGCAAGCAGCACCTGCCGAACGGCGTCGAAGTCTTCCGCGCGCTCAGGCCGTACGGTTTCGATGTTCATGGAGTGACCTTCGCGATCCGGGTATAAACAGGCTATGAAGCCTGTGCGTACCACAGCCCGCGCCATGCTCGGTGCGATCTTCGTGGTCAGCGGAGTTCGTATCGTCCTCAATCCCGACTCCAAGGTCGAGGCCGCCAAGCGGGTCACCGACCGGGTCGGGCCGATGCTCGAGCGGGTCGACCCACGGCTGCCCAGCGACGCACGCACCCTGGTGCGGCTGAAGGCCGGCACCGACCTGATCGCCGGGCTCCTGCTGGCCACCGGCCGTTTCACCCGACCGGCCGCCGCGGTGCTCGCCGCCAACCTGGTACCCACGACCGTCGCGGGGCATCCGTTCTGGACCATGTCCGGGCCCGAGCGGGCGCAGCACGAGGGGCACTTCCTGAAGAATCTCGGGCTGCTCGGCGGCCTGCTGCTCGCCGCCGCCGACACGCAGGGCAAGCCCGGCATCGGCTACCGGACCAGCCATGCCGTCGAGCGCTCACAGCGCTCGATGCGGCGCGCCGTCCGGACCGCCCGGCGGGAGGCGAAGATCGCCCGGCGTTCGGCCGCGGCCGCCCGGCGGCTCCCTGGGTAAATCACCAAACGGGCTTTACCGGCGTTAAGTGGACGAAGCGCTCTCGACGGCGCCGCCGGTCGAGCTACGGGAGGTCGCGCCATGCCCGCGAGGCGGACTGCGCGTCCCGCTACGGCCGGATCCGTCGTGGTCGCGCTCTCCTTCATCGGCATCCTGGCCGCGATCACCACGATCGCTCAGCGGTACGGGTTCAGCGGCCTCGCCGTGAGCCGCGCGGCGGTGCAGAGCTGGTTCGCGGGCGACGGCCTGTACGCGTACCGCGCGGCGTCGAGCCAGCTCGGCACCGAGCTCACGCCCCCGGCGTTGTTCCTCGTGGCGCCGGCCGTGCTGATGCCGCTCCGGCTGGCCGGGTGGCTGACCGCGCTGGCCGGGGTCGCCGCGCTCGGCCTCTCCCTGGTCGCGCTGGTGGGGCCGGTCGCCCGCCGTTACGGGCGGCGGCGGTGGCCGGTCGTGCTCGCGGCGGGCGCGCTCGCCCTGACCGTCGAGCCGGTGCGGGCCACGCTCGGGCTCGGCTCCTTCGACCTGCTGGTGTTCGGGCTGATCACGGCCGACATCGTCGCGCTGCGGCGCGGCGCCTGGGCGCGCAGCCGGGCCGCCTGGTGGCCGGGTCGTCCCGCCTCCGCGCCGCCGCAGGGGCGGACGGTCGGTGACTGTCTGCGGCGCGGCTGGGCCACCGGCGCCTGGGCGGGCCTGGGCACCGGGATCGCCGTGGCCCTGACGGTCACCCCCGCCTTCTTCGTCGCGTACCTGGCCGTCACCCGGCAGTGGCGGGCCGCGTTCACCGCCGCCTGCACGGCCTCGGTCGCCGCGGTCGGCGCGCTGATGATCACGCCGCGCGAGACCGCGGCCTGGTTCGGCGAGGTGCTGTGGCGCATCGACCGGACCGGGCCGGTCGACGCCGTCGGCAACCAGTCGCTCGCCGGGGTGCTGGCCCGAATCTACGACTCGGCGACCACGCCGGTGCTGCTCTGGCTCTCGTTCTCGCTGCTGCTCGTCGCGGTCGGGTTCATCCGGGCCCGGGCGGCGCACGCGGACGGCGACGAGATCGCGGCGTTCACGCTCGTCGGCCTCACCGCGGCGATCGTCGGCCCGGTCACCTACACGCGCGAGCTGGTCTGGGTGCTGCCGGCGACGCTGATCCTGATCGACGCGGCCGCCCGGCGGCGGGTGAACCCCGGCCGCGCGCTGCCGGGACGCAACCGGCGGCCCGGGCTGGGCTTCGCGGTCGCGGCCGGGACGACGTATCTGCTGTTCGTGCTGGCCCCGATGTGGAGCGGGCACGACACGTTCTCCCGGAACTCGTACGCGTTGGCGGCGATTTTGCTGGTCAACGCCCTGCCGTGGCGGCCGGGCGTGGCTCCGGCCTTCCCGGTCAACCGCTGGCTGGGTCGTCCGTCCCCGCGGCGGGGCAAGGGCCGGCGTACCCGAACCGGAAGTTTCACGCACGAGCCCAGCGCCGCGCGGTCCGCGAACGGGGACCGGACGGCCGGCATCGGCCGGGCCGGCGCCGCGGGTGGGCCGCTGCCCGCCGCCACCATCCCGCCGCCCCGCGATCCGGGCCGCTGATCGCCGACCCGGCCGCCCCGGCTCAGGGGCAGTTGACCCACTCCTCGGTGCCGTCGGTGAAGACCTGACGCTTCCAGATCGGCAGGCGGGCCTTCGCCTCGTCGACAAGGCGCGCGCACGCCGCGAACGCCGCCGCCCGGTGCGCGGTGCTCACCGACGCCACCAGCGCCACGTCGCCGATCCGCAGGACGCCGACCCGGTGCGACACGGCGACCGCGTACACGTCCGGGTCCGCGGCGATCTCCTGCGCCACCTCGCGCAGCACCGCCGCGGCGGTGGGATGCCCCTCGTATTCGAGCAGGGTCACGCCGCGGTCGTCGTCGTGATCGCGGACCACGCCCTGGAACGACACGACCGCACCGGCCCGGGTATCCGCGACCGCCCGCTCGTGCGCGGCCAGGTCCAGCGCGGAGTCGAGGACCTCGGCGATCCGTACCGTCTCGATGGTGTTCATGGGCGTTCTCCGGCGTAGAGCGGAAGGGGCAGGAACGGGACCAGTTCGCCGGCATCGGCCTGGGTGTCCGGCCGGACCACGACGAAGCCGTGTGCGCCGGCCAGCCCGCGCAGCATCGCCGAGCCGACGTGCCCGACCGGCGTCGCCGTGCGGCCGTCGCGGTCCAGGGCGGCCAGCGCGAGGTGGGTGAAGCCGCCCCGGCCCGGCACCGGCGCCGACAGCTCGACCCGGGGCAGCACGGGCAGCTCGCGGCCGTGCAGTCCGGCCAGCAGCGGCGCGACCAGCGAGATCAGCGCGATCACCGCCGACTGCGGGTTGCCGGGCAGGCCGGCGAGGAAGCGGGGCCGGCCGTCCGGGCCGGGCACCCGGGCCAGCAGCATCGGGAAGCCGGGACGCACCGCGACCGTGTTCATGACGTACTCGGCGCCCAGCTCGGCCAGGGCCGGGTGCAGGTGGTCGACGGGCCCGTTCATCGTGCCGCCGGTCGTGCAGACCACGTCCGCGTCCGCGAGCGCCTCCCGGATCGCCGCGACGTGCGCCTCGAGGGTGTCCCGCACCGGGCCTCGCACGGCCGCGGGGTCGACCGTCGCGCCGTAGCGGCGCAGCCACGCGGGAACGAGCGGGCTCAGGGAGTCGCGGACCCGGCCCGCGCCCGGCGGGCCGCTGGTCAGGAGTTCGTCGCCGAAGACCAGCAGCGCCGCGCGGGGCAGCGGCCGGACGGCGATCATGTCGTAGCCGCAGGTCGCGGCCATGCCGAGCACGGCGGGGTCGACCGGCGTGCCGGCGGGAAGCAGCTCTTCACCGCGGTGCGCCTCGTCACCCGGCAGCCGCCACTCGGGCACCGGCCGCGGCTCGCCGCTGACCCGGCCCTCGGCGTCGCGGGTCGAATCCTCGACGCGGATCAGCGCCTGCGTGCCCTCCGGGACCATCGCGCCGGTCGCGATCTCGACGCAGGTGCCGTCCGCGGTCAGGGGCTCGGCCGTGCCGCCGGCCAGCACCCGGCCCGCCGGGCGCCACGGCGCCGGGCCGCGGACCGCCCAGCCGTCGATGCTCGAGGTCGGGAACGCCGGCAGGTCGGTGAGGGTGACAAGCGGCTCGGCGAGCGTGCGGCCGTCGGCGCCGGCGAGCGGCACGGTCTCGGCGGCGCGGACGGCGGCGCGCCCGGCCTCGTATGCCATGGTGCGGGCCTTGTCCCAGTCGACCGGGATGCTCTCTGCGCTCACGAGGAGAGCCTATGGTCGCCGCCGCCGATCTGCTCCACCGTGTGGACGAGGATCGGGCCGAGCACCGCGATGCCGTCCCTCGCGCCGCCCGTCGAGCCGGGCAGGTTCACCACGAGCGTGCTTCCGGCGACACCGGCGAGGCCGCGGGAGAGCGCGGCCGCCGGCACCTTGCCCCTGCTGTACGCGCGGATCGCCTCGGCGATGCCGGGCACCTCGAAATCGAGCAGCGGCCGGGTCGCCTCGGGCGTGCGATCGGTCGGGGTGACACCGGTGCCTCCGCTGGTGACGACCACGTCGATCCCCTCGGCGACCGCGGCACGCAGCGCCTCGGCCACCGGCTCACCGTCCGGCACGACGACCGGCTCCGGGTCCACCTCGCAGCCCAGGTCACGAAGTCCGGCGACGAGCAGCGGGCCGCTGGTGTCGGCGTACACGCCCGCCGCGGCGCGGTTCGAGGCGACGATCACCCGGGCACGGATCACGAGCGGTCCTCGGGGCGTACCCATTCGCCGGTCTTGCCGCCCTCCTTGCGCAGGACGCGGACGGCCTCGATGCTCGCCGCGGGGTCCACCGCCTTGACCATGTCGATCAGGGTGAGCCCGGCGGTGGCCACCGCCGTCAGCGCCTCCATCTCGACGCCGGTGCGGTCCGCGGTCCTGGTCGTCGCGGTGATGTCGACGCCGGTGCCGGTGATACGCAGGTCGACGGTGACGCCGTGCAGCCCGATCGGGTGACACAGGGGCACCAGATCCGGGGTGCGCTTGGCGCCCATGATGCCGGCGATCCGGGCCACCGCGAGGGCGTCGCCCTTCGGCAGGCCGTCGCCGCGCAGCAGCGCGACCACCTCCGCGGTGGTGACCAGCCGGCCGGCGGCAACGGCGCGCCGGACGGTGATCTCCTTGGCCGACACGTCGACCATCCGAGCTGCGCCTTCGGCGTCGACATGAGTCATTTTCGCTGCGTTCGTCACGTGTCACAGCTTATCCACTTGCGCAGTCGGTCTTGGAAATTCCCGGCGCGTTGGCGGCGGAAAGTCAGTGATCCTCCACTTTCCGTAGCCATTTCAGATGGCAATCCGTTCTACGCATTGAATTGATCCAGAGAACGCTTATCCGTAGCACACATCAATGCGATCGGACGTACATTGCAGTTTGGCCCCGAGACCCGTCCACAGCAGGGCGTTTGCCGCCGTTTTGGGCAACGTTGATGGTCAGGCAGTCTCGATAGCCGAATAGTCGCGGAGCGTTGTTATTCCGTCACTCATTCGGCATAAAGCCGTCAGATACTCGCATTTCGTGAAACGAGCGACAAATTATTCTTCCCCACAACCTGTCCTCTTCCTACGCTGTTGTCGTCAAAGGGAAGCGGAACGGCGGGGGATCTGTCGCGCAGGTTGACCTTCGGTTTGAGGTCGCCATTTTCAGAGATGGGAGACGCGCCATGCGAGAGAACGACTGGGTCTGAGTGCTGGCACCGAAACCTCGACTACTCCGAGACCATGAGGCATTGACAGCCTGTACCGGCAGCGGGTCACCATGGAGTCATGGGACGTCCGCGGTGAACGACGCGAAGACCGACAAGCAGCTCCGGCTGTATGTCGGTCTAGTCGCTTCTGGTGGGTTCCTCTGCCTGCTCTGGGCCGGGATCTCCGTGACCGCGGTGTCGCCCGGCAAGCTCCTCTACCTCGCGACCCTGACCGTGATCATTGCCGCGGCCAACGGTCCGCTGATCGTGCTGCGGATCCGCTCGGAAAGCCGCTCGTTCTCCTCCACGTCGGGCGCCATCCTCATCGCCGCGGCCACCGTGCCGCTTCCGTGGGTGATCCTGTGCACCGCCGTCGGCGTGCTGGCCTCGAAAATCTTTCTCCGCGACAAGCTGAAGATCACATTCAACGTCGCGAAGGACACGATGGCCGCCACGGCCGGCGCAACCGTCGCCTACCTGCTGCACGTGCGACCGGACGCCGACCTCTCCCTGACGGTGCCGTCCGTGCCGCGGCTCGTCGCCGGCCTCGCCCTGGCGGCCGTCGCCTACGCCATCGTCGACGATCTGCTCGGCAACACCGTGATGGCGCTGGCCACCCGCACCTCCTGGCTGCAGGCCGCGCGGCGGAACTGGGACGTGGTGGTCACCGTTCGGGTGATCAACGTTGGCCTCGCCGTGCTCATCGCGCTGGTGGTGGCGCAGGAAGAGCTGCTCATCGTGGCCATGGTGCCCGCGGTGTTCGCACTTCAGTTCGCGACGAAAAACCAGATCCGCCAGCGCGCCGACCAGGAGGCCTGGGCCCGGCTCGCCTCCAGCACCGATCGCCTCAACGTCACCGAGCTCACCTCGGTGCTGCACGCCGCGGTCACCCGCGCTCCCGGACTGTTCTCCGCGGACGAGGCGGAGGTCGAGCTCCGGGACCTGCGGCCGCCCCAGCTGGTCCGCGGCTCGGCCGGTCGCGTCGGCTACGAGGGCCCGGCCGAAACCGCACCAGCCCGCGCGGGCTCCTTCATCGAGGCGCCGCTCGAAGGCCCCGACGCGGAGGCGGCCGGCGTGCTGCGCCTGCACTTCCGCAAGCCGGTCAAGCTCAGCGACTCCGAGCACAACAAGCTGAGGATCTTCGCCTCGTCGCTGTACACGGCCATCCGCAACGCCCGGGCATACGCGGAGCTGACGCGGATCAGCGCCGAGAACGCCTACGCGGCCGCGCACGATCCGCTCACCGGCCTCGCCAACCGCCGCGAACTGCTGGAGCAGGCAACCGAGATCTTCCGGGCCCGGAAGGCCGACGGCATGTGCGCGATGCTGCTGATCGACCTCAACCACTTCAAGGAGGTCAACGACACCCTCGGACACGGCGCGGGCGACGAGGTCCTGCGCGAGGTGGCGAATCGCCTCGAGGCATCGGCGAGCCCCGGCGACCTGGTCGCCCGCCTCGGCGGCGACGAGTTCGCGGTGCTCTTCACCGGCCTGCCGGCCCCCGCGGTCGCCACCCACCGGGCCGAGGCGATGCTCGCCGATCTGGAACGCAACATCGTGGTCGACGGCATGCAGCTCACCGTCGAGGCCGCCGGCGGCATCGCGATGGCCCCGGCGAGCGGCGGCGTGCAGGAGCTGATGCGCCGCGCCGACGTGGCCATGTACCAGGCGAAACGCAGCGGTCAGCGCACCGCGGTCTACGCGCACGCCCGCGACACCGCGGACGTCGGCCGGCTGATGCTCGGCGGCGAGTTGTCCCGCGCCGTCGCCGAGCACGAGTTCGTGGTCGACTTCCAGCCCATCGTCGACCTCGGCAGCGGAGAGGTGATCTCCGCCGAGGCGCTGGCCCGCTGGCACCACCCGGAGCACGGCAGCCTCAGCCCGATGCAGTTCCTCGAGACCGTCGAGCGGTCCGGTCAGCTGCCCGCGTTCGCCGACGCGGTGCTGGAGCAGTCGCTCACCGCGTACCGGATGTGGCGCGAAGCGGGTTTTGATCTGCCCGTCGCCGTCAATGTTTCGCCGCGCAGCCTGCTGGATGAGACGTTCCCGAGCGCCGTGCTGTCCCGGCTCGCCGGGCACGGCGTCGCGGCGGACCGGCTGGTGCTGGAGCTCGCCGAGACGCTCACGCTCAGTCAGCTCGAGGTCGTCGACCGGGCGCTGAGCGAGCTGCGGAACGCCGGCGTCCGGCTGGCCCTCGACGACTTCGGCACCGGGGTGTCGTCGCTGTCGGTGCTGTCCCGCGTCCCGGTGCATCAGCTCAAGATCGATCGCGAGTTCGTCACCGCGGTCGAGACCTCGTCCGAGGCCGCCGCCGTCATCCGCTCGACCGTCGACCTCGCGCGCAGCCTGCACCTGACCGTCGTCGCCGAGGGCGTCGAGAGCGAGCCGCAGCGGCACGCGCTCTGGGAGCTCGGCTGCGTCGCCGGCCAGGGCCACCTCTTCGCGCGGCCGATGTCCTCCGGGCGGCTGCTCGCCTCCCTGCAACGCGGCTCGGGCGGGCGCCCGGGTGCGCTCGCCGATGTTCTGCACAACGCGGGTTCGGTCGTCCGGATGCCGCACCGCAGGTCACCGGGGCACGGCAGATCCGCTCTGCCACACTTGCCCGCGTGACCTTGCTACGGCGCCTCGACCAGGCCCTCGATGGCCTCGCCGCCGACGCCGCGCTGTACGGCCTCGCCGCGGCCTTCGCCCTCGTCACCGCGCTGACCTCGACCCTGCCGTCGCATCGCGCCTGGGGCGCCTGGGCGGTGTGGGCCTATCTCGCCGCGTTCTCGGTCGTCGTGATCCAGCTCGTGCTGCGGCGGCCGCGGTGGCGGATGGGGCTGACCTGGGCGACGTGGTGCGGCGCCGTGCTCCTCCCGTTGATCGTCCAGGCGGTGCAGCGCGCCGCCGGGCACGCCGGCCGGGCCCAGGAGGAGGTGCTCGTCGTCGAGCACATGGGTGAGCGGCTGGCGCGCACCGGGACGCCGTACCTCGGGCCGGACGCGATCGCCGCGCTGCCGGCGGACGAGCGGCTGCTGGGCTACGCGCCGTACCAGCCCGGCATGGCCGTCTTCGGCCTGCCGAGAGCGGCCTTCGGCGACGCCTGGTTCACCGACGCGCGGATCTGGTTCGCGGTCGCGACGGTCGCGACCCTGGTGGCGGCCGGATGGCTGCTCGCCGGCCGCGGCCGACCGGCCCCCGCGAGCCTGGTCCGGGCGATGCAGTTCGCCACCGTGCTGCCCGTCTGCGCGCTGACCCTGGCCACCGGTGGCGACGACCTCCCGGTCCTCACCCTGACGCTGCTCGCACTGGCCTGCTGCGCGACCGGCCGCTACGGCGCCGCGGGCCTCGCCGTCGGCGCGGCCGCCGCGCTCAAGCTGTTCGCCCTGCCGGTCGTCGTCGTCCTCGCGGTGTGCGCGATCGTCACCGGCAACGGCCGCCGCTTCCTGCCGGGCGCGCTCGGCCTGCCCGTGCTCGCGCTCCTGCCGGCCTTCCTGGTCGACGCCGACGCGTTCGTCGAGAACGTGATCCGCTTCCCCCTCGGCCACGGCCTCGTGACCAGCCCGGCCCAGTCGCCGTTCCCCGGTTACCTGATCTCCCAGGCGGTGCCGGGCGGCCGGTACGTCGCGCTCGCGCTGCTGGTCGCGGTCGCCCTCGCGATCGCCGTCCGGCTCGTCCGCCGTCCGCCGCGCACGGCCGCGACCGCGGCGCTCTTCTGCGGGTACGGCCTGCTGGCCGCGATCCTGCTGATGCCGACCACCCGCTTCGGCTACCTGCTGTACCCGCTCGCGCTGCTGGTCTGGGCGCCCGCGCTCGCCGAGGCACTCAGCAGATCCACAGGAACAGCGGCACCGCGAAGTGACCCGGCCTTGTACCGTTTGTGACATGCAGATGACCTGTCCGAAGTGTCACGGCGAGATGCGGGTTTACGAGCGCAGCGGCGTCACGGTCGACCAGTGCACCGAGTGCCGCGGGATCTTCCTCGACCGCGGTGAGCTGGAGAAGCTCTTCGAGGCCGAGGCCAACTGGAACAGCCGGCAGGCGCCGCCCGCGGCACCGCGCCCGGCTCAGGCCCCGCAGCCCGGCGGCTATGCCGCCCCGCCCCCGCCGCCCGCGCACGGCGGTGGCTACGCGGCCCCGCCGCCGCCCGGTTACGGCCAGCCGGTCTACCCGGCCGCCGCGCCGTACGGCGCGCACCAGACGCACGGCTATCACGGCCACTACCGTCAGCACGGCCACCACGGCCACTACCGCCGGAAGAAGAGCTTCCTGAACGAACTGTTCGACTAGGTCCTGTTTCGGAGCGGGGGCCGGCCCCCGGTCCGAAACAGAGGGCCTGAGCGCACCGCGACCCACCCCGGGACCACAGCGTCCCGGGTGGGTCAGCGTGCTACCAGGTGCCGTCGTCCCGGACCCGCTCCGCCGGCCCGTCGCCGGTCAGCAGGCTCAGCACCGCCTGGTCCAGGGTCTCGCCGAGGAACCACTCGCCGCCCTGGTCCAGCGCGAAGACCCGGCCGCGCTCGTCGATAGCCACGATCGCGTCGCCCTTGGCCTCGACACCGAGAGGGAACAGCGAGGCGCCGATCACCTCGGCGAACTCGCCCAGCACGTCCGCCGAGTGCGCCGCCGCGGCCGGCTCCAGGTTCAGCCAGCGGACCCACCGGCGCACGCCCGGACCCCGCAGCCCGCAGAAGATCCCCGGGAACGCCATGATCGCCTCCCGCGCCGCCGGGAACGCGCGGTGCCGGAAACGCCGGCCGGGGACGCTCACGACGTCGTCGATCAGGCCGTCGGCAAGCACCTCGGCGACCACCTGCTGCATCGGCCGCCAGCCGGCGTCCGCGAGCGCGCCGGCCACGTGATCGGGGAAGCGGCCCGGCTGCGCGATGTTCTCCGAGTACGGCCGGAACGGCTCCACGAACGCGAGCTGCGACCACGGCAGCAGCGCGAAGTCGACAAGGATCGTGATGCACGATTCGCACGGCCGCGCCGCCGTCCCGCCCAGGGGATCACCCTGGTCACGGACGAGGAAGGCCTCGAATTCGCCCGTACGCAGCCAGGTGCGCGCCTCGTCCAGCGTCATCGGCTCGGCGCGCCGGCGATCCGCCTCGTACAGCGCGTCCGAGAGCACGATCAGCTCGGCGTGGCGCTCGGTGCCGCGTACCGTTTCGGCCGGGTCGAGAGCGGCCAGCCGGGCCGCGACCAGCGGATGATGGTCGATCTCCTGATCGCCCTTGGCGCCCCGGGCGATGAAGAGGTGCCCGTCGGCGGTCAGATGCGCGGCCGTGGTCGGCGCCGGCCGGCGCCGCGCGTTGCGCCGCAACTCGACCTCGGGATCGACCGTCCGGCGCCGCGCGGCCACCGCGGCCCGGTGCGTCCGGTACAGCTCGGCGATCACATTCGCCGGCACACCCGGGTACGTGGACAGCGCGCCGGTCGCGCGGTCGATGACCGTCCGGGCACCGTCGCCCGGTATAGGCAGCACCGTCGACGGCTGCCTCGTCCACACCACGAACCCGAGGTCGAACTCGGAGACGACGGGCGTGCACTCGTACCCCCGGCGCTCGGATTCGCCCCGCGCCCAGTCGGCTGCGATCTCCTCGGCGTCCTCCAGCGTGATCATCAGACCCCCTGTCAACGCGATCTGGTTGCGCGCTGAAACTACCGGACCACGCCGCGTGGCGCCGCCCGGTAGTGTCACCACGATCGATGGGTAGGTTGCCAGGGAAGGACGACCATGGCGGACATGGCGGACCGCGATGCCAACCACGCGCTGCGAGCGCGCCTCGACGACGTGTACGGCCAGTACCACCGGCTGCGGTCCGGAATGGACGACATGCAGCGCCAACTCGCCGAGCTGCGGGTCAGCGCCGAGTCCGACGACGGCCTGATCCGCGCGACCGTCGGCCCCCGCGGCGAGCTCCTGGACCTGCGCCTGGACCCGCGCGTCTACCGCGACATGGACGCCGACGGGCTCGCCCGCAAGATCGTCGCGACGGTCGAGCGCGCGGCCGCGAAGACGTCCGCGCAGGTCGAGGAGCTGGTCGCCGGCTGCCTGCCGGCGGATTCGGGCCCCATGCGGTACGTCCGGGACAACGACTTCGGATCGCTGCTCCGCCGCCAGGACGCGATCATGCGCGAGGCGGACGGCGATGCCTGACCCGGACCTCTGGCTCGACCCCGACCGTGCGGCGGGCGGCGGGCGCGACCTGGCCGCGGCCGGCAAGCACCTCACCCGGCAGCGGACCGGGCCCGGCGCCGAACTCGCCGCGCTCAGCGCCGCCCGCCCGTGGGGCACCGACGACATCGGCCAGGCCTTCGAGAACAACTACCGCCCGATCGAGCAGCAGGTGCTCGAGGCCTGGGAGAAGCTCGGCGGCTACGTCGAAGGCCTTGGCGACGCGGTGGCCGAGGCCGTCCGCGAGGCCACGCAAACGGATCACCATGCATCCGTACGGGTGGAACGGGCGTACAGGAAACGCTCGTGACCGTCCTGCCCAGCCCGATACCGCACCCGCTGGACTACTGCCCGTTCGACGTGCCGCAGTGGGCGTACGAGGCGCTCGAGTGGGTGGTGGGCTTCGACTGGCCGGAGGGCGACGAGAAGGCCACCTGGGACGTCGCCGACCGCTGGTACGCGATCGCCGGCCGGCTGGCGGAGCCCCGCGGCGAGGCGCACGACGCCGCCGCCCAGGTGCTGTCGGCCTACGGCGGCACCGGCGCGCAGGCGTTCAGCGGCGCGTGGCAGCGGGTCGCCGGCGACGACGACGCGCCGCTCAACTCGCTGCTCGCGATCGCCGACGAGCTGGGAAGACTCGTCGAGGAGTGCGGCTGCGACATCGAGGGGGCCAAGCTCGAGGCCTGGATCGAGATCGGACTGTTCCTGATCGAGCTGATCGGCATGGCCGTCGCGGTGGCCCTGACGCTGGGCGCGGCGTCGCCGGCGGCGGGCGGGCTCATCGCGGCCACCCGGATCGCGATCCAGCAGATCTTCAAGCGCCTGATCGAGCAGATGAGCAAGAAGGCGATCAAGAAGACGCTGAAGGAGGCGGGCGAGCGGGCGACCCGGCAGCTCACCAGCAGGGCCGGCCTGACGAAGCTCGGCCGGGAGGGGCTGCGGGAAGGGCTTGACGAGGCCCGGGAGGAGTTCGCGACCAGCGGTGGAATCCAGCTCTATCAGAACTCGACCGGGCGTGCCGACGGGATCGACGCCCGCGATCTGGGCATGTCCGCGGCCGGCGGATTCGCCGGGGGAGCCGCGGCCGGCGGGGCCGGGATCGGGCGTGGGCAGCACCATGGCGGGGTGGCCCGGGGTGTCGGCGCCGAGGTGCTGGGGGAGTTCGGTGGGGCCGCGGTCAGTGGTGATCTGCCGGATCTCGAGAGCGTGGCGAAGTCGGCCAGCTCGGGGGCCGGCGGGGCGGTACTGGGCGGGGCATCGACGAGCTTCACCGGCGGGCTGGCCGATCGGGTCGGCGATCTGAAGGTGCCCGGTTCGTCCACTGTGCCGGCTGGACTCGCCGGGCCTGAGGCTGGGCCGGTGGAGTCCGGCGCCGGGGCGGTGCCCGTTTCGGCAGATGCTGCGGTTCCTGGGTCCGGGGCGTCGTCAATTTCTTCAGATCCCGCGTCGCGTGCGCTGCCGGACTCTTCGGGTGGGCCGGCGGGCGGGAACCTCGCCGGGGCCGGCTTCTCGGCGGTGGGCGCTGACGGGTCCGGCCTGTCGGGGTCGGCGCAGGACTCCGGCGCCGGGCTCTCCTCGGGGTCGGCCGGGACCTCGGGGTCCGCCGGGACCTCGACGTCCGCCGATGGCCCGACGACCTCTGTCCTCTCGGTCGCTGAAACGGTGCGTGCCGACCCCTCCACTGCCGCCGGATCTTCGCCGTCCGGACCGACCGTCGCTGGAACGGTGTCCGCCGACCCCACCGCTGCCGCCGGACCTTCGCCGTCCGGACCGACCATTGCCGGAACGGTGTCCGCCGAGCCAACCACCGTCGGATCTCTGCCGCCTGGGCCCGCCGTCGCCGGGACGGTGCCTGCCGAGCCCTCCGCCGCCGGATCCTTGCCGCCCGGGCCGACCGTCGCCGGATCCGCTCCGGCCGGACCCGCCGTCGCCGGGCCTGCGGGATCTGGGCTGTTCGGTCTCGGAAATTCGGGAGCGGCGCTCAGTCCTTGGTCGCCGTTCGGGACCGACCACACATCGCCCGGGACCGGGCCGACGCCCGCTCCTCCCGGCGCCGGGCCAAGCCTCGTCGCCCCAGCAACCGGGCCGACCCACACACCTCCCACGACCGGGTCTACCCACACTCCTCCCACGACCGGGCCGACCCACACTCCTCCCAGGGCTGGGCCGAACCCGGCTGCTCCCGGGACCGGGCCGAACCCCATCGCCCCGGCGGCTGGGCCGAATCTCGCTACTCCCGAGACTCGGCCGGATCTCGCTACCCCCGGGACCAGGCCAGACCTGACTAGCCCTGGGACCAGGCCAGACCCCACTAGTCCCGGGACCAGGCCAAACCCCACTGACTTTGGAACCAGGCCGAACCCCACTGACCTCGGGACCAGGCCCGCTGTCACTCCGGGCGGGTCCGGAACGGGCCTTACCCCGTCGGATACCGACGCAGCCCGAACCACGCCGCCGGCCGAGAGTCTCGCCGCGCCGGGTCCGGGCGGGGCCGGAACGTCGGCCGGGTTCGTGCGCGGCGGGGTGCCTCCTGCCAGCCTCTTCGATACCGGGGTGCCCGCGGTCGGCGGGCTTGGCGCCGGCATGGTTCCGGTGCGGGCCGAACCCGGTGGTGCCGCTCCCCCGCGACCGCCACACGGTGGGGCGCCCGGTGGGGACGGCGGGCCTCGGGACGGTGCTGCGGACGTACCGTCATCGGGGGTTGACCCGGCGGTTCTCCTCGCCGGGCCGCCCGGTGGAAGGGTGTCCGCGCCGGAGGCCGCGGGGGTTTCGCCCGAGGTGGACGGTTATATCCGGCATGCGCGGGAACTACGCCTGGCCCACGCGCGGGCGCGGCGAACCGATGCCCTGGAGTACTTCGAGGGGAAAGCGGAGAGTGCGCGGCAACGGGCTCGAAGGGCGCGGCGATCCGCCCGGGTCGCACGGTTCCTGAAGCTCGACCCGGGCATGGCGGCCTACTTCAGGGCCGGTGTCGACCTGGCGATCGCGGATGCCGAACGGGCTGACGCGCAGGCCGCGGCCCTGAGGGACCCGAACTGGGTGCCGCCGCCCGGTTCGTCGGTCGAGATCGCACCGCACGAGTGGCACCGCGCCAACGAGGATCGCGGGCACCTCGCGCTGGGCGGCCTGTCGGCCGGCGACCGGTCGATGCTCACCGACAGCGACCATCCGCCGTCCATCGACCGGACCAGACGGTACGGGTCCTGGGCCGGCCTGCGCCCGCCCCTCGCCCGGCACCAGGCCGAGCTCGAAGACGCCATGCCACGGGACCGAAACGGTGGTCCGGTGCGGCTCGCGGATCCGCGGGCACCGTACTTCCGGCTGGTGAACGACGGCGGGGCGCAGGCCGATCCGACGCGCGGCATCAATTGTCAGGATTGCGTGCTGTCGTTCTTCGACACCTACATGCACGGGCGGCCACGGGTCTCCGCGCCGCGGACCTTCGACGCCTACAGCGAGGGAGACCCGCAAAGGCCGATGTACGGCGAGGAGATCGGGCTGGAGCGGGTCGAACACGCGACCGGCGGACGGCTCCAGTCGCTGTGCCCGATGGTCGCCGGCGAGGAACCCGCCGAGGCGCGGCGGCGGGTCGACCGGGCGCTGGCGGACGTGTCGGCCCAGCTGCTGGCCGGCGGCCACGGTTCGTTCGCGTTCCTGGTGAACGCGTGGGAGGGCGGTTCGGCGCACTCCTGGGCGGCGGTGAACCAGAACGGCGAGATCCTGTTCGTCGACCCGCAGTCGGGCCTGGTGACCGAGTCGCAGCCGCTGTACGGCCACCGCGGATGGCCGGATCCCGGCAACGTGGTGGCCATGGACGCGCTGGTCGTGAGCGGCCAGGGCATCCCGATGCCGTTCCTGGACCGCCCGGACGGGACCTGGCGGCCACGGCAGACGACGCTGCCGCCTCCGCCGCCGCGGCCGACGCCGATCTACTACTCGGCGGCGTACCGGGACGGGCCGGACGTCGGCCCGGAGCGGCTATCGGACTCTTCGCCGACCGACCGGCGGACCCACGCCGAGCGTCCCGAGCCACACCCGCCGCCCGAGCCGACGCCACCCGAGCCGAACCCGCGGCCCGAGCCCGCGCCCCGCCCCGACCCGATCCCGCCGAGGCCGGAGCCGGCTCCCCGGCCCCGCCCGATTCCGTCGCCGCGGCAGCCGGTCGACCGGATCGCGGAGGCCCTCGAGCCCAGGCCGGCCCCGGTCGACCGCATCGCCGAGGCGCTCGCGCCCCGTGACGGGTCCTCGGTGTCCTCGGGGATCGCGCGGGAGGCCGCCGCATCCGAGACCGCGTTCGACCAGGCCTTCGGATCCGGGCCCTCGGTGCGGGCGGAGCGGCTGCGGCGGGCCGGGCTCGACGCCCGGGAACGCCGCTCGTACCGCGGGTACCTGGAGCACGCCAGGACGACCCACGAGGAGAACCGGCGCGCCGACTACGCCGACTACCTGATGCGGATCGCCGACGACCGGCGCGCCAGGGTGCTCGAACTCGGCCGGCAGGCGGACACCGCCCTGGCCGCCGGCGCCACCCTCCGGGGCGATCATCTGCGCGCCGAGGCACGACTCACCAGCGAGGACGCCGCGTCACTGGAGACCCGGGCCGAGTCGGTGCTCGCCGGGGACCTCGCGCCCGCCCGGGTCGAGATCGAGCCCGCCGACTGGTTCCGGATCAACGACGACGTCGGCACCATGGCGGTCGGCGCGGTGGAAACCGGCGACCGGTCGGCGCTGTCCGGCACCGACATCCCGCCGCCGGTCGAGCACGGCCGGCCGTACGGCCGGCGGGGCGGCCTGCGTGCGCCGCTGGCCGTACACCAGCGTGACCTGGAAAACGCCATGCCGCGAGACGCAAACGGCAGGGTGTCGCGACTGGCCGATCCGCGGATCGGCGAGTGGTTCGGACTGGCGAACGACGGCGGACCGCAGGCGGACCCCACCCGCGGGATCAACTGCGTCGACGGCGTGCTCGCGCTGTTCGACACATACCTGCATGGCCGCCCCCGCGTTTCGGCGCCACGAACCTTCGACTCGTACGCACAGGGCGACCCGACCAGGCCGCTGGGCGCGGAGGTCGACGGGCTCACGCGGATCGAAGACACGATGGGCGCCGAGTTCCAGGGGCTGTGCCCGTACGTCGGTGGC
The DNA here is from genome assembly GCF_014205335.1 of Amorphoplanes digitatis. Lineage (NCBI taxonomy): Bacteria > Bacillati > Actinomycetota > Actinomycetes > Micromonosporales > Micromonosporaceae > Actinoplanes > Actinoplanes digitatis. The sequence goes on along the minus strand of NZ_JACHNH010000001.1, from coordinate 8,888,615 downwards.
CTGAACCATCCGCAGGCCAAGCAGGCGGTCGACAAGGCGATGACCAACCTGCACAACCACCTGTACAACTCGGGCCACGGCGCGTTCGCCGTCATCGTCACGGACTCCGAAGGCGGAACGGCACACGCCTGGGCGGCGGTCAACCAGGGCGGCACGATCCTGTTCCTGGATCCCCAGACCGGCCGCCTGTCACAGGACACCCCCCTCTACACCCACACCGGCCGAACCAACGACGGCAACGTCGTGTCGATGGACGCGGTCGTCGTCAACGGCCGGGGCGAACCGGCACCCCTGCCCTACCACCAGCCGGGCCTGTGGAGCCGCGCGTCCCTGGCCCCGACCGGCACCGGCCCGGCAATTCCCCCCGAGGATCGCCAGGCCATCGAGGCGGCCGTTCACGCGGTGGAGCCCGTGGCGGAGCGCATCTCCGCTCAGCTTCACCAGGTCGTCGCGGAGTTGAACGCCGGCGGCGGTCAGCCGGCTATGGAAGTGGTGCGCGAAGAGCATCGGGTCAAGACGGCCGACTCCCTGGCGCGCACCTTCGCCGTCGAGTCGGAGTTCGAGGTCCTCGACGTTTCCGAGTTCCTGCAAGGGGTGAAGGACCGCGTCCGGTTCTCCGTGCGGTTGAGCGAGGAGGGATATGTCGACGCCGTCGAATCGGTGCTCGGCAGGCTCGGGGAACTGGGCTTTCAGACGGACCGCATCGTCAACTTCTGGGGTGGCGGAGGCCGCCACAACGGACTGAACGTCACGTTGCGGGATGCCGCGGGCTTCGTGTTCGAGCTGCAATTTCCGACCGCGCTATCGCTGAGCATCGGCGATGACACCCACCCTGACTACGAGACCCTGCGCCTGAAGCGCGAGCCGGCCCGTCTGCGCGTGGACGCCTTCCTGCGGATGCTGGCGTTGAACAAGGAGAGGGATGTCGCGGCGCACCAGCCGGAAGGGCTGGACCGGCTGCCGATAGACAAGACGGTGGACACCACCCTCGAACGATTCATCGCCGACGAACCCGCCGCCTGGGGAACGTATGCTCGGGATCTCGATCGGCGGGGCATGTCCGTCGAGGAGGCGCTCGACCAATACGGCCTGACCCTTGACGAAGTACTCCCTGGCACCAGATCGGATGACGGAGATGGCCGACGAGAAATTCGACTATCAGGCGGTTCTGAAGTCCGACCAGTCGGGCGCGATAACCAGCCTGATCGCCTACCAGGCCCGGCTGGACGAGCCGTTCCAGGCGGTGATCTGGAGCGCACCCCGGAAGGCCTGGATCTACGCCCCGGCGCTGGCGGTCCCGATGCTGTACGACGACAAGTACCAGGACCGGACGCAGGTGATCGATCGGGCGGCGGCGGAACGGATCGCCCGGGAGACGCTGGGCACGGAACTGCCGAACGAGGCGACCCTGCGGAAGATGTGCGAGGAGGGCGAGCAGATGGGCTGGCAGTTCGGCCCACCCCGGGCGGCCTCACCACATCCCTGACCGTCGACGACTTCGATCTTAAAACCGCCGAACGGCGCATGCTGGATCGGCTTCCGCCCCACGAGACGGCCAGGATCGCGGCCTCGGTCGAAGACGCTCGGATTGTCGCGGCGCGGGTGCTTGTCGATCTGCGCGGCATCGAGAACGAGCTGGCCGACGCTGTTCCGCCGCCGAAGCTTGTGGGCACCGAGCACTCCTGCAAGACCTGGGAGTCCCTCGGACGTGCATACCTGGAGCAGGTCGAGACGGAAGGGTCCGATCTGGACGAGTTCCTGGCCGGCGCCAAGGATCGGGTCCGGTTCTCGTTCCAGATATCCGACGCCGAATACACAGCCACCGTCCAGGCGATCTTCGATGCGCTCCGGGGTTTGGGCTACCGACCGGGCAGGATGGTCAACTTCTGGCAGGGCGGCGGCCGGCACAACGGCCTTAACGTGACGGTGACCGACCCGTCCGGCGCCAAATTCGAGCTCCAGTTCCCAACAGCACTTTCGTGGGAAATCGGAAAGAAAACACATCGACTGTACGAGGTGATTCGGTTTCCGCTGGCCCCGTTTGAGTCCCGGGTCGACGCCTTCCTGCGGGTGCTAGCGGTCAACAAACGCGCCGAAATTGCTACCCATCAGCCCACCGATGTCGAGCGGCTCGGGCCGATGAAAACTGTCGACACCAGCTTCGGGACATGGATTGCGAAGCATTCGGACGAGTGGAATCGGCTGGCCTCGAGTCGAGTACCCTTCCAGGAGATTCTGGACAGACATGCGCTCACTCAGGACGACGTCTTCGGCACCAGTAGATCGGAACTGGATGATGACCGGCACGGAGTTCGCCTATCGGACGATCCTGAAGTCGGACGAGTCGGGCACGATAACGAGCATGGTGGCCCACCACATCGACGTGGCTCGCCCTCTCCAGGCGGTCCTGTGGAGCGTCCCCCGGAAGGCATGGATTTACGCACCGGGCCTGGCGGTTCGCTTCATCTACGACGACCAGCTACAGGACCGGGTCCAGGTGATCGACCGTCCGACGGCGGAAGAGATCGCACGGGACGTGCTGCGGGCCGACCTTCCGACCGAGGCGAGCCTGATGAGGCTGTGCGAGGAGGGCGAACGGATGGGCTGGACGTACGGCCCGCCCCGGGCGTAACGCCGCCGGCGGAGGGACGCGATTCCCGGCCGGGCGAGGACCCTCCAGACGCCGGCCACGAGTAGGCCGGACTCGCCTGTCAGGCGTTCCTGAAGTCGAAGGACTCGGCAGAGGTGACCCGCCGAGGCGTTTCTCGATACCGGTGAGCAGCCGCAAATCTAACGGCTGCTCACCGATCTCGCGTGCAACGCCGGGCCTGAGCCCGGCCGGACATCGCTAGACGATCGCCATGTCGACGAAGCGGGACAGGTGTAGCTGGGCCGCCACCGTCACCGTGTCCGTCGGGCCGTTTCGGTGCTTGGCCACGATGAAGTCCGCCTCGCCCGCCCGCGGTGACTCCTTGTCGTAGTAGTCGTCGCGGTGCAGCAGGATCACCACGTCGGCGTCCTGCTCGATCGAGCCGGACTCACGCAGGTCGGACAGCTGAGGGCGCTTGTCCGTGCGTTGTTCCGGGCCACGGTTCAGCTGGCTGACCGCGATCACCGGGCACTCGACCTCCTTGGCCAGCAGCTTCAGGCCTCGGGACAGCTCCGCGACCTCCTGCTGGCGGCTCTCCGTCTTTTTCGGCGAGGACATCAGCTGGAGGTAGTCGACCACGATCAGCTTCAGGTTGTGGCGTTGCTTGAGGCGGCGGGCCTTCGCCCGGATCTCCATCAGGTTCATGCTGGGGGTGTCGTCGACGAAGATCGGGGCCTCGCTGATCTCGCCCATCCGGCGGGCCAGCTTGGTCCAGTCGTCGTCGGAGAGCTGGCCCGAGCGCAGGACGTGCAGCGGGACGCGGGCCTCGGCCGACAGGAGCCGCATCACGATCTCGATCTTGCTCATTTCCAGGGAGAAGATGGCGCTGGCGCAGTTGGACCGGATGGCCGCGTTGCGGGCGAAGTCCATCGACGCCGTCGACTTGCCGAGGCCGGGTCGGCCGGCCACGATGATCAGCTGGCCGGCGTGCAGGCCGTTGAGCAGGCGGTCCAGGTCGGAGAAGCCCGTCGGGACGCCGGTCATCATGCCGTTGGTGGCGCCGACCGCCTCGATCTCGTCCAGCGTCGGCTGAAGCATGTCGGCCAGGACCGCGAAGTCCTCGCTGACCCGCCGCTCGGTCACGTCGTAGACGGCCTGCTGTGCCAGGTCGACGATGTCGTCGACGTCCATGCCGCCGTTGCCGCCCGTGCCGTAGCCGAGCTGGGTGATCCTGGTGCCCGCCTCGACGAGGCGGCGCAGCACGGCGCGCTCGGAGACGATGCGGGCGTAGTAGGCGGCGTTGGCCGCGGTCGGCACGCTCTCGATGAGGGTGTGCAGGTAGGGCACGCCGCCGATGCGTTGCAGGTCGCCCGAGTCGGAGAGCGCCGCCGCCACGGTGACGCCGTCGGCCGGCTCGCCTCGCCCGTAGAGCTCGAGGATCGTGTCGAAGACGGTGGCGTGGACCGGGCGATAGAAGTCGTGCGACTTGAGGATCTCGACGACATCGGCGATGGCGTCCTTGGAAAGCAGCATGCCGCCGAGCACGCTCTGCTCGGCCGCGATGTCCTGCGGTGGGGACTTGTCGAAGCCGCCGGTATGCGGCGGACCGCCTGCGCCGGGCGGGCGGCCACCTGGGGCCTTGTCCCCTGGCGATGACTGCGGCCGGGACTCCGGTCGTGCGTCGTCGGTGATCGACATGCCGACCTAACCCTTCATCGTCGTTCTGCCGTGATCGAACAGTCCGGGTACGACACTTTCGGGTGATCCCCGCCCTCGCTCGGGTGACCGGGACCACAAATTCGCAAAAAATTTCGGCACGTGCCCGGACGAGGACATGATCCGGCGCGGGTAACCATACGAAGCCGCACGTCACAGACCCAAGAGCGCCGGTGGACGAGCCTCGGGACAACCTGTGGACAAGTAGCCCAGGCCTGTGCGCGGCCCTGTGCACAGCCTGTGTACAACGCCTGGGGATGCCGCCGGACGCGCCTTGGCTACCTGCAGATTTGTCGTCCCCAGCGTGTGGAGAGATAAAAAGCTGGGCTCCGTGACCAAGCCGTCGCTCCAGGGCGTTGCAGATCGGTCGGATGCACGTCACGCTTTTCCCGTGGACCAACGGGATTGGGACTACGGCGCCCGCCTGCCGCGCGAAAGGAGCGCGCCGGGGTCCTGGACACCCACAGACCGCCCGGATGATCCCGATTCGTCCGAGATTGCGAGGCCTGGGGCCACCGTCTGGGGCACCGGATCGCCCGCCGACACTGGCAGCATGCAGCCGATTCCCGAGGCGGTCGCCTGGTCGTTGCGCGCGGACGCCTGGGCACAAAACCCCGAAACTTCGTCGGGTGAGCAGTCCGGAACGCTGAGTCGCTGGTCCGATGTCGCGGCGACCGGCCGGCCCGTTCTGCCCGCGGACGGCGTCGGCTGGCGCACGCAGACCTCCGAGTGGCGCGCCACTACGGAGAGTGCCCGCTGGCGGCAGACCACCGAGTGGCGTTCCGCGTCGGGCTCGCACGGCTGGCGTACGACGACCGAGGCATGGCAGGGCGACGACGCCGACAGCCTCCCGCCGCAGACCGAGGCGCCCACGCGGCTGCCGGCCATCTCCAGCACCGCCTGGCCGACCCCGCAGACCGACGACCAGACCTCCAACGGCACGCCGACCTGGCAGCCGGCGGACGCCACGCCGTCCTGGCAGCAGCCGCCCGCGGACGCCACCCCGTCCTGGCAGCAGCGGCCGGCCGACGCGGCGCCGTCCTGGCAGCAGCGGCCCGCGGATTCGTGGCAGAGCGGTCCGCCGAGCACGACCCCGCCGTGGGAGGCGCCGCGCACCGAGGACCGGCCGACCTGGCAGCAGTTCACCGATCCGACCACGACCTGGCAGCCCGCCGACGCACCGCGGCAGCGCGAGCCCGAGCGCCGCCCGTCCTGGGACAGCCGCCCGAGCTGGCAGCAGTTCACCGAGACCACCCGCCCCGGCCCCGAGGCGCCGGGGCAGAGCCGGCCGGCGGCGCCGGCCACGCCGTACCAGGGAAGCTGGTCGACGCCGATCGACGACGGCCGCCACCTCGTCCGCGAGGACGACCGCGCGGCGTGGCGCCGCGAGTCGGCCGCCGGCCAGGCGGGCCTGGGCGACGGCACGGCGCAGGGCGGGCGCCGTCGCGCGCCCGACGTCGGATCCCGGACCAGCGGGGGTACGGGCTGGAGCGGCCGGACGGAAGCCGACAACTGGGCGGGTCACACCGACACCGGCAGCATGCCCGCCTTCCAGGATCCGGGTTCGACCGAGCCGAGCTGGCGACGGAGCACCCCGGAGCCGCCGGCCACCGACGGCTGGCGCACGAGCACGACGACGAACAGCTGGCAGAGCAGCCCGCCGGCGACGAACGGCTGGCGCAGCGGCGACGAGGCACGCCCCGACCAGCGCACCGACAGCTGGCGCAGTTCCTCGCCCGCCGAGGGCTGGCGCAGCGGCGACGAGGCGCGGGCCGGCGAGGCACGCGCCGACGGCTGGCGTGACACCGGCTCGTGGCGACGCGATCCCGAGCCCGGTCCGCCGGTGGACCCGTGGGCGCAGAGCGCCGCGGAGACCGGCGTCATCCCGCTGCCCCTGCAACCTCGCGACCGCGATGCGGCCGGTTGGCAGAGCCGCTCCGACACCAGCAGCTGGCAGCGCGAGAGCGGCGCGAGCAACGGGGACCGGCCGGGCCGCGGTGACACGGGCTCCTGGCAGCGCGAACCCGAGGTCGGCGGCCGTCAGCGGCGGATCGACACCGGCTCCCGGCAGAACGGGCAGGAGAACGGCGGGCGCCTCCAGATCGGCGGACGGCCCGAGATCGAGAGCCGGCCGGCCGGCCGGACCGACACGGGCTCATGGCAGCGCGAGCCCGAACCAGGCGGACGGCCCAACGGCCGCACGGACACCGGCTCATGGCAGCGCGAGGCCGAACCCGGCGCCCGACGCGACACAGGCTCATGGCAGCGCGAGCCCGAACCAGGCGGACGGCCCAACGGCCGGACCGACACCGGCTCGTGGCAGCGCGAACCCGAACCAGGCGGACGGCCCAACGGCCGCACGGACACCGGCTCATGGCAACGCGAACCCGAACCAGGCGGACGACGCGACACAGGCTCATGGCAGCGCGAGCCCGAACCAGGCGGACGGCCCAACGGCCGGACCGACACCGGCTCGTGGCAGCGCGAACCCGAACCAGGCGGACGGCCCAACGGCCGCACGGACACCGGCTCATGGCAACGCGAACCCGAACCCGGCGGACGATCCGGTAGCCGCACGGACACCGGCTCGTGGCAACGCGAACCCGAACCCGGCGGACGATCCGGTAACCGCACGGACACCGGCTCATGGCAGCGCGAACCCGAACCCGGCGGACGGCCCAACGGCCGCACGGACACCGGCTCATGGCAGCGCGACGAGGAGACCCGGCCGATCAGCCGGTCCGGCGGCGGCTCGCGGCAGCGCGACGCCGACCCGCGGCCGCCGGACGGGTACCCCGGCCAGGAGCCCCGGCGCGGCGGCGAGCTGGAGCGTTGGCCCGGCGCGCAGCGCGGCGCGGAACCCCGCCGCGACCCCGAGGCGTTCCGCGGCCCGGAGCCCCGGCGTGGCGCCGCACCCCGGCGCGGCGCGGAACCGCGCGACGTCGAGGCGCCGCCGCAGCGCGGCGGGGAGGGCCGGCGTGGCGGGAGCATGCCGCGTGGCCCCGAACCGCGGCGCAGCGTCGAAGGGCAGCGCAGCGGTGGCATGCCGCGCGGCCTGGATGCCCAGCGCGGCCCCGGAGGGCCCCGCAGGCCGGAGTTCGACCGTGGTCCGGATACCCAGCGCGACTACGGCGGCCGGCGCGGCCAGCGCGACACCAGCTGGAAGGGTGAGCTGGAGTCCGGCCAGTGGCACCGCGACCCGGAGTCGGACGTCTGGCTGCGGGACAGCGACACCGGCCAGTGGCATCGCGAAGAGCTCGAGGACGACGACGACGAGGACGACGACCGAGACCCTCGTCCCCGCGGAGGTGGCGGCGGGCGACGCGCTGCCATCGAGAGCAGCGAAGCGGTCGCACGACGCGACGAGTCTGCGCGGCGGCGCGGCGAGCAGTCCGCCGCGAACGGCGGCGGGCGTCGGAGCGCGGCGGAGCCGGGTCGTGCGCGACTCCAGTTGACGGCCGGCGGCGAGCCGCCGCTCGATCCCGAGGTCTGGCGGCTCGACGGCGACGGGCCGACCCGGCCGGTCTCCCGCCAGCGTGAAGCGAACATGCCGATCTCGGCCCAGCCGTCGACCTGGGAGTCCGAGGCGGACGAGCCCGTCTCGGCCCAGCCCGAGCCACGGTCGCGCGACGCGGTCAGGCCCGTTTCGGCGCTGCCGGACGACCGGCGCGGCGACACCGCCCGATCCGCGCCCGCCCGGCCGCCGGCCCGCCGGGAGCTCGACGACCGCCCCGCGGCCGCACGATCGGCCGGCCGACAGCGCGACGACCAGCCGACGGCCGCACGATCGGCCGGCTGGCAGCGCGAGGACGATCGGCCTGAAGCGGCGCGGCCGGACGACCGGTGGAGTGACGATGACCGGCCGATCTCGGCGCAACCGGGCGGGTGGCGGCAGGACGCCGACGCGCCCGCATCGGCGCCGCCCGCGCCGGCGACTCAGTCGCCGACCCGGCCGGTCTCGGCCAAGCCCGGTGCCTGGCGCGCCGAGGCGCAGGCCGAGGCCCGTTCCGCCGACTGGCGCAGCCAGCTCCGCGCCGAACAGGGCGAACCGCCGCTGCCCGCCAACGGTATCGACCCGTTCGGGCAGCAGACCGAGCCCGCAGACTGGCGCAGCCAGCTCCGCGCCGAACAGGGCGAACCGCCGCTGCCCGCCAACGGTATCGACCCGTTCGGGCAACGGACCGAGCCCGCACCCTGGCAGCAGGCCGGGCGCGAGGACACGTCGACCGGCTCGGCGTCCTATCGCGAGGGCAACACCGGTGACTGGCGGCGCGAGCTCCAGTCCGGCGGCGATCTGGCCGACGGCGAGTCGCGGCGGATCAGCACATCCGGCTTCGTGCCGTTCAAGGGCGGCGTCGCGGCGTCGGTCAAGGTGCCCGCCGCCAACTCGGCGTCCGAGGGCGCCACGGAGATCATTCAACGCACCGGGGCTCGCTGGCAGGATCCGCCGGACACGACCTGGCCGCCGCGCGGCGTGGTCTCTCCGGCCGCCGGCACCTACGAGCGACGCCCGGTCAGCACGCTGCTGTCGCCCGCGGCGCGGCAGAACGATCTTCTCGAGCCCGACGAGGACGTGGAGGAGGACACCGGCGGTCCGCTCGCCGCGGTGGGTTACACCGCCGCCTGGTACGGCGTGCCGGTCGTGCTCGTGGTCCTCTACATGCTGGTGCTCAACCGCGGTCAGCAGGCACACGCCCTGGATACCCTGCTCGACGGCGCACCGCTGTTCGGGCTGTCGCTGGTGCTGAGCATGCTCGTCGCGGTGGGTCTGCGGCGGGCAAGCGGCTCGTGGAAGGCCGCCAGCGTCGGTCTCGCGGCGGCCGTGATGGGCGGCGGCCTTGCCACCGTCCTTAACTCGGCCATCACCGGTCAGTCGCTCAGCTGACGAGCAAATCCCCCGACAAACGAAGAAGCGCGCCGGCCCTGGGGGCCGGCGCGCTTCTCGTGAGCCGTGTTACTTGGAGCCGACGACGTTCACCGGGAACGTCGCGGTCACCTCGGGGTGCAGCTTGACCTGGACCTTGTAAGCGCCCGTGGTCTTGATGTGGCCCGGCAGCTCGAGGCGGCGCCGGTCCAGGGACGGACCGCCCGCGGACTTCACCGCGTCGACGATCTCGGCCGGGGTGATCGACCCGAACAGGCGGCCGCCGTTGCCGGAACGCGCCGTCAGGGTGACCTTGAGGCCCTCGAGCTGGCCCTTGACCTCGTTGGCCTGGCCCAGGTCGCGGATCTCGCGGGCGTTGCGGGCCCGCTTGATGACCGTGACCTGCTTCTCGGCGCCCTTGGTCCACGGAATCGCGAAGCCCTGCGGAAGCAGGTAGTTGCGGCCGTAGCCGTTCTTGACCTCGACGATGTCGCCGGGGGTGCCGAGGCCCGACACCTCCTGAGTGAGGATGATCTTCATTTCGGTGCCTCCCCTCAGCGCGCCGTGGCCGTGTACGGCAGGAGCGCCATCTCACGGGCGTTCTTGACCGCGCGGGCGATCTGCCGCTGCTGCTGGGAGGTCACGCCGGTGACCCGCCGAGCGCGGATCTTGCCGCGGTCCGAGATGAACTTCCGCAGCAGCGCGGTGTCCTTGTAGTCGATGTAGGTGATCCCGTCCTTGTCGAGCGGGTTCACCTTCTTCTTCGGCTTGCGAAGTGCCGCAGCCTTAGCCATAGCTCTTACTCCTGAAATCAAGAAGCCCGTCGGGCTCAGAAAGGTGGCTCGTCGTCGAACGAGGAGTTGTTGCCGGCGCCGCCCGAACGGGCACCGCCAGTGGAGGCCGGGGCCGCCGTCGCCCAGGGGTCGTCGAAGTTGTTGCCGCCTCCGCCGCCGCTGTTGTTGCTGGGCTGCCGGTTGCCACCACCGCCGCCGGAGGCGCCGAAGCCGCCCCCACCGCCTCCTCCGGACCGGGACATCTTCTGCACCTTCGCCGTGGCGTAGCGCAGGGATGGGCCGATCTCGTCGACCTCGAGCTCATAGACGGTGCGCTTCTCGCCCTCGCGGGTCTCGTAAGACCGCTGGCGCAGCCGACCCTGCACGATCACCCGAGCGCCACGCTGCAGCGACTCGGCGACGTGCTCGGCGGCGTCACGCCAGACGTTGCACGCAAGGAAGAGTGGCTCGCCGTCTTTCCATTCGCCCGACTGCCGGTCCATCGTCCGCGGCGTCGAAGCGATGCGGAACTTGGCGACCGCCGCCCCCGAAGGGGTGAAGCGAAGCTCAGGGTCGTCGGTCAAATTGCCGACGACCGTGATGGTGGTTTCTCCTGCCATGATCTTCTCCTCGCCGCTTCATGCGTTTCTGTAAGGAGGCTCCCAGAGCCCCCTGACAAAAACGACTGTCAGCGGGTCTCCGGCCGGATGACCTTGGTACGCAGGATCGACTCGTTGAGCCGGAGCTGACGGTCCAGCTCAGCCACGGCCTCCGGCGTCGCCTGCAGATCGACGACGGCGTAGATGCCCTCGGCCTTCTTGTTGATCTCGAAGGAGAGCCGGCGACGACCCCACACATCGAGCTTCTCGACCGAACCACCCGCGGTGCGGATCACGTTCAGGTACGTGTCGAGCGACGGGGCTACGGTGCGCTCCTCGAGACTGGGGTCGAGGATCACCATGAGTTCGTAATGACGCAAGACGTTCTCACCTCCTGTGGGCTTAGCGGCCACGGTCTCTCCGTGGCAGGAGGTCTTGTGTCGCTCGCAGCAGAAGACCGTGGGCGTCGCCCACGGTCGGCACACTGCGAACCGAGCCAGCATACCCGCGCGCGAGGGGACGCCAAAAAGGGCCCCATCCGTGAACGAGGCCCTTCGAGGTGGAAGCCGCGGGGCGTCCGGTCCGCTTTCGCTGGGTGGGACCTGGGGAGGAACGACCACACCGATGAGGTTGGAACGGGCGCCCCGCGGAGCATCTGTCGAGAAGTCTACGCGACAGATGCCCGAGATGCACGTTGCGACACAATTGCCCGGATTGCGCCTGCGGCGACCCCCGCCACACACACCGTCGCGATGACGGCGAGCAGCCCGATCTGCCGCGACGGCCACATCGGCCGCACCGTCGCGACCGGCTCCGCCGCTACGGCGTACGCCGGCGGCAGGTCCAGGGCCTGCCCGCTCTGATACTCCGGCGAGGCCGAATCGAGCGCCGGTACGCCGCGGGAAGTCGCCTCCTCGCCCCCGGGCGGCATACCCGAAGACGTCGGTGCGGCGACCGCTCCCGCCGTACCGTTGCGGTCGGCTTTGTCCTTGGTTTTCGCGGCAGCGGCATCCTGCGGCGCAGCCTGCGCGGCGCCGTCGGCCCGGGAGGCGCTGTGCCGGTCCTCGGCCGGCCGGTCGGCGCGGGTGGTCGACTGGCGCTGCGGCCGCGAGGCGGACGTGACCGAATCGGGCAAGGACGAGTTGCCGTCCGCGGCCGCGGGCGTGCCGGTGCGCGACGGCGCGGACGGTGACTCGGAGGTCTCCGAGCCGATCGGCGCCGGGATCGGATCGGGCTTGGCCGCCTGCGACGGCGACGCCGTGACCAGTACGGGCGTGGCCTGATCGTTCAGCGCGCAGTCCGGATCGAGGGTGACCGCGGTGGTACCGCGACGGAAGACGACCTCGGTCGCGCCGTTCTCCGGCACCGGGCCGCTGGGCGCGCCGTTGAGCAGCAACTTCGCGCCGTGACCGGTTCGGTTCACCACACGCACCGTGCCTTCCGCCGGCACGATCATGGACTCGACGGACGGCGTGGACTGGCAGGAGATGCCGAGCACCCCTCCGCCCCCGAAGACCACCTGCCAGCCGCCACCTTCGACCTGGTCGGCGTTAGCCGTTCCGGTCGTCAGCAGCGCGGCGCCGAGCAGAAGCCCACCCAGAGCCACCGCCGTAACACGGTGTCGGACTTGCCGAGACATGCACCATCTCCCTGCTCGGACCGATTTAGACCGGTTCGTAGGTATGTGTGATCTCCTCGATTAACGACGCGCCGACAAGCCCGGTGACGCGTATAGGTGTGGACCACGACGCCGGGTAACCGTCGTACCGACGTCGTAGGCTCGGACCCATGCGCATCGGAGCCCATGTCGATCCCGCCGAACCCCTCGCCGAGGCCGCCGCTCGCGGAGCCGACGTTGTCCAGTTCTTCCTGGCCGATCCACAGGACTGGAAGACGCCGGCGGCCCGCGCGGACGCGGACGCGCTCAAGGCGTCCGACGTGGACATTTACATCCACGCGCCATACGTGATCAATGTGGCCACGCTCAACAACCGGATCCGCATCCCCAGCCGCAAGCTGCTGCTCGCCCACGCCCGCGCGGCGGCCGAGGTTGGTGCGAAGGGGTTGATCGTGCACGGCGGTCACGTCAACGCCGGTGACGACATGGCAGTCGGATTCGACAATTGGCGCAAAACCTTTGCCTACCTGGAGAAGGAAGGTGGGCTGCCGCTGCCGGTTCTGATCGAGAACACTGCGGGCGGTAACCACGCGATGGCCCGCCGCTTCGACAATCTGGCCCGGCTGTGGGACGCGGTCGGCGAGTTCGGGGCGGGATTCTGCCTGGACACCTGCCATGCGCACGCCGGCGGCGAAGAGCTTCTCGACATCGTGGACAGGGTCAAGTCCATCACCGGCCGCGTCGACCTGATCCACGCGAACGACTCGAAGGACGGCTTCGATTCCGGTCGGGACCGACACGACAACCTCGGCAGTGGCAAGATCGACCCGGACTTGGTAGTAGCGGCGATCCGCGCCGCGGGCGCCCCGGCGATCGTCGAGACGCCGGGCGGAGCGGACGGCCAGGCCGCCGACATCGCTCTCTTGCGCGAGAGGGCGGGTAGCTAGCCAGCCTCACGAGGGAGCAGCATGACGACCGAGCGGCCGCAGGCCGGCGCCGATCCCGCCGCGCCCGGAAACGCCGCGCCCGGAAACGCCGCGCCTGATCCCTCCGCACCCGGAAACGCCGCGCCCGGTCCCACTGCACCTGATCCCACCACGCCCGGTCCCACCGCGCCCGGTCCCACCGCGCCCGGTCCCACCGCGCCCGGGGACGCGACTGGAGACGCGACTGGAGACGCGACCGGCGAGCCAGCTCTCGCCGTCGAACCCACGGAGTCTGCGCCGCCTAGCAAGTCCGCACCGCCCACCGGGACTGCGCCGCCGACCGGAACAGCACCATCCATTGAGTCAGGGTCGCCTGCCGCAGCCACACCACCCACCAAACCGGCGACACCCGCCGCGGCCACACCGCCCATCGGAACCTCGCCGCTCGGCGAGCCTGAACCGCCCGCTGGAGCGCCGGCCGCTGGAGCGCCGGCCGCTGGAGCGCCGGTGGCTGGGGCGTCCGAGGGTGGCGCCCCGGTGCCGAAGCGGGTCCGGCGATGGGCAGGCCTTCGAAGGGGATTCGGCGCCAAGACCGAATCTGCGGCTGCCAGCGTTCTGCGGCCTGCGGTTCCGCCACCCGCGGACCCGGCTGCACCGGCACGGCTGTCCACCTTGGCGGGTGCCGCGCAGGCCGATCTCGAATTTCCCGCAAACGGCTCGACGCCGGCCCCGGCCCCGGCCACAGACGCCAGGCCCGGAGCCCAGCCCGGCCCGGCGACCGGCGCCGGCGCGACGGCCGCTACAGAGTCGGCCCTCAAGACCGCCGCCGGAATGACAGCGGGCCACGAGACCAAGCCCGGAAAACCCACGACCAGCGAGACCAAGGCCGGCAGCACAGCAACCGGGGAGTCCAAGGTCCGCGTGACCAAGGCTGGGGAGACCACGGTCGGCGAGGCCGCAGTCGGCGAGGTCAGGGCTGACGAGACCGCGACCGAGGCGACGAAGGCCGGCGAGACCAAGGTCGGCAAGCCCGCGCCCGAGGCCAGGTCTGCCGAGGTCCCCGGACAGGGCGCCGTCCCGGGCGATGCCCCAGGCGAGGCTAAAGCGACCGGCGCGACCCCGGACGCGGAGACCGCGACCGGCGGGAAGGACGACGCCGAGCCCAAGCCTGGTGACAAGTCCAAGGCCGGAACACAAGACGCCACCGGGAGCGCGACCGGTACCCGCCGGCGCAAGCCGAAGCTGCCGTCGCTGCGTCCGCCGGGCGCCCCGCCGGACCCCTGGACCGCGTTCGCGCAGACCTCCGAGCGAGGGCCGGGCCGGATCCGCCGCGCCGCCCGTGCCGTCGGCCGCGGCCTGACCCACGAATACGCGCTGGTCATCTACGGTTCGCTGCTGCTCGCCGTGCTCGTAACCTGGCCGGCCCTGCGCTACCCCCTGCACACCTTCCCGCACGACATCTGGGATCCCTCCCGGCAGGCATGGCAGGTCTCCTGGGCGGGCCACATCCTGATCACCGAACCGGCCCGGCTCTGGCAGGCGAACGCCTATTTCCCCGAGCCGTACAGCTTCGCGTTCGGTGATCATCTGCTCGGCTACGCGCCCGCCGGCATGCTCGGCGAGGGACCGCTCGCGGCCGTCCTGCGCTACAACATCCTCTTCGTGCTCGCACACGCCCTGCTCACCATCGGCGGCTACGCCCTGATCCGGCAACTCGGCGCCGGACGCACGGGGGCGATCGTCGGCGCCGCCGCGTTCGCCTACGCGCCGTGGCGGCTGGCCCAGGAGGGGCACCTCGACATCATCTCGGCGGGCGGCATCCCGCTGGCCCTGGCGATGCTCGCCCGCGGGCACGGCTGGTCCATGCGGTACGGCTTCCGTCCGGATCGGCGGCACGTGGGCTGGGCCGCGGCGGGCTGGCTCGTCGCGATCTGGCAGCTCGGTCTCGGCTTCTCGCTCGGCCTGCCGTTCGCGTACGTGCTCGCCCTCATCTTCGTGATCGTCGCGGCCGCGGTTCTGGTCCGTCGCCTGCGCCGCCGGTCGCCGCGGCCGGTGCTGGGCTGGCGGCTGCTGGTCACCGACGGGCTGGGCATGCTGATCTTCGTCGGCGTGGGCGCCATCATCGCGCTGCCCTACCTGCGGGTGCCGGACTACGGTCCCGCGGCGACGGAGATCCGGTTCTTCTCGCCGCCCCTCCGCAGCCTGCTGATCGGCCCGGCCGAATCACGGATCTGGGGAGCCCCGCACGCCGTGGCCCGGGAGTCGCTCGGCTGGCCGCCCGAGATGACGCTGCTGCCGGGGTTCGTCCTCTATGCGCTCGCGCTTGTCGGCCTGGTCTTCTCCATCTGGCGCATCTGGCAGCGGCTGCTCCTGCTCACCGCCGTCGTGGTCGGCGTGATCTTCACGCTGGGTTCCACGTTCTTCGAGGGCCGCTGGACCTATCTGCCGCTCTTCGGTCACCTACCCGCTTCGTTCGGCGTGCGGATCCCCGGCCGGTTGATGTTCTGGGTGACACTGCTGCTGGCGATTCTGGCCGCCGGGGCCGTCGCCGAGTTCGTCCGGCGGGCCGAGCACTTGGCCGCGCACCGGATGCCGCCGTGGCCGGGGCCGTGGCTGCGCCTGGCGACCTTCGTTCCGCTGCTGCTCGTGCTGGTCGAGTCCTGGAGCGCGGTCGCGCACCCGGTCGTGCCGGAACAGCCACCGGCGATGCGGACGATCACCGGGCCGATGCTGGTCCTGCCGACCGCGGCCCTGACCGACCAGACCGTCATGCTCTGGTCCAGCACCCGCTTCCAGCAGATCGCGAACGGCAGCGGCGGCTTCGCCCCGCAGCGCCAGTCCGAGCTGCGCCGCTCGGTCGCGACGTTCCCGGACGCGGCCAGCGTCCAGTACCTCCGCACACAGCAGGTCACCACGGTGCTGCTGCTGCGCAAGCAGGTCGCCGGCACCCCATGGGAACGCGCGGGCGACGTTCCGGTGGACGCCCTCGGCATCCGCCGCGAAGACCTCGACAACGACACCGTGGTCTTCCGCCTGAACTGAGAGCGGGCGAGGCGGCCTGCCCGGGCTGTGGTCGTTGTGGGCTTGGTGGGTGGTGGCGGGCGAGCCTGCCCGGGCTGTGGTCGTCACCGAGAGCCCTCCGGCGTATGCCTAGCGGTCCTCTTGAACGCTGGTCGACCGGAACCGGTGGACAGGGTCGAAGAGTCGACCCTGTCTCAACTGGCGGCTTGCTGCCAGGGGAAGGGAGCGAGGTCCGGCTCGACCCAGCCGTGCCTGGCCAGATCGCTTGCCAGCGTCGAGGACCGGTAGAAGCGGGTGAGCAGCTTCTTGTCGAACAATGCGGGGTTCCGGTCGGCGAACGCGTTGAAGTCGACGGTGTCCGACCGCCCGGCGTGGTGGCCCACCACTTCGACCCAGGCCCGGCTGACGGTGGCGTTGTACTTCTGCGGAGCACCCGCATAGCGCGCGGTCCGCTGGATGCCGTCGCTGACCAGATCGACCGCCGCACTGGTCCCGTACCGTCGGACGGCCAGCCAGGTCAGCTGGATGTGCTGGCGGTGACCGAACCGCTCGGCGGTCGCCATCACCTCTCCCATCAGCTCGGCGAACGGCGAGGCGCCGGCGTGCAGCTTCCCCGCCGGAACGCTCAGCGCCTCGAGCCCGTGAAGATGCGCCCCCTGCCCAGCACCCGGACTGTGGTCATGCCCGGTCATGCCCCGTCCTTCACCAACGCGTCCAGAACGGCGTAGAAGCCGACGACCGCCCCGGCAGGCAACCCGGCCAGCGCGCGGTTCTCGATATCGGTAAGCGTCCGGACGATGACCGCGGCCGCCGCCCGCCCGGAGTCGGTGAGTTCGATGAGCACAGACCGCCGGTCTCCGGCACGCGTGCCGCGGGTGATGTGGCCA
The DNA here is from genome assembly GCF_014205335.1 of Amorphoplanes digitatis. Taxonomy (NCBI): domain Bacteria; kingdom Bacillati; phylum Actinomycetota; class Actinomycetes; order Micromonosporales; family Micromonosporaceae; genus Actinoplanes; species Actinoplanes digitatis. Next base: position 8,871,621 of record NZ_JACHNH010000001.1, on the reverse strand, counting down.
CGCCGCTCCAGCCGGTCCAGCACGCTGGTCAGCGTCGTAGGCCGGGCACCGACCGCGGCACCCAGCTGGGACACCGTGCGGCCCTGCCCGTCGGCGAGGTTGGCCAGCGCATTGATCTCAGAGGCGGTCAGATCGAGGTCGACGAGCTCAGCAGCGATCAACTGCAAGGTGGCGTGGGTCGCGCGCTGGAGAGCCAGCAACGCCGACCCCACTGGCACGGATTCGGACTTCACGATTTCGGATATTACGATATCGGATTACATGCCCGCAAGGGCGCCGACCGGCACCAGGAAGGGCTACGGCGGTCAGCCCACCGGAGCAGGCGTCGACGGCGGAGGCGGCGGAGCGTGCTCCGGCAGGGACACCGGTTCGGAAGGCCGTGGCTCCAGCCAGAGCCGCTGCCGCAGCGACGACACCCAACCCGCATCCGGCGCCCCGTCGAACACCCCGCCATCCGGGTCGTCGGCATAGGTCCGCCGAACCGGGTCGAGCTCCGGCCGCCAGATCTCCCGGATCACCAAACCGCACAGGACCGCCACCGTGATCAGCCGCAGGCTCGAGGCGAGCACGAACGTCCCCTCCGGGATCACCGGCTTAGTGCCGGCGCCCAGCAACTCCGCATAGAACGCCGTGAAGTAGCCGATCTCCGCCACCGTCCAGGCGATGATCGCCCCCCAACGCGGACGGGCCAGCACGATCAGCGGCAACAGCCAGAGCACGTACTGCTGCGACCAGACCTTGCTGAAGATCAGGAATACCGCGACCACCAGGAACGCGACCTGGGCGAGCCGGGGACGGCGCGGCGCGAGCAGGCAGAGCACCCCGATCGCCGCGCAGGCCAGGATCGTCAGCCCGTACGTGAGGTTGTTGAGGACCGGGATGTGGTCGCTGAGCCATTGGAACGGGCCCTGATCGCCGACCGCCCCGGTGTTCCACTTCGTGTCCAGGTAGCGGCCGATGTACCAGAAGGTGCCCCAGTCGATCGCCCGTTCATCGTTGAGGTGGAAGAACCTGAGCCAGCTGTCCCGGTACATCAGGGCGATCGGCAGGTTGACCGCCACCACGGTCACGACCGCCGAGGCCGCCGTGAGCAGGGCCGGCGGCAGCCGCTTCGAGCGTAGGGCGAGCACCACCAGCGGCCCCAGGATGAACAGCGGCCAGAGCTTCGCCGCGCCGCCGAGGCCCAGCAGGATGCCGGCGAGCACGGGCCATCGTCTGGCCCAGGCGTAGAGGCCGAAGATAGCCAGGGCGATGGCGAGGAAGTCCCAGTTGACGGTCGCCGTGACGAGCAGGATCGGTGACAGCGCGAAGATCGCGGCGTCCCAGGGCCTGCGGCGGCGCAGGGCCAGGATCATCGCCACGGTGGCCACCGCGAGCACCGACAGGACCAGGGCGTTGGCGTTGTAGAACCACTTACCCTGGTTGATCTCCGGGTACTTCTGCCCGAGCGCGTGCACGGGCAGGCCCAGCGCGCCCATGAAGTAGCCCGTGACGACCGGGTACTCCACCGGATGGTCCTTGTACGGCACCTTGCCCTCGTTGAGCCCCTCGGCGTAGTAGAGGGCGAGCACGTCGGTGTAGCAGAACCGGGTGTACTGGATGTTCTTCTGCCAGTCGCCGTCCTGGCAGGGCGACTTCTGCACCCAGCTGAACGCCAGCATCAGGCAGGTCAGCGCGAGGATGATCCGCTGTGCGTTCCAGAACCGGCCGGGCCGGGCACCCGGGCGTACGGCATGGTCGCCGAGTGGCCCGCCGATCGCCTGCGACAGCCCTCGGACGAAGCCGTCCGATTCGGCGGGCAGGTCTTGCCGGTCGGTCTCCGGAGACGAAGGCGCGCTCATGCTTTGGCATCATGCCGCATCATCCGGGCGGACAGGCGCCGCCCTCCGGCACAGTCCGGCTACAAGGGCACGAAACGCCGACGGCGCCCGTCTCCGTGAGGAGAGGGGCGCCGTCGGTATGCCTACGGCTCAGTTGCCGTCGTCGGCGTCGTCCTGGCCGCCGCCGGTTCCGGTGTCGTTACCGGGGAACGTCGGGAAGCCCGGGAGGGTCGGCGTGTTGTTGCCGTTGTTCCCGTTCCCGTTGCCGGGGCCGCTGTTCCCGTTGTTGCCGTTGTTGCCGTCCTGGCACTGCTGCGGGAACACCAGGCAGGCCGGGTTGTCCGGCAGCTCGAGCTTGGGCGGCGGCGGGATGCCGTTGCCCTTCTTGCTCGAGTCGACGAACGCGGTCGAGTTCGGCAGGAAGGGCTTCACGTCGCCCTTGAGCTCCTTCGACGCCGAGTCCAGGAACATCTTCCAGATGTCGCCGGGGATCGAGCCGCCGTTCATGGGCTTGCCGCCGGGCTTGTAGATCGGCAGCAGGTCCATCTGCTTGGTCTTCTTGTTCACCTTCTCGCGGCCGACCCAGACCGCCGCCGCGAGTTCTCTGGTGCCGCCGACCATCCAGGCGTCGCCGTTGTCGCCGCTCTTGCCGCCCTTACCGGTGAACTCCCAGGTGCCGGTCTTGCCGATCGCCTTGCGGCCGTTGTCGAGGCTGATGCCGTTGATGCCGGGGATCTTCTGCATGACGTCCTGCACGGCCGCCGCGACGTCCGGGCTGAACGCCGTGATGCCCTTGAGCTTCTCGCCCTTGCCCTTGATCGCCGCGAACTTCCCGGTCTTCGCGTCGCGCTCGGCGACCGACCGGACGAAGTGCGCCTTGTGGTAGACGCCGTTGTTGGCGATCGTGGCGACGCCGCTGGCGTGGTCGAGCGCGGTGATCGCGTACTGGCCGAAGCCGACCTCGCGGCCGTAGCCCTTCTTCTTGAGGTCCGACTCGCTCAGCTTGTTGAGGTCGTAGCGGGCGGTGGTCTCCGGGTCGCCGATCAGCTGGATGCCGGCCTTGTGCGCGACCTCGATGACCTTCTCCGGGCCGAGCGCGTCGGCGAGCCAGTAGAAGGTGAAGTTGTAGGACTGCTCGACCGAGGTCTCGAGATCACACGCCTTCGGCGGGCACTTGAGGCTGCCGCCCTCGCGGCCGGAGTTGTTGATCTTTCCGCCGCCGTTGACCTTCTCCAGCGTGGAGTCCCAGATGGTGTCCATGCCGTAGCCCTCGCTGAGTGCCGCGAGCAGCGTGTAGATCTTGAACGTCGAGCCCGGCGGGCGGCCGCCACCGATGAAGGTCTTGCCGTCGTCGGTGTAGTTCGGTCCCGCGTAGTCCCAGCTCGCCGCGTCGGGGCCGCCGTAGTACGCCAGGACCCGGCCGGTGTCCGGGTCGATGGAGACCAGCGCCGACTTGTAGGTCTCGGCCATGCCGTTCAGCGGCGACTTCTCGCTGGCGCGGTTCGCCGCCTTCTCCGCCGCCTTCTGCACGTCGGGGTTGATCGTGGTCCTGATCTGCAGACCACCCTCGTTCAGCTTCGCGTCGGTGATGCCCATGTCGCGAAGCTCGCGCTTCACGTACTTGACGATCTTGGCGCTGGGCTTGTTGTTGGCGCAGGTGGTGGTGCACTTGTCGGGATTGAACTTGATCCATCCCAGCTTGCCGTCTTTCGCCTCCGCGGGGTACTCCGTCGGCGGGTTGATGCCCGCCGGGACCCCGGCCGCCGGCATGCCGGCGGGCAGCCCGAGCTCGGTCATGTTGCCGACGGTGTAGCGCCACCGGTCCTGGGCGTCCGGGAGGTTGTTGCCCGGGTCGTATCCCCGGTGCGTGGCGGTCGGCTCCGGCTGCTTGATGACCGAGGCCAGGATCGCGGCCTCGCCGGCGGTGATCGCGTTCGGCTTCCCGACCGGGGTCAGCGCCGAGCGGTTGTTCCCGAAGTACGCCTTGACCGCGGCCTCGACGCCGTAGGCGCCGCGGCCGAAGTACACGGAGTTGAGGTAGCGGCCGAGGATCTCGTCCTTGCTGTACTCGTCCTCCATCTTGCGGGCGATGACCGCCTCGCGGAGCTTACGGTTGTAGCTGATCTCCTTCAGCTTCGCGGCGTACCGCGCGTACTGCTGGGTGATCGTGGAGGCACCCTGGGTGTCGCCGCCGGTGAAGTTGTTCCACGCGGCGCGGGCGATGCCCTTCATGTCGATGCCGTTGTGGTCGTAGAAGCCCTTGTCCTCGGCCGAGACCACCGCGAGCTTGATCAGCGGGTTGATGCTGGCGTTCGGGACGATCGAGCGGTTGAACTGGCCGAGCGAGGCGAGCACCGTCTTGTTATCGCTGGCGAGCAGCTGGGTGGTCTGCGTCTCGGCGGCCGGCTCCTTGAAGTCGACGCTGTCGAAGAAGTAGGTGCCGCCGACCACGCCGGCGCCGGCCAGGATGACCAGCACGGCCGCGGCCGCGGTCAGGATGTTCATCCGGCGGCGGCGCTTGGAGGCCTTGTTGAGGATCTTGGCGGCGCTGCCCCGGTTGCCCTGCCCGGGCACACCCGGCCCGCCACCGACGGTCGGGGGTACCGGCCGCACCGCGGCGCGCGCGACCGCGCCGCTGCCGTATCCCGGGCCGTCGTCGACGGCGCCGACCGAGGCGCGGCCGCCGACCCGGGCGGAGCCGACGGTGCCGGCACCGACGGAGGCACGCCCCGCGCCGACGGAGGCACGCCCGGGTGCCGCGCCGACGGGTGCCGCGCCGCGCGACATGCCGCCGCCGACGCTCGCGCGACCACCGGCCGGACGCCGGTAGGCGTCGGGAGCCGCGCGTTCGTCGTAGCCGGACTGGCCGTCGTCAGGCGTGGAAGCAGCGGACGGCCCGGGCACTCGGGCCCGGGCACGCGCAGACTGCGGATCGCCGTACGAGTTCATTCGGTCACACCTGCCGGTCGCGGTGGCTCGCCAGAGAAGCCCTGGAGGGGCCTCGGAGGCGGTGCCACGGGCGGACGATTGTGGGCTGCATCTCCGCAGCCGCCCTGTCGGATGTCAAAATTGACCGACTGCGGCGCTGGATGCCCGTATCGGTCAGGATCGTGCCCACGTTAGCGTCGTTGAGACCAATCACTGTCGGCCCTCCCGGCGATGTGACGACGACCCTGTCTCGCGGTGGCGGCCCGAGGCGGACGAGGCAACGGCCCCGCCCTGGTCCAGTTCGTCGGCTTGAAGCGCGTCCCGGCCGAGCACGTACTGCTCGATCAGGTGGTTCCACGCGCAGGATTGGCACACCTCCACCACGAACACCTGAAACTCACGCAGCGTCATCGCCAGTACCGGCAGGTCAGCGAGCCTGTGCGCCTGCCCGGCGGAGTGCTTGAGCTCATCGCCGTAGATGTAGTGGACCAGGGTGAGGTTGTCGCGACGGCAGACCGGGCAACGTTCATCGGTCGGCTCGCCATGGAACCTAGCTGCGTTTTTCAGGTACGGCGATGCGTCACAGACCTCGAGGGTCCCGACCTTGCCGTTGTGCACGTCGCGCAGCAGCGCTCGCTTCTGAAGCGAGTAGTCGACGACCTGCCGCTGCGTGCGCATGGCGAAGAGAGTACGCGGTCAACACCCGTACGGCGACAGCCATCACACAGCGTGGCGCGACGACTCCACAACCATGCCCGGCCTTGCGGCGAGGCGCAACCCGATCTACGGTGACGATGTATCGGGCCGATACATCGTGCGAGACAGGTAAAGGGGTGAGCACGTTGTTGGAACTCGCGATCCTCGGCCTGCTCCAGGAATCCTCGATGCACGGCTATGAGCTGCGCAAGGAGCTTGCCACCAAGCTCGGCACGATCCGCGCCGCGATCAGCTACGGCACGCTGTACCCGACCCTGAAGCGCCTACAGACCGCGGGCTGGATCGGTGCTGCCGAGACCCCCGACAGCGAGATCATTCCCCCCTTGACCAGCCGCCGTGGCCGGGTTGTCTACAAAATCACGGCCGAAGGCAAGGAACGGTTCGCCGACCTACTCGCCCAGGCGGGCCCGGAGACCTACGACGACGCCGGCTTCGGCGTGCATTTCGCCTTCTTCTCCCGGACCGACCGGGCGACGCGGCTGCGGATCCTGGAGGGCCGCCGCCGCCGGATCGAGGAACGCCGGGAAGGCCTGCGCGACGTGCTCGCGCGCGCCTCCGACCGCCTCGACGCCTACACCCTGGAACTGCAACGCCACGGACTGGATGCGTGCGAGCGCGAGGTCCGCTGGCTGGAGGAGCTCATCACCAACGAGCGCTCCGGCCGCTCCCCAGCAGGGGAGACACCCCCCGAAGACCCGCGTCCGCATCAGGACCGGCCGTGATGAACAAGGAGGCAAACGCGATGGGCTCCGTCCGCGTCGCCATTGTCGGTGTGGGTAACTGCGCCTCGTCCCTCGTGCAGGGCGTGGAGTACTACCGCGAAGCCGACCCCAACGACCGCGTCCCGGGTCTCATGCACGTGACCTTCGGCGACTACCACGTATCCGACGTGAAGTTCGTCGCGGCGTTCGATGTGGACGCCAAGAAGGTCGGCATGGACCTGGCCGAGGCGATCGTCGCCAGCGAGAACAACACGATCACGCTGACCGATGTCGCGCCCACCGGCGTGACCGTGCAGCGTGGCCCGACCTTCGACGGTCTCGGCACGTACTACCGCGAGATCATCGAGGAGTCGTCCGCCGAGCCGGTGGACGTCGCGCAGGCGCTGCGCGACGCCGAGGTCGACGTCGTCGTGTCCTACCTGCCGGTGGGCTCCGAGGAGGCCGACAAGTTCTACGCGCAGGCCGCGATCGACGCCGGTTGCGCGTTCGTCAACGCCCTGCCGGTCTTCATCGCCTCGGACCCGGTCTGGGCGCAGAAGTTCACCGACGCCGGCCTGCCGATCGTCGGCGACGACATCAAGAGCCAGGTCGGTGCCACGATCGTGCACCGCGCGCTGGCGAAGCTGTTCGAGGACCGCGGTGTCGAGCTGCTGCGCACGTACCAGCTGAACTTCGGCGGCAACATGGACTTCATGAACATGCTGGAGCGCAAGCGCCTGGTGTCGAAGAAGATCTCCAAGACCCAGTCGGTGACGTCCCAGATCCCGCACGAGATGTCCAAGAGCGACGTGCACATCGGCCCGTCGGACCACGTGCCGTGGCTGGACGACCGCAAGTGGGCCTACATCCGGCTCGAGGGCCGCAGCTTCGGCGACACCCCGCTGAACGCGGAGCTCAAGCTCGAGGTGTGGGACTCGCCGAACTCGGCCGGCGTCATCATCGACGCGGTCCGCGCGGCGAAGATCGCCAAGGACCGCGGCGTCGGCGGCCCGATCCTGTCGGCGAGCTCGTACTTCATGAAGTCCCCGCCGGTGCAGTACAACGACCACGACGCGAAGAACGCGGTCGAGGCCTTCATCAAGGGCGACATCGAGAGCTGAGTCGGCGCCAGCCGACAGAGAGACCGGGTCGCCTCGCGGCCCGGTCTCTTCGTGTGAGCCTCACCACAAGTGATCAGCCCCAGGCCCGCTCCAGGGCGACCCGGGCCTCCAGCTCGAGCAGGTGCCGCTTGCGCGGGAGCCCGCCGCCGAAGCCAACCATCTTGCCGCCCGCGCCGACCACCCGGTGGCACGGGACGATGACCGGCACCGGGTTGTGGTTGCACGCCGTCCCCACGGCACGGGCCGCGCCCGGATCGCCCAGTGCGGTGGCGATCGCGCCGTACGTCAGCATCTCGCCGTACGGAATTCTGGCGATCTCGCCCCACACGGCCCGCTCGAAATCGGAGCCGCCGCGCAGCTCGAACGGCACGGTGAAGTCCGTCAGCGATCCGGCGAAGTAAGCGGCCAGCTGCTCGACGGCCGGGTGCCCGCCCGGCTCGCCGTGGCTTGCGCCGAACCGCACACCGATCACGACGTCGCCGTCGAGCCTGACGCCGAGCGGTCCGATGGGTGACTCCACGAGCAGCTGCATGACTCCGATTCTGCCGCGTGGGTACGACAGTCAGGAGATGTGGCCGTGCTCCCGCGCCCAGCGCCAGAGCTCGGCCTCCGCCTCGTCGCGGTCCAGCGGCCCGCGGTCCAGGCGCAGCTCCTTGAGGAAACGCCAGGCCTGGCCGACCACCGGCCCCGGCGGCACGCCGAGCAGCTCCATGATCGCGTTGCCGTCCAGGTCGGGCCGGACCCGCGCCAGGTCCTCCTCGGCCTCGATCCGGGCGATCCGCTCCTCGAGCGCGTCGTAGTCGGCCGACAGGGCCGCGGCCTTGCGCCGGTTGCGCGTGGTGCAGTCGGAGCGGGTCAGCTTGTGCAGGCGGGGGAGCAGCTCACCGGCGTCGGTGACGTAGCGGCGCACCGCCGAGTCGGTCCACTCGCCGCGGCCGTAGCCGTAGAAGCGCAGGTGCAGCGCGACCAGGTCCACCACGTCGGACGTGACGTCCTTGGGGAACCGCATCGCCTTCATCCGCTGCCGGGTGAGCCGGGCGCCGACCACCTCGTGGTGGTGGAAGCTGACCCGTCCGTCGCGGCCGACCGCCTTGGTCGCGGGCTTGCCGACGTCGTGCATCAGCGCGGCCATCCGCAGCACGAAGTCCGGGCCGGCGTCGCCCTCGAGCCGGACGGCGTTGGAGACCACGATCAGGGTGTGCTCGTAGACGTCCTTGTGCTGGGCGTGCTCGTCGATCTCCAGCTTGAGGCCGGAGATCTCCGGGATGAACCGGTCGGCCAGCCCGGTGTCGACGAGCAGCCGCAGCCCGGCGATCGGATCCAGCCCGCAGAGCAGCTTGGTGAACTCGTCGCGGATCCGCTCGGCGGTGATCCGGTCGAGGTCGGCGGCCATCTCGGTCATCGCCTCGGCGACCGGCTTGTCCACTGTGAACCGCAGCTTGGCCGCGAAGCGCGCCGCGCGCAGCATGCGAAGCGGGTCGTCGCCGAAGGAGAGCGCCGGCGAGTCCGGCGTCTTGATGACCCCGGCGGCCAGGTCGTCCAGTCCCCCGAACGGGTCCGTGAAGTCGTGGCCGGGCAGGCTGACCGCCATCGCGTTGATCGTGAAGTCCCGGCGGCGCAGGTCGTCCAGCAGGTTGTCGCCGTAGCGCACGACCGGGTTGCGGGTCAGCCCGTCGTAGGCCTCGGCCCGGAACGTGGTGATCTCGAGCCGCAGGCCGTTCTTCAGGATCCCGATCGTGCCGAAGTCCCGGCCGGTCTCCCAGATCCCGTCGGCCCAGCCCTTGACCAGCGCGAGCGTCTGCTCCGGCAGGGCGTCGGTGCAGAAGTCGAGGTCGTCGCCGAGCCGTCCGAGCAGAGCGTCCCGCACCGACCCGCCGACGAGGTGCAGCTCATGGCCGGCGGCGCCGAAACGGCGCCCCAGCTCATCGGCGACGGGTGAGACCCGTAGCAACTCCGCGACGGCGTTGCGTTGGGCTTTAGTCAACTCAGACATGGGACGACCAGGGTATCGGTCGTGGCGGTCCCCGAGCGCAGCGGGCAGGATGGTCAGCGTGCCCGTTTCCGAGGCGCTGCATCGCCTCAGCGAGGACCCCCGGTTCTGGTCCTTCCTGTTCGTGAACGACGGCGCGTACCCCGACACCGACCCCGCCGAGGTCCGGGTCAGCCTGCCGGTCACCGGTGGCTACGGCCTCGTGCTCGACATCGACCTGGTCACCGGCGAGCAGACCCTCGGCCTGCGCGTCCCGTCGAGCAACGATCCCGTGCAGCTCTGCTCGGCCGAGCCGGGACGGCCCGCGCCGGCCGCGCTGCGCTGGCACGAGCTCGAGCTCTGCGCCCGGGTGATCGCCCTGGAGGATCCGACGCTGCCGCACCCCGGCCTGGTCGTGGCGTTGTTGTCCCCGTTCGCGCCGGCCACGCCCGACGACGACGGTGACGCGGTCGCGGCCGTGCGCGAGGCCGCGTACCGGTCGCTGCGCCGGGAGGTGCACCCGGTCACGTCCGGCGGTCCCGAGCAGGCGCCGCTGCCGCTCTTCGCCTCCGACGACTGGTGGCCGCGGCCACCGTCGCCGTCGCCCCAGGTGATCGACGAGGCCGCGATCGCGGCCTACACCGCCCCGGCGTCCGTGCGGCTCGAGGTCCGCGGCGGCTCCCGCTTCCCGCGCGAGGACCTGGCCGAGCTGGTACGGCGGGCAGCGCAGCGACTGTCCCGACTCCCCGAGGAGCGGTGGTACGCCCAGGTACGCCCGCTGGCGCGGCGGATGGCGGACACCGGCGACCTGGGCCCGGTCAAGGATCTCCTCGGGGTGCTGACCGAGGCGGGCTGCGACCACCCGACCGTGCTGGACGCGCTGAGCGAGCCGATCGTGGAGGCCGAGGCGTGCTGGATGGTGGAGACGCTGGCCGGCGCGGTGCCCGGCAGCCTGCGGCGGCGGCAGCCCTAGACGCGAGGTGGATCATGGTCGGACGGCACCCCGGGCACGTCCTGGCTAGGGTGGCGTCTGTATCCGCACCCCCGTGGAGGTCTTGGTGAACGGCGGCCTGTACCGCAGCGCGCACTCCGCGAGCGACGGAGACCCCGAGCGGTCCGACGGCGCGATCCTGATCTCGGTCGACGGCTCCCCCGGCACGACCGCCGCCGGCGACCAGGCGTTGCCGCCGGAGGACGTCCCGCCGACCGGCGGCGGCACCGAGGGCGGCAGCACCGCGGGCAACAGCGCGATCATGGCGGCCGGCAGCATGGTCAGCCGATTGATCGGCTTCGTCCGGAACATGCTGATCGGCATGACGCTGGGCGCCGGCATCGGCGACGCCTACACCAGCGCCCAGTTCCTCCCGGGTCAGATCTACGAGCTGCTGCTCGGCGGGATCCTCTCCAGCGTGCTGATCCCGCTGCTGGTGCGGCGGCGCAAGGACGACCCCGACGGCGGCCAGCTCTTCACCCAGCGGCTGCTGACCTTCGCCATCGTCGCGCTCGGCATCGCGACGGCGCTCGTCGTGGCCGCGGCGCCGTGGATAACGGCGATCCAGGCGAGCAACAAGAGCACCGAGGCGTACCAGGACCTGGTCACCGCGTTCGCCTACCTGATCCTGCCGATCATCTTCTTCACCGGCCTGTCCGCGATGATCGGTGCGGTGCTCAACGTGCGCGGGCACTTCGCCGCGCCGATGTGGGCACCGATCCTGAACAACCTCGTGGTGATCGCGACCTGCGGCGTCTTCATCGTGGTCTTCGGCACCACGAAGGGCTTCCAGCCGGAGGACATGACGCCCGGCCGGATCATCCTGATCGCCGGCGGCACGCTGCTCGGCATGGTCGCGCAGGCCGTCGGCCTGCTCCCGGCGCTGCGCAGGGTCGGCTTCGCCTGGCGCTGGAAGTGGGCGCCGCGTTCGCTCGGTCTCGGCGAGATCGGCCGGCTCGCCGGCTGGATGCTCTGCTATGTCGGCGCCAACCAGCTCGCCGTCTTCGTCGTGGTCCGCAAGCTCAACGCCGTCTCGGGCGGCAACAACGCCAGCGTGCTGGCATTCAACAACGTCTACCTGCTGACGATGATGGCCCACGGCATCATCGGCGTCTCGGTGATGACCGCGCTGCTGCCCAAGATGAGCTCCGCCGCCGCCGACGGCCGCTACGCCGATGTCAGCGCCGACCTGAGCCGCGGCATCCGGCTCACCACGACGGCACTCGCCCCGATCGCCGTCGCGTACGGCGTGCTCGGCGTGCCCATCGCGGTCTCGCTCTTCCAGGGCGGCGCCTTCACCGACAAGGACGCGTTCGCCACCGGCACCGTGCTGACCGTTGCCGCCTTCGCGGTGATCCCGCTCTCGATCAGCTACCTGTGCACCTATGCCTTCTATGCGCTCCAGGGCAACAAGACGGTCGCGCTGATCAATGTCCCGGTCGTGCTCGTACGCATCGCCGGCTACGTCGTCCTCGCCGAACTGCTCTCCGAGTCCTTCGCCGCGGCCGGCATGACCGCCGCCAACGCGATCTCGTACCTGCTCTCGGCGCTGATCTCGCTCGTCGTACTGCGCCGCCGGATCGGCCGGCTGAACCTCGGCTCCGTCGCCAAGGCGCTGCTGAAGGTGCTGGTGGCCGCCCTGGTCGCGACCGGGGCCGGCCTGCTCGTCGTGTTCCTGCTGCCCGGCGGTGACACTCCCGGGCGATTGACAGCGGCGCTTCAGGTTGTCGTCGGCGGCGGCGTGATCGTGCTGGTATACCTCGGGACGGCGGCGCTGCTGCGGGTTCACGAGGTCAGTCAGGTGGTCGGGATGGTGCGGCGCAAACTCGGCCGCTGACGTTGTGGAAAACCTGTGGATAATTCTCTGATCAGGTACTTTTCGGCCACCGAGCGGCGGAAACGTTCCTGGCGAGCGGCCTCGGACGGGTACGGCACCAGGGGTTGACCTGTGGGCCGCTGGTCCGGTGCGGGTAAGGTCGTGTGCGACACGTGCGGACTCACCGAGGGAGGACGGGTGACCCAGGTCGGCGAAGGCCACGAGACCGCGGCCGATGAGGCCGGACCGGTCATGACCTTCGGTGCCCCCACCGTCGGTGAGATCCTGGCCGAGCGGTACCAGCTCGAGGAACACGTCAACAACGACAGCGCGGGCCGGCAGGTCTGGCGCGGCATCGACGTGATCCTGCGGCGCCCCGTCGCCGTCGTGCTCCGATACCCCGGCGGCGACTCCGCTGCCGAGATGCTGCAGGCGGCGGTCGACGCCAGCCGCGTCATCCACCCCAACCTGGTCGGCGTCTACGACGCGATCGACGAGGGCACCCGGGCCTATGTCGTCCGGGAGTGGGTCGACGGCGAGGCGCTGCGCGAGCTCGTCGGGCAGGACGGTCCGATGGACCCGGCCCGCGCCACGTCCATCGCGCACTCCATTGCCGACGCGCTGGCGGCGGTCCACGCCACCGGCATGGTCCACGGAAACGTGCACCCCGGCACCACGCTGATCGGCGACGACGGCCGCGTCGTACTCGCCGACGCGCGGGCCGACTCCGCCGACAGCACCGAGCGCGACGTCCGCTCCGTCGGCGGCATCCTCTACTACGCGCTGACCGGCCGCTGGCCGCACGCCGAGATCGGCCGCTCCCGGCTGCCCGACGCCATGCGCGACGCCAACGGCGTGATCGCCGCGCCCCGGCAGATCCGTGCCGGCGTCCCGGCGTACCTCGACGACCTGACGATGGACCTGCTCGACAAGCGGGTGGTGGCCCCCGAGGCCGACGCGCTCGCCGCCGAGCTGGCCCGCCTGGACTCCGCCGACGACGACTACGAGGATGTCGGGCCGCTGCGGTTCGCGCAGGGCAGCGCGGCCGAGCCGGTGCGCAGCACCCGCAAGATCATGATCGGTGTCGGCGCGCTCGCCATCATCGCGGTGATCGGCCTCATCTTCGGCATCAAGGCGATCAGCGACTCGGGCTCCGAGAAGCCGCCGGCGACCACCCAGGCCGGCAACACGCCCCAGGACGACACGGGCGACGACACCGGCGACGGCGGCACCGAGAACGAGGCTCCGGCCGCGGCGCCGACGAAGATCCCGCTGACCGCCGACATGGTCCGCATCGTCGACCCGCCGAACGGCGACCGCACCGACGAGGGCGAGGCCGCCTTCACCGTCGACAACGACGAGGACACCGTCTGGCGGACCTCGGGCTTCAACCAGTCGAAGATCTACAACAAGCCCGGCATGGGTCTGCTGATCAACCTCGGCACCCCGCGCACGGTGAGCGATGTGCGGGTCGAGACCTCACAGCCCGGCATCGCGATGGACATCCGGACCGGCCCCAGCGATCCGGGCAACAACTCCAACGGCGACGACCAGATCGTGAAGACCTACAAGAAGCTGGGCGACGGCGACACGGAGAAGACCAAGGGCACCAACGTGGTGTTCCCGGTCTTCGATGAGACCCAGAAATACCAGTACATCATGGTCTTCATCACCGATCTGCCGCGCGACACCGACGGCAAGTACCGCGCCGAGATCAGCAAGGTCGAGGTCTACGGCAACTGACAGCGCGGTCAACCGCCTGTCGCCCCTCTCGGCTAGATTGCTGGCGTGACCCCCGGCGACGCGCAGCCCGACGCGACCGCTCCGGCCGACAGGCCCGATCGGACCGACGCGGAGCTGCTGCGCGCCCACGTCGACGGTGACCCGCAGGCGTTCAACGAGCTGGTCCGCCGGCACCGCGACCGCCTCTGGGCGGTGGCGCTGCGGACCATCGGCGACCGCGAGGAGGCCGCCGACGCGGTGCAGGACGCGCTGCTGTCGGCGCACCGCGGCGCGGCCCGGTTCCGCGGCGACTCGGCGGTCACGACGTGGCTGCACCGCATCGTGGTGAACGCGTGCCTCGACCGCATCCGCCGCCGCCAATCCCACCCCACCGTCCCGCTGCCGGACGGCCGGCACACCGACGACGGCGGCGCGGGCGGACCCGAGCCGGCCGCGCCGGCGCAGGACCACGACACAGCCCTAGTCGTGCGCGCGGCCCTTGCGGCGCTGCCGGTGGAGCAGCGCGCGGCGCTGGTGCTGGTGGACGTTCAGGGCTACCCGGTGATCGAGGCGGCCGAGATTCTCGGGGTGGCCGAGGGCACGATCAAGAGTCGCTGCGCCCGCGGCCGCGCCCGGATGGCCCTGTCCCTCGGCCACCTGCGCACCGGCTCCGACGAACCGCCGGGCCGGGGAGACGGCGGTCACGCGGGGAACCGGACGGCCACCGGACGCGTCCCATCCGGGTCGGGAGCGGCAGCGCAGCACCCGTCCGCGCCTGACAGAGGGGACAAGCAGTGACCGGGGCAGAGTTCAGCGGGGTCGATGTCGACCTGCTGGCCGACTATGTCGGCGGCGCCCTGGACGGCACCCCCGACGAGGCCGTCGTCACCGCGCTGATCGCGGAGGACCCCGCCTGGCACGACGCTTACGCCCTGCTCTGCGGCGGCGTCGAGGCCGTCAGCACCGAGCTTCGGACGCTCGGCTCGACGCCCGAGCCGATGCCCGCCGACATCTTCGCCCGGCTCGACGCCGCCCTTCTCGAGGCCTCGGCGACGCGGGGCTCCTCGCCGGACGCCGGCACGGGCTCCGCCGACAGCACGCAGGGCGCCCGGCACGACCCGGTCGATGCCGACGACCCTGGCGGCGCGAGGGTCATCGCGATCGGCACGGCCCGCGAGCGCGCCTCCGGTCGTGGCACGGCCGCGCCCGGTGCGCCGGCGAGCGACGGTGCCACACCCGATCAGCGTCCGGTCGCCGTACCGTTCGATGCCCGCCGGAGGCGGACGCGCCGCCTGCGGGGGGCCGCCGGTGTCGGAATCGCCGCCGGGGTGCTCGCGTTCGCCGGTTTCGGCGCTCAGCAGCTTGCCGTTTCGACGGACTCGCAGACCGCCTCGTCCGCCGGATCGGCGGCGGACCGGGCGGCGGACCAGGGGGCGCCGCAGTCCGCGGAGCTGGCCGTGCCCGGAGTGCCGCCGATGCAGATCACCGAGTCCGGCCTCGACTACCGCCAGGCAACGCTCGGCCAGGCTGGCGCGCACACGCTTGCCGCGCCGAACGCGTCGGACGCCGACAAGCTCGACGGTTCGCGCAGCAGCGCGTCGGCACCCACCGCGAAATCCGAGACGACCGACGCGCTGAGCCGGCTGCGGGTCCAGGCGGCGCTGATCGCCTGCATCGACGCCATAGCCGACAAGAGCGGCCTCGCACCGATCACCGCCCAGTCCGTCGACTTCGCGCGCTACGACGGCGCGCCGGCCGTGATCATCCAGTTCGCCGCCCCCGGCGGCAGCTGGGTGTGGGCGGTGGGTCCCGGCTGCGGCGCGTCCGGAGTCGGCGCCGACAAGCTCGGTTCGGTGCAGGTAGGCTGAACAGACGCCGTCCCGTCCTCCGTGAGGTCGGCCACGTATGCCCTCCCACACATGCCGTGACGCGTGGGAATGCGCCCTCATACGATGACGTTCCAGCACCCGATGGCGCCGGTGGATCGGCGAAACCAGACTGAGGAGTCGGCAGTGGACGAGGTCCGAAACCTGATCATCATCGGCTCGGGTCCGTCCGGTTACACCGCGGCGCTCTACGCGGCCCGGGCGAACCTCAATCCGCTGGTCATCGAGGGTGTGCAGTCCGGCGGTGCCCTGATGACCACCACCGAGGTCGAGAACTTCCCGGGCCACCCGGACGGCATCATGGGCCCTGAGCTCATGGACAACATGCGCAAGCAGGCCGAGCGTTTCGGCGCCGAGTTCATCACCGACGACGTGACCCGCGTCGAGCTGGCCGGTAAGCAGACCGAGGCCGGCACCGAGGCACTCAAGACGGTCTGGGTCGGCGAGACCGAATACTTCGCCCGCGCGGTCATCCTCGCCACCGGCTCCGCCTGGCGCCCGCTCGGCGTGCCCGGCGAGCAGGAGCTGCTCGGCCACGGCGTCTCGTCCTGTGCCACCTGTGACGGCTTCTTCTTCCGCAACCAGCACATCATCGTGGTGGGCGGCGGCGACTCCGCGATGGAGGAGGCGACCTTCCTCACCCGCTTCGCCGAGACCGTGACGATCGTGCACCGCCGCGACTCGTTCCGGGCAAGCAAGGTGATGGCGCAGCGCGCGCTGCACAACCCGAAGATCAATGTCGAGTGGAACAGCACGGTCGAGGAGATCCTCGGCGCCGACGGCAAGGTCTCCGGCGCCCGGATCCGCAACGTGCAGACCGGCGAGACCAAGGTGCTCGACATCACCGGCGTCTTCGTCGCCATCGGACACGACCCGCGCAGCGAGCTGTTCAAGGGCCAGATCGCGCTCGACGACGAGGGCTACGTGAAGGTCGAGCACCCGGGCACCCGCACCAACGTCGCCGGCGTCTTCGCCGCCGGTGACCTCGTCGACCACACCTACCGCCAGGCCATCACCGCCTCCGGCACGGGTTGTGCCGCCGCGCTCGACGCGGAACGCTTCATCGCCTCGTTCGTAGAGCTGTAATCAGGAGGAATTTCCCGTGGGAGCAACCAAGGCGGTCACCGACGCCACCTTCGTCACAGACGTACTTCAGTCCGACAAGCCGGTGCTGGTGGACTTCTGGGCCGAGTGGTGCGCGCCTTGCAAGAAGGTCGACCCGCTGCTCGCCGAGATCGCCAACGAGATGGGCGACAAGGTGCAGATCGTCAAGGTCAACATCGACGAGAACCCGGAGACCGCCCGCGCCTACCGGGTGATGTCCGTGCCGACGCTGACCATGTTCAAGGGCGGCGAGGCGGTCAACTCCGTCGCCGGCGCCAAGCCGAAGGGCGCCCTGGTAAGCTTCATCGAATCGGCGCTCTGACCTGCGCTTATGCCCCGCATCCGCCCGGATGCGGGGCATTTGCTCAACCGCGTGACGCCCGGTCGACACGACCGTGAATCCACGTACGGGGCGTACCTCGCCACCCGGCCGATCCGGGCGCCGAGGAGTACGCTCCGGAGGTTGCCGTCTGCTCTTCCCCTCAGTCGTTAGGGAGCCGCCCGTGCGTTCGATCCGACGTGGAGACACCGGACCGGCCGTGGAGGAGATTCAGTCGATCCTGGTGGGCCTGGAACTGCTTCCGGCGATCGGCGAGGACTTCGACGAAGCCACCGAGAACGCCGTCCGCGCCTTCCAGCAGAGCCGCGGCATCGGTGTCGACGGCATGGTCGGCTCGGAGACGTGGCAGGCGCTCGACGGCGCGCGGTGGAAGCTCGGCGCCCGCACCCTCTACCACTCGGTGCCGACGTCGCTGGTCGGCGAGGACGTCCGGGCGTTGCAGGAGCGGCTCCTGGAGATGGGCTTCGACAGCGGGCGCGCCGACGGCATCTACGGCCCGCGCACCGCACGGGCGGTGGCACAGTTCCAGCGCGAGGTCGGGCTCACCCCGGACGGCTCCTGCGGCCCGCAGACCATGAAGGGCCTGCGCCGGCTCGGCCGCAAGGTCGTCGGCGGCCGCCCGCAGTGGCTGCGCGAGGCCGAGGCGTTCCGCCAGTCCGGTTCCAGCCTGGTCGGCAAGACGATCGTGATCGACCCGGGCCACGGCGGCGCGGAGGACCTCGGTGTCGTCGTGCCCGACGGTCAGCTGCGCTGGACCGAGGCCGACCTGGCGTTCGACATCGCCACCCGGCTCGAGGGCCGGCTGCTCGCCGCCGGCATGCGCGTGCACCTGACCCGCGGCCCGTCGCCGGTTCAGCCGATGACCGGCCAGGAGCGGGCCGCGCTGGCCAACAGCCTCGGCGCCGACCTGCTCATCTCGTTGCACCTGGACGGCCAGCAGACGACGACGGCCGACGGCGTCGCCAGCTACCACTACGGCACCGGAAACGGCGTCACGTCGACGGTGGGCGAACGGCTCGCCAATCTGGTGCAGCGCGAGATCGTGGTGCGCACCGGGATGCGGGACTGCCGCATCCACTCCAAGACGTGGGAGCTGCTGCGCCTGACGCGCATGCCCGCCGTACGCGTGGATCTGGGTTATCTGACCTCGCCCATCGACCGGGAGCGGCTGATCGATCCGTCCTTCCGCGAGCAGATCGTCGAGGCGATCCTGGCGGCGGTGCAGCGGATGTACTTCCCCGTCGAGGCGGACGTGCCGACCGGCTCGATCGACGTGCGGCAGCTACGCCTGGCGCTCGCCTCGCGCAACGCCTGACCAGACCCGAAACGGAAACGGTGGCCTCCGGGCCACCGTTTCTCGTCAGCTCGGTGTCGAGGTCGTCGCCGCCGCCGGGCGGACCGGGCGCAGCAGGGTGTCCGGGCTCATCGAGCCGAGGAGCTTCTCCAGCGCGTACTCGACGTCGGACTTCCACGACAGCGCCGTGCGCAACTCCAGCCGCAGCCGCGGGTAGCGCGGGTGCGGGCGGACCGTCTTGAAGCCCACCGAGAGGAAATAGTCGACCGGCGCGACGCAGCCCTCCGCCTCGCCCTCGCCGGCCTCGCCGAACTTCGCGTCACCGAACGCCTCGATCGCCTTCACGCCGCGCTTGGTGAGATCGCGGGCAACGCCCTGCACCAGCATCCGCCCGAGACCGCCGCCCGCGAACGCCGCCACCACGTGCGCGGTCATCAGCAGCGCCGCGTCGGCCGAGACCGGAGACGTCGGAAACGCCATCGAACGCGGAACGTAGGCCGGAGGCGCGTACATGACGAACCCGGCGGGCATGCCGTCGACGTATGCCAGCTTTCCGCAAGACCCCCATTCGAGGAGGGTCTGCGACACCCAGGCCTCCTTCTCGAGACCAGGATCACCCGACGCGCACGCGCGCTCGGCGGACACCGGATCGAGCTCCCAGTAGACGCACTGGCGGCAGGGCCGGGGCAGGTCCTCGAGCGTGTCGAGCGTCAGGTTGACGAGGCGTCGCGACATGCGGGACCCCCTGAATATCGGCGGACTTTCCGGACTCGAAGCACGGTCCCGTTCACATGCTTGTCCGCGCCCCCCGAGGGATACTACGCCGCAATGGGCCTTAACGGGAGCGCATCGGTGCTTATCCACAGGCACGGGAAGGCGCCGGGCGCCTAGCATGTACCCCAATGTGTCCGACGATCTTTCGAGGTGAAGCCGCATGACCGGCACTACTCAAGACGACTACACCGAACGGTACGCGCGGCGGGTCCGCGGCATGACGACATCCGAGATCCGCGCCCTATTCGCCGTCGCCAGCCGCCCCGAAGTGGTGTCGCTCGCCGGCGGATCGCCGTACATCGCGGCGCTGCCGCTGGACGCGGTCGGCGACATGATGGGCCGGCTCGCGTCCGAACTCGGCACGACAAGCCTCCAGTACGGCATCGGCCAGGGAACCATCGAGCTGCGCGAGCGCATCTGCGAGGTCATGAGCCTGTCCGGCATCGACGCGTCGAACGGTGCGTCCCCCGACGACGTGGTCGTGACCGTGGGCGGTCAGCAGGGCATCGATCTGGTGGCACGGCTGTTCCTGGACCCGGGCGACGTGGTGCTCGCCGAGGGGCCGACCTACGTCGGCGCACTCGGCGTGTTCCAGGCAGCCCAGGCACAGGTACGGCACGTGGCAATGGACGCAGACGGCCTGATCCCGGCGGCACTCGAGGAGGCCGTGGTCGCCGCAGCGGGCCGCGCCAAGTTCCTCTACACGATCCCGACCTACCAGAACCCGGCCGGCGTCACGCTGACGGACGCTCGGCGCGACGAGATCCTCGACATCTGCGAGCGGCACGGGCTGCTGGTGGTCGAGGACGACCCGTACGGGATGCTCGGCTTCGAGGGCGAGGCGCCGCGGCCGCTGCGCGCCCGCCGGCGCGAGGGCATCATCTACGTGAGCACGTTCTCCAAGACCTTCGCCCCGGGCCTGCGGGTCGGCTGGATCCTGGCGCCTCACGCCGTACGCGAAAAGCTCGTCATGGCCAGTGAGGCGAACATCCTGTGCCCGAGCGCGTTCGCGCAGGGCGCGGTGACGCAGTACCTGTCGACGATGCCCTGGCGCGAGCAGATCAAGTCCTACCGCGAGATCTACCGGGAGCGCCGCGACGCGCTGCTCGAGGGCCTGCGCGACCTGATGCCGGCGGGCACCACCTGGACGCGGCCGAAGGGCGGCCTGTTCGTGTGGGCCACGCTTCCGGAGGGCCTGGACTCGAAGGCGATGATGCCGCGGGCGATCGCGGCCCGCGTCGCCTACGTGCCCGGCACCGGTTTCTACGCGGATGGGACCGGAACCGGCCATATCCGGCTCAACTTCTCGTTCCCGCCTCCGGAACGGATCCGTGAGGGCGTACGAAGGCTTGCCGGGGTGATGGAGCAGGAGCTCGCGATGCGCGCGGTCTTCGGACCGACCACCACCCACCGCCGTCGTGGGCACGCCGGTGCCGACACGCCCGGCCCCGACTTGGCATGATCACCGCCATGGGTACGCCTTCCGAAACGCACGTCCTGGTCCTGGCCGGTGGCCTGTCCTACGAACGCGACGTGTCGCTGCGCTCGGGCCGGCGGGTGCTCGACGCCCTCCGCGCCGCGGGCCTGTCGGCGGAACTCCGCGACGCGGACGTGTCGCTGCTCCCCGCCTTGCAGGCGGATCCGCCGAGCGCGGTGGTGATCGCCCTGCACGGCGCGACGGGCGAGGACGGTTCGCTGCGCGGGGTGCTAGACCTCTGCGGAATCCCGTACGTGGGCAGCGGCGCTCGGGCCTCCCGGCTGGCTTGGGACAAGCCGTCGGCGAAGGCGATGCTCCGCGAGGCCGGTATTCCGACGCCGGACTGGGTGGCGCTGCCGCACGACCGGTTCTCGGAGCTGGGTGCGGTCGCGGTGCTGGACCGGATCGTGGAACGGCTCGGGCTGCCGCTGATGGTGAAGCCGGCGCAGGGCGGCTCCGGCCTGGGGGCGGCGGTGGTGCACGAGGCGAGCGACCTGCCGGCGGCGATGGTGGGCTGCTTCGCGTACGACTCGACGGCGCTGGTGGAGCGCTTCGTACCGGGTACGGATGTTGCGGTTTCGGTGGTGGATCTCGGGTCCGGGCCTCAGGCGCTGCCGGCGGTGGAGATCGTGCCGCGGGACGGGGTTTATGACTATGCGGCTCGTTACACGGCGGGGCTGACTACCTGGCATGCGCCGGGGCGGCTGTCGGAAGGGGTCGCTGACGCGGTGGCGGCGGCGGCCTTGGCGGCGCATGGGGCGCTTGGGCTTCGGGACCTTTCGCGGGTTGACCTGATCGTCGACTCGGACGGGCGGCCGCATGTGCTCGGGGTAAATGTCTCTCCGGGGATGACGGAGACGTCGCTGCTGCCGCTGGCGGTGCAGGCGGAGGGACTCGACTTCGGAAAGATGATGGCGACGTTGGTCGGGCGGGCCGGCGCACGCGGGGTCGGCTGAGGGTGTAGTTCCGGACCGCGGTCCCAGGCCCCGGCCTCGGACCGCGGTTCCGTGTCACGGCCTCGGTCATAGCCCCGGACCGGACAACGGGCCACGGCCTCGTGTTGGTCGGGCGGGCTTACGCGCGCGAGGTTGACCGAGCGGCGCAGTCCCGGACCGTCGTCCCGGGGTCACGGCCACAGCCACGTTGGTCGGGCGGGCCGGCGCGCGCGGGGGTTGGCCAAGCAGCGCAGCCTGGGACCAGGTTCCTGGGGTCACGGCTTCGGGCGATCGCCTAGGCCCACGATCCTTGGAACGCTGCACACGGGCCACGTTGGTCGGACGGGCCGGCGCGCGGGGTCGGCTGAGAGGCGCAGTCCCAGAGCACGGTCCCGCCCCTCAGCCTCGGACCGCGCGCGGTGCCGGGCCACGGCCTCGGTCAGCCTCGAACCGAACCACGGGCGCGACCGCTGATCGGGCGGGCTGGCGGGCGCGGGTTGGCCGAGAGCCGCAGTCCTAGACCACGGCCCGAGCACCCAGTCCCGGACCGCAGTGCGGATCACGGCCTCGGGTCAGCCTCGGACCGGACCACGGGCAGGACTCGTCGGTCGGGCAGGCTGGCGCGCGGGTTGGCCGAGAGCCGCAGTCCTAGACCACGGCCCGAGGACCCAGCCTCGGACCGCAGTGCGGATCACGGCCTCGGGTCAGCCTCGGACCGGACCACGGGCAGGACTCGTCGGTCGGGCAGGCTGGCGCGCGGGTTGGCCGAGAGCCGCAGTCCTAGACCACGGCCCGAGCACCCAGCCTCGGACCGCAGTGCGGATCACGGCCTCGGGTCAGCCTCGGACCGGACCACGGGCGCGACCGCTGATCGGGCGGCCTGGCGGCGCTGGTTGGTCAAGAGCCCAGTCCCAGACCGCGGTCCCAGGCCCAGCTACGGGCTATCGGCTACGGGGCACGACTACGGCCCACAGGCACGTTGCTTGGGCAGGCTGGCGCGCGGAGAAAGCCGAGAGGCGCAGTCCCGGACCACGGACTACGGCCACGGCCTCGCGCCACACGGGCTACTGGACACGACTACGGCCAGAGCGCAGGGCAACGGGCACGTTGCCCGGGCAGGGCTGCCGCTCGATCCAGCACCTCTGCCGATCCAGGAGGCGACACAGGCGCCTCTGGATCACTGACGCGCGGAGATGGCCGAGAGGCGCAGTCCCGGACCACGGCCTCGGGCCCCGGGCCTCGGACCACGGTCTCGGGTGGCTCTCGGGCCACGTTTCACAACTTCGGGCCACTGGCTGCAGCCACGTTGGCCGGGCGGGCTGACGCGCGGGGGTTGGCCGAGAGGCGCAGTCCCAGACCGCGGTCCCAGGCCCCAGCTTCGGTCCGTGGTCCCGGGACCACGGACCACGGCCATGGATCACGGTCCGGAACATGGCCATGGGCCCACCGTCCGGCACGCGGCCACGGGCCACCGCCTCAGGCGAACGCCCCGGGCCACCGTGTCGGACCACCGCCCCGGATCACAATCATGGATCGCGGCCTAGGCCACCTTCTAGGAGGCCAATCCACAGCGACGGCTACAGCATCGGGGCCACTGTCCAGGCCATGGTCCCGGGTGTCACGGACCGACTCATGACATCGCGCCGCAGCTCTGGACGGCGCTGGATCGCGGCACATGATCGTTGTCCAGGGCCACAGCTCGGAGGACCACACGACGCCGGTCCCAGCTCAGTGCCGGGTCGCAGTTCCGGATCGCCACCCGATCCCGGCGATCCGGCGCTCGTACTCACGCGCCGCAGAACCGTTCCGACGTGTGGCTTTGAACTCGACTCAGCGAGCCTCTGGTACGACGGTTGCGGCGCCCTGATCGGCCTGCGGACGAGGCTCCTCGCCACCCGCCTCCCGGTCGTCGCCGTCGCGCTCATTGTGGGCCGCTGGACCGCTGGGCCGATACTGCAGCGGAATCGCGCCGGCCCTGACCGCGTCCGGCGCTGCGCCCGCCTCGGTCGCCCCACCCACGGCGGCTGCGACGGCGCGGGGATCCGGGGAGCCATCGCCGTCCGATTCTGACTCGTCCGAGTCAGACACGGCCAGCTCGCCCGCCGTGTCGGAGGAGGCGTCCACGACTCCCGGCTTGGGCGATTCAGCATCCCCAGAACCGATGGCCGCAGGAACCTCCGAGGGGTCGTTGCCCCGCCCGGTCCCGGCATCCGCGGACACCGCTTCGCCAGATCCGGTGTCAGCTGAGTCGGCGTTCACGGGGCTGCTCTGGTCGGCCGGGGCGGTCGGGTCGGCCGGAGCGGCCGGGGCGGCCGTGGCGGCTGCCGTGACGGTGTAGGCGGACAGGTTCCGCGTCTCCGCGTCAACATCGGTCACCCCGCCGCGACTCGGACCTCCGATGCCTGATTCACCGGTAGCCGCGCCGTCAACAGCCGCGTCATCGCTCGGACTGCCGCCGGACTCCGGATCCCCGGCGCCCAGGACACCGGACGTGGAGCCTGCTCTCGGCAGATTGGACTCGGGGTCCGCGGTGCCGCCATCGTGCCAAGCATCGGCAGCGACAGTCGTGTCCGCCTCTGCCGTTGGCTCGTTGCTGAACGTGGATGGCGACTGCCAGTGGATGTGGGGAGGCTCGGCGATCGCGCGCCCGCCGAAGTCCGCGAGCCACGCAGCGACAAGCGCCAGGTTCTCGAGCCACTGCTCCTCCGGGATGACCGGAAGGATGTCGTCCCAGAGCGACAGGAACGTCCCGCGCAGCTGCAACTGCCCGTAGGGCCGCGCCAGGAACCACATGTGCAGGTGCGCCGACCCGTCGCCCCAACGATTCACGTGAACCCGGGCCACGCCGTCGAGCGTCCTGATCGCCCGCTCCAACCGCACGGTCATCACGCCGAGCTCGGCCGCCAAGAGGTTCGGCAGGTCGCCGATGTCCAGGTGTGAGCGGCACTCAAGAATAAGGACCATCGGCAACCCCGTGGGCCGGTCCATGCCGCGAACCCGCCATCGCTCACTAACCCAGATGTACGCGTCGTCGGGAGTGTTGCAAGCGACGCAGTCGCCGGCGTCCTCGCCACTTCGCGGAGGCTCTACGGCGACTGGTTCGGCGAGCGTCTTGACACGCATGTCGCCCTCAAAAGGGAACGAAGGCCAGCGCGTGAAGTCAGGGAGCGAAGCGGTGTTCTCGGGCACGACGCTGACCCTAGCCCAGCCTGCCAGGCACTGTCCCGGGTCAATTTCGAGCGAAGCCGCCGATCCGACCTCAGCCGTTCAGCCAACCCCCGAAACGAAGATCGCCATCACATTCCGTGGGCGCCACAACACAGTGCACGTTATCCACAGGAGTTATCCACAGGCGGCCCAGTTTCACGTGAAACACGACGTAGAACGCGTGCACCCCCTGTGGATACCGCAGTGGAGAACGCCCAGTTCATCGGCGTTGTTTCACGTGAAACACCCAACCCGCGGTTCCACACAGCCTGTACGCACAGCTTGTGGATACTGCTGCCCACCGATCTCAGAACCCGCTCCCGATGCACCCGATGCACACAGCGGCACCGCCAACAACACCCCTCGCCGTCCTCCTTCACTGGCCTCCCAATGCTGTAGCCCCGGGAAGGTCACAGTTGGCGTTTCACGTGAAACTCCTCCATCCGTGAAAGATCCACTCGCCCAGGCCCGCACTCCATCAACCCCCACGCCGCCACTGAGAACCCCCGAGCAACGGGCCGCCTGAAGCGACCCCAACGACCCCACAGACCTCGCCCCTGTCGTAGCTCAAGCGTTCAGTAACGACACGCAAGCCCCCGCGCAGCGACCAAGGCGCTAGATCCGACTCGGCGGGCAGACCAGCCACCACCCAAGGCCGATTCGTCGACCAGCTACGACCGCGGTCACGCCTGGAGTTGAAGTCCCCTCCCCGCATCGCCAGCGGGCCGACAGCGAGAGCTCCTCCAGCGAGCAACCCACCGACCGCGGCCGGGCCCAGCGACTCGGCGGCTCAGCGGCTCAGCGGCTCAGCGGCTCAGCGGCTCAGCGGCTCAGCGGCTCAGCGGCTCAGCGGCTCAGCGGCTCAGCGGCTCAGCGGCTCAGCGGCTCAGCGGCTCAGCGGCTCAGCGGCTCAGCGGCTCAGCGGCTCAGCGGCTCAGCGGCAACGAAGGGGAATGGGCCTTGGATTCGGCCCCTCCGTGGTCGGTCGCCTGGCCCACGTTTCACGTGGAACATCGGTCTCACCCGGCACTAGCGCACCGGGCGGCCGAGAGGCACGGTGCGATTGCGGGACTCGACGAGGCGCCTGCGACTGCGACCGGCGCCCAGGCCCTGGCGCGGGACACCGCGTCCTACGGCCGGCGTCCAGCTGATCCCGGGCCGGACGGAGGCCGTGGCCCGGTCTGGCCTTGATCGCCAAGAACCCGCGCGTAGCCGACCGAGAGCGATAGCGCAGTGCCGTTGGTAGCTGCCGCTCGATCCAGCACTTCTGCCGATCCAGGAGGCGACACAGGCGCCTCTGGATCAGATCGGCCGGACCACTCCACTCAGCCTGACTAGACCGCCCGCTCGGCGCCAGACAACATCCCCGTTTCACGTGAAACGGGGGCTCCGGGCTCCGGGCTCCGGGCTCCGGGCTCCGGGCTCCGGGCTCCGGGCTCCGGGCTCCGGGCTCCGGGCTCCGAGCTCCGAGCTCCGAGCTCCGAGCTCCGAGCTCCGAGCTCCGAGCTCCGAGCTCCGAGCTCCGAGCTCCGAGCTCCGAGCTCCGAGCTCCGAGCTCCGAGCTCCGAGCTCCGAGCTCCGAGCTCCGAGCTCCGAGGGATTGTCGGACGGGTGGCCATGTTTCACGTGGAACGCCCTGCGCCCAAATCTTCCGGCAACACCCAGCGGCCCTAAAGCGAAGGCGAACCCAGCCCGGTGCTCCTGCACCGCACCCAGGTGTTCCGGCTGGGGGCACCGACCGCGCCCGAGACAGCGTTGCCGTCTGGGCGTCCCGGAATAGCGCAGCCTGAGACTTAGGTCGGCCGGTCTTGGTGCGCCCATGCAGTTCGCCAGCAGACCGGCTCCGACCCGAGTCGGGGCCGAATCGAGATCTCGAGTCGACCGAGATTCCCGCCCGGGAGTACCCAGAGGCCGACTGCCACTCAGGCCGGGAACCGGACCTGGTCTGGCCGGATCATGCCGACCCGGAGCCCCGCTGTTAGCCACTCACCCCGCCCATGAATGCCGCTCGCGTCTCGACCGCTGACCGACGCGAGGGACGCCGCAGATTCATCGCTGGCCGCGGCAGGCCACAGGCTCGACCCCTTGCAGGCTAAAGCACCACCGACCACCGTTTCACGTGAAACAGCCAGACCCCGGCACGGCCCAACACCGTTCAATGCCGAGCCAGCATGATCCGCAGCCCGATTGGAACCTCGCTCGCACGCTGCCCCAGCCCCACGGCGATGAAGGGATCGGGAAGGCGCCACGTTCGCCGGAGCGTCGATAGCGAGTTCCGGGGAGGCGAAACGGCGGCGCCGAGACTGGCAGGTCGGGTTGACGTCTGTCGGGCACAGGACTGCCTTCGCAAAACAGGCACAGGTCTTGCCTTCGCTAAAGGGAACATCGCCAGACCACCAGCCGGCGCCGCCGTCTTCGACAGGGAACCGACCCAACCTCGGTGGGTCACCGAACAGGAGCCTTGGTGGGTCACCGAACAGGAAAGATCGGTCCCAGCTCCGGACCCCGTTCCGCCGGCACCACCCGCCAATGCGGACCCCGCCTCCCACGCCCGGAGACTCATCGCCGGCGCCGGGCGACGAGCCCTGCGAGACGGGACACGATCCCGGCGCCGCAGGAATTCGTGAGGAGCACCTGGGCGAGCGACCCCCAATTCGGCCCTGCACCCAGATCGAGATTGATCCTGCGCTCAGGATGCCGTGCGGGAGTCAGCCAGTCAGAGAGCACGCCGGCAGAAGAGCACCCCCGACGTTCCAACCAGATGAATCGTCGTGGCGCCATCCCTATGGCTGGTGGTGGCAGCATCCCCGGCAGGGCACACCATCTCGGGCCCTCGCCGGAGATCCTCGCCGAGGTGCGCGGACGGCCGCCAACAACCCCAACGCCGCGCTTCATGGCCGACACGATGTGTCGTCCGGAAAGGCTGGCCCATCCGGTTTGCCACGGCCACCGAAGCCGCCGGCTGATCTGTGCCTCAACGCACGACCTCCCATGCCTTAGGCGAGAAAGCAGCAGGGAGGTGAGGCCCATCGCCCGAAGCAGTCCCTGAGCCCTGGCGCCCAGGGACTCTGATCACGCAGGACCAGGAGGGCCTAGTTGAACCCCCCACACGTCACGCTCGCGCTGTAAGGCTCCAAGGGCTTCCCGGGCATCGGCGGCACCTCAGCCTTGGCCCAAACGCCGGGCCTCCCGCTCGAGAACCGCCACCAACCCGACCAGCCGCGATCACGGCCCCTGGTTTCACGTGAAACACAGATCTCGGCTCGAGCGAGTAGCCAACTCAAGAACCAAGCCATGAGGCTTGGCGACTCCGACTCCACCTAGCATCCCCACGGTCGCCCCACGAACATCTCGCCGGACCAGGCCCGCGTCTGCCTCCGCATCCGACTCCAGCACCCACGCCCACGCCCACGCCCACGCCCACGCCCACGCCCACGCCCACGGAATCATCAACAGGCAGCGCCATACGCACCGAGTCACCGGCAGGCAAGGAAGAGCCGTGGGCTCCGGGTGCGCACTCCGCAATAGCTCGCACCATTCGGTCGCAACCGCTCGCGCGATCAAGGCCCTTTGGCCTGTGGGTGGATCGAGGCCGCAGCCCAAAATCGAGGTCGACATCACGGCCAATACCCGTGGCCACGAGTAGAGATGGCGGCCCGATCCTCGTTGGCCGGGGTAGGCGGTATATGCCAATGCCTGTGGACGCGGTCGAGATCATGGCCTCGGTATTCGACCGCGGCCGAGATCGACGACTCGGTCGCGGCCCGCGCCCCAGGGTGAGCCCAGGCCAGTGGACATGTTCAAGGTCGACGTCGTGGCTCGTGGCCAAGGTCGAGGACCAGTCGCGGCTCGTGCCCAAGGCCAGGCGCCGAGATCGGGGCCAGGACGAGGACCATAGCCGAGACCGGAGCCGGGACCGAAGCCGAAGGCGGGACTGGTATCGAAGCCGGGACCAAAAGCCCGTAGCCGGGACCGAGGCCGGGATCGGGAGCGGGAGCGGGGGCCGGGACCGGGGAGCGGGCCGGGACCGAGGCTGGGACCGAAGCCGGCCGGGGCCCGCAGTCACAGGGCGGTGGGCACGGTCTAGTTCGACGCTGTGGCTTGTGGTTGAGGTTGTGGTCTTTAGTCGCGGCAGAGGCCGAGGACACGGCCGGCGAAGTGGTTGAGGATGTGGTCAATGCCGTTGCGTCGGACGGGCTCCCCGGGGAGTTCGATTGAGACTCAGGTGGGCTAAGCAGCCGAAGCTTCTAGGGCACGGCGGAGCCGCACTGGATGGGAGTCCGGCTGAGGCGCGCTGGTCCGCGCGGCACCAGCGTTGGGGGGACTCATCAAAGGTCTCCTGGCGTCCGTGCGGGCCTCGTTGGGTTCTCGTCAGATCCTGACGGCAGGAGGGGTGTGACCGCGCATCCTCGCAACTCGGCTCTACCAACGGCATGCGCGTCCTCAGGACAACGTTCTGGTCCGGGCCCGCGCCGGGAGAAGCGATCCTGACAAGCCGGTGCCGAGCTGGCAGACGGCGGGCTGGCAGCTGGCGGGCCATGCCTGGACTCCGGTTGCGCGCCGAGGCCAGGCCGCCCTGGTCGACGGATCGACAACAGATGCAGAGCCGCCAGTGCCATGACCGTAAAGGTTCGCTCGCCGCGATCCGCCTTCGCCAGCAGGTGCTGCCGTGTCGGACAGCAACGGCGCCGAAGCCGGGATCCCTCCAGCTCCACCACCCGCGACCATCGCCTGCCCTGAGTCGCCAGCATCGAACCGACTGGCAGGGGGTCGGCGACGCTCTTGACTGAGACACAACGTAGGTCAGGACTCCGCCGGCGTCCCGCCGTCCAATCCCTCAAGCCGGGCCTGCATGACTGGGGCAAGACGGCCAACAGCTCGTGGGCGATGCGCCGGGCTGCCAGGCCGCTCGATTCGGAAGTGATTCCAACTCGGTCAGCATCGGCGTGATGTCGGGTGCTTGTACCGAGGGCCGGATCCTGAATCCGCACAACTGCTCGAAGCAGCGAAGCGGTGAAACAAGATGGACCCGCTGACGCTGACACCGGCGAAGCCGACGAACGAGACACAGTCGATCGAGACACCATGAGGTACCTACGCGATCCAGCCGGCCATCAAATTTGTGCGCCTACATAGCTACATAGGAGCATAGGTTCATCAAGACATACCGCCCTGAAATGGCGACGGCAGCTCGCGTTTTGGGGGTGAGCTGGGCTCGTCGCGGGTCCAATGGGCAAATCATGATGTTTCGGGCGCGGAGTTTGGGTGGCTAGGAAGATCCGGATGATCCGGAAACCTCAGGAGAATGGCTCTGACAGAACCGATGATCATCCAAAGCCGACCTGACCTCACGTTTCACGACTCCGGCTCGGCCCCCGAATCGGCTCCCAATCAAGATCAACATCGGGATGTGAAGAAGGCACGTGATCCGGCGGATCACGTGCCTTGCATTCCGAGCCTTGGCGCCGGTAGCCAACCCGGCTCAGTCACTCCTCGATCGCGTCGGAGCCTTCCTCTTCGACTCCGATCATGCCGACGATGCGTTCCAGGTCGTCGACCGTCGCGAACTCGATCGTGATCCTGCCCTTGTTGCGGCCGATGTCGACCTTGACGCGGGTGTCGAAGCGATCCGACAACCGGTCGGCCAGATCGTTCAGGGCCGGCGCGTGAACCTTGGGTCGGCGTGTGGGTGCGGACTTCTTCACTGGGCCGTCGGCGATCGCCAGCGACACCAGTTCCTCGGTCGCTCGGACCGACAGGCCCTCGGCCACGATTCGAAGCGCTAGCTTCTCCTGGGTCTCGCCGTCGTCCAGGCCCAGCAGTGCGCGCGCATGCCCGGCCGACAGGATTCCCGCCGCGACGCGGCGCTGCACCGGAGCCGGCAGGTTCAGCAGCCTGATGGTGTTCGAGATCTGCGGACGGCTTCGACCGATCCGGCGCGCCAGTTCCTCGTGCGTCGCGCCGAACTCCTCAAGCAGCTGCTGGTACGCGGCCGCCTCTTCGAGCGGGTTCAGGTTCGCCCGGTGGATGTTCTCCAGCAGCGCGTCGCGGAGCATCGCGTCGTCGCGGGTGTCCCGGACGATTGCGGGGATGGTCTCCTTGCCGACCGCCTGCGCCGCTCGCCAGCGACGCTCACCCATGACCAGTTCGTAGCGGCCGCCGCCGGCGTCGCGTACGACGATTGGCTGTAGGAAGCCGACCTCCTGGATGGAGGTCTTCAGCTCTTCCAGCGCGTCCTCGTCGAAGACGAGGCGCGGCTGCTTTGCGTTCGGCTCGATCGCGGAGACAGGGAGCTCAGCGAAGCGGGCGCCGGGCACCGGCGCCAAGCCGCCGTCGCCGTTGTCGACGGAGGCCGCGGGCGGCGGGGTCTCGGCGGGCGCGATGAACTGGGTGGACGCGGGTGCCGGCTCGGAAGGAGTCGACGGATGCAAGGCAGGGGGTATCGAGGGGGGCGGTTCCTCCGACGTCGCTACCCCGGCACCGGCCGGGGGCGCGGTTGGGATCAGTGCACCCAAGCCGCGGCCGAGGCCGCCCCGTGGACGGTTCTTCATGCAGCGCCTCCCGTGTTGACCCCGCGCATCGCGATCTCCAGAGCGGCCTCGAAGTAGCTCGTGGCGCCCCGCGAACCCGGATCGTAGGTCATCACGGACTGGCCGTAGCTCGGAGCCTCCGACACACGAACGTTCCGCGGAATCACGGCCTCGAGGACCTTCGAGCCGAAGTGGTTCCGGACGTCCTGCTCTACGGCGTCCGCGAGGCGCGTGCGGCGGTCGTACATCGTGAGCAAGATCGTGGAGACGTCGAGCGTTGGGTTGAGGTGTTGCCGTACCAGGTTGATGTTGTTGATTAGTTGGTTCAGGCCCTCGAGCGCGTAGTACTCGCACTGGATCGGGATGAGGACCTCTTGGGCCGCGCAGAGCGCGTTGACCGTCAGCAGGCCGAGTGAGGGCGGGCAGTCGATGAAGACGTAGTCGAACTTCTCGGGGTGTGCCGTGATCGCGCGCTGGAGCCGCGACTCGCGCGCGACGACCGAGACGAGCTCGATCTCGGCACCGGCCAGATCGATCGTGGCGGGTACGCAGAACAGGTTCGGGATCCCCTCGACCGGCTGCGCCACGTCCGCGAGCGGCACGTTGTCGATGAGACAGTCGTAGACATCGGGTACGCCTGCGTGGTGCGGCACGTTCAGACCGGTCGACGCGTTGCCCTGCGGGTCGAGGTCGACCACGAGCACGCGGTTTCCGTGCAGCGCCAACGCCACCGCGAGGTTGACCGTCGTGGTGGTCTTGCCGACGCCACCCTTCTGGTTCGCGACGCAGAACACCCGCGGACGGTCAGGGCGCGGCATCACGATGTCGCCGCTCGGGTTGAGGATCTGCACAGCACGCAACGCTTCCATGGCGAGCGGCGGATCACCCTCGTACCCATCCGGTGTTTCACGTGAAACATGTTCGTTTGCGGACGCGCTGTCGCCGCCGACTGGCTGCGCCACCACCGCAACCGGATGACCCGATCCCGATGAGCCGGCGAGCTGGGCCGAAGGTGACGAGGCGACTGAAATGCCATGACCATCCGGATCCGACGGGCCGGAGCGTGGCGCCGGGGCAGACCGTCGAGGCTCGCCTGTGGTGGCGTCGGACTCGTTCACCGGGGCGCCGTAGACCTGGCCGCCGTTCCCAGCTCGTGGTTGAGGCACGCCCTGCTCCCCACTCTCGAAGCTCACACTCAAGCTCGCGCTTCGATCGGAGTCGGCGTATGGATCTGTTTCACGTGAAACACGATCCCAGCCTGGGGCGCCTTCGGGGCCCCTGCCATAGTCATGCACCGTCTTTTCCCTGCCTGCTTGGATTGGGTCGGCACCGCGAACGTGCGGTCCGGCAGGAAGCGGCGGGGCGCCTGGCTCTCCCACCGTCCGGTCCACACTATCGACGCGCGGCCAGCCTACGGCCGCCGGGCGAACGTCGCCACGATTGTCCGCCTGATGAGTCGATGTCAACAGCCCTTCCGACGTCTCGAAGACCATGAATCCGGACACGTTTCGCAGCCTTCCGGCGTACCCCCGAGGTTTGTTCGTGGGACGGCCCTCGCCGGGCCCGGAAGTGAAGCCTGCGATGGGGGTCGACTCGGTGGGATCTTGAACCCTTCTCTGTCCGGGGGGATCACCGGGAGACCGGCCCGCCACCGGGCCCGGGCCTGGGGGATTGGGCCGTGTGAAGGCCGGACGAACGTGGTCTGGGACCTCGCCCGTCGACGTCGATGTCGACGTCGGACCCGGAGGCGGATTGGACGTCGGACCCGGACGCGGACTGACTGCGCGTGCCGCTTTAGAGGTGGGCAGCGCTCCTTGTCGCGTAGCGGGTACCCCATCACGGTTGTCACCAACCGCGAGCTCGCCGGAATTCTGGGTGTCGTCCGTTGGCGTGGAGGCCAAGTCTGAACGCGTATGGCCGTCCGCTGACTTCGAGGCTCGGTGGGACCGCGAAGAACCACCCGCCGGCTTCAAACCCGGATCCGGACGCAGAGAACCACTCGCCGACTTCAAGCCCCGGCCCGACCGCGAAAGAACATCCGCCGACTCGGAACCCTGGTCCGACCCCGAAGGACCACCCGCTGGCTCCGAACCCCGGTCCGACCCCGAAGAAGCACCCGCTGGCTCCGAACCCCGGTCCGACCCCGAAGAAGCACCCGCTGGCTCCGCACCCCGGTCCAACCGCGAAAGACCACCCGCTGGCTCCGCACCCCGGTCCAACCGCGAAAGACCACCCGCTGGCTCCGCACCGCGGTCCAGCCGCGAAGAACCACCGGCTGGCTCCAAACCCCGGTCCGACCCCGAAAGACCCGCCGACTCCAACCCTCGGTCAGATCGCGGATGGCCATCTGCTGTCTTCGAACCCAGGTCTGACCGCGAATGACCGTCTGCCAGCTTCGGATCCAAGTCTGGCCGTGAATGACCGTCTGCGATCTTCGGACCCCGGTCCGGCCGCGAAAGACCCTCCGGCGGCCTCGGCCCTCGGTCAGATCGCGGATGACCGGGCGCCGCTAGCGAAGGGTCAGTCCTGCCCGCGGGCGCGGAGTCCGCGCCGGGCCGGGTCCGGTCTGCCATGGAA
This sequence comes from Amorphoplanes digitatis, assembly GCF_014205335.1. Taxonomy (NCBI): domain Bacteria; kingdom Bacillati; phylum Actinomycetota; class Actinomycetes; order Micromonosporales; family Micromonosporaceae; genus Actinoplanes; species Actinoplanes digitatis. The sequence continues at coordinate 8,837,712 of NZ_JACHNH010000001.1, read as the reverse complement.
GAGGGAGAGGGGCGATCCGGCGAGCCGTCGGCCTCCGACTCGGGCGGGGGCCACTCCGCCGAAAGGTCCCCCCTCCCGGAGCCTCGACTGGGTCGTGGGAGTTTCCCCGTTCGCTTCCGCACGCCCCGCCTGGCCATCTATCCCCTCCGCGATCTCCTCTTCCCGGAGCCGCGACCGCCGGCGCTGCCGGTGGAGCGGCCCGGGTCGGCCGTCCTTCCGGACGTCCTCGGCCTTGGTTTCACAACGGCACGCTCCCGGACGATCTCGACGACGGTGGTCGGCGGATCGATCAGCCCTTCCCCGCAGAGCCGGACGACCGGATCGGCGCCGCCCAGCCGGGCGATCGCCTCGCGGTGCTCCGCCACCTCCTCCGCGGCCGAGGCGCCCTTCAGCGCCAGGAGCCTGCCACCGACGGCGGCGAGGGGCAGGCACCAACCGGCGAGCCGGTCCAGCGGCGCGACCGCGCGCGCGGTGACGACATCGGCGGCGGGGGGTCCACCAACGAGATCCTCCGCGCGGCCCCGGACGACCGTCACGGTCGCGTCGAGCCCGAGTGCGGTCACCGCCTCGGACAAGAAAGCGGTTCGTCGTGCCAGCGGCTCGACCAAGGTGATCGTGAGATCAGGTCGGGCCACTGCAAGCACGATACCGGGCAAACCGGCACCAGACCCCACGTCGATCACCGAAGCGCCGATAGGGATCATCTCGGACATAACACAGCAGTTGATCAGATGGCGTTCCCACACGCGGGGGGCCTCGCGCGGGCCGATCAGGCCCCGCACCACGCCGTCGGTAACCAGCAACTCCGCATACCGCACGGCAAGCGGAAGCCGATCACCGAAGGCCCGCTCAGCCGCAGCCAAATACTCAACGGGCGGATCAACGGAAGGCACCCCAGACCCGGAACCTGACAACCCGGAACCTGACGACCCAGAACCCGACGACCCAGAACCCGACGACCCAGAACCCGACGACCCAGAACCCGACGGCGACGATCCCAGGGTCGTGGAAGGCCCAGACTCGCTGACTGGCCCGGACGAACCAACAGGACCCGACGATCCGACGGGACCAGCGGAACGCGCAGCACCGGACGAACCAACGGAACCAGCCGAACCAACAGAACCAGACGAACGCACAGGACCATACGAACCAACAGAACCAGCCGAACCAACAGAACCAGACGAACCAACAGAAGCGGTGGAAGGCAGCGGAGACGACGACGGCCCGGGCACGACATCACCCGGGCCGTCGTCACCCGCGCCGAAGCGTGGGTTGGTCATAGCTCAGTCAGCCGGCCGAACCACAATGCGCCGACTCGGCTCAACGCCCTCGGACTCGCTCTGCACGCCCTGGATCGCGTTGACCACGTCATGCACGCACTTGCGCTCGAACGCCGACATCGGCTCCAGCCGAACAGCGTCCCCGTGCTCCTTGACCTTCTCGACCGCATTACGCGCCACCGCGGTCAGTTCCTTCCGGCGCGTCGCCCGGTACCCGCCGATGTCCAGCAGCAGCCGGCTCGGCGAGCCGGTCGCCCGGAAGATCGCAAGACGGGTCAGCTCTTGCAACGCCTCCAGCGTGGCGCCGCGCTGGCCGACGAGCGGCTGAAGCCGGCCGCCGACGACCTCGACCATCGGCCGGCCGGCCGACACGAGCTCGTCGATGTCGCCGTCGTAGTCGAGGATGTCGAGCAGGCCCTCCACGTAGTCGGCAGCGATCTCGCTCTGCCGGAACAGGTCGGAGTCCGTGGTCGTGGACTCCGACTTCTTGGTCTCCTCGGTACCGGCGGACTCCGCGGCGGTGGCGGAAGCGGTCTCCTCGGAGGACTGCTCTGCGCTGGGAGTGCTGGTGTCGGTCACGGTCTCATCTCCGTACTCACTCGGGCCGGACCTGCTCGGTCCGCTGTTTCCCGCATCGGTGCCCGGTGGGCAAGCCGGCGCGGGGAGGTCTTTGTCGCCACGCCGTCAGGGGGCGCATGCGGCCCGGGTCGGAACCCGGGCCGCTGCCGCGTCATCCCTGCGGTTTGTTGGCGGGTCTGGCGCCCTTCTTCGGGTTCACCGGCTTGGCGCCGGGCTTGGGCGCCAGCGCCTTGGTGTCCACCACCGGGCTCTTCGACTCCGGCTCCGCGGCCGGCTTGCGGCCGAACAGGCCGCCGGTGCGGCCGCTCTGGATGGGGCTCTTCGGGCCCTTGGCGCCGGGCTTGGCCGCGGAGCCGCTCGGGCGGGTCGTCGAGCCCGACTTGGAGTTGGCCATCTGCGGCGGCGGGAACTTGCGCAGGACCCACTGCTGCTGCGCCAGGCTGAAGAGGTTGTTCGTGACCCAGTAGATGACCACGCCGATGGGGAACAGCGCGCCGGAGACGAGCAGCGAGAGCGGGATGCCGTACAGCATCAGGCGCTGGATCATCTTCTGCTGCGGGTCCTCGGCCCAGCCGGTCTTGAGGATCATCTGGCGGCTGGTGAGGTACGTGGTCGCCATCATGATCAGAACCAGGATGCCGGCGACGATCTTGACCGTGGTGCCGTTCGCGCCGAGGGCGGCGAGCTCGGCCGGGGAGGAACCGAACTTCGACGGCAGCGGCGCGGTGAACAGCGCCGCGTGGGTGGCGCTGTCGAACTGCTCGACCGTCCAGCCGTACAGGGTCTTCTGGGTGTTGTCCGGGGAGAGCCGGCGCAGGACGTGGAACAGGCCGAGGAAGACCGGGATCTGCAGGAACATCGGGAGGCAGCCCATGAGGGGGTTGGCCTTCTCGACCTTGTACAGCTCCATCATTTCTTTCTGGAGCGTCTCGCGGTCACCCTTGTGCTTCTCCTGCAGCTCCTTCACCTTGGGCTGCAACGCCTGCATCGCCCGCTGGGACTTGATCTGCTTGACGAAGACCGGGAACAGGATGATCCGGAGCGTCACCACCAGGAAGACGATCGCCAGGATCCAGGCCCAGTTGGTGCCGAGCACCGGGGTCGAGGGGATGCCGATGGCCTCCCACAGGCCGTGCCAGCGAAGGAGGATCCACGAAATGGCGTAGTAGATCCAGTCGAGACTCAATTCATGCTCCAGTCACATCAGCAGGACGGTGACGGATCGGGTCAGGCACCGGATCGAACCCGCCAGGGTGGAAGGGGTGGCAGCGCAACAGCCGCCAGATCGCCAGGGCGGTCCCTCGAAGAGCGCCGTGCTTCGCGATGGCCTCCAGGGCGTACGCGCTGCACGAGGGGTAGAACCGACAGCGGGCCGGCAGTGCCGGGCTCAAGTAACGACGGTACGCGACGATGCCCCACGTCAGCACCCGGGCGACCGGTCCGCGTGGCGTGGTCATCGCCGCCGCCGGGGCGACCGTGCCGCCGCGAGGGCGGCGTCCAGATCGGTGCCGAGCCTCTCGAAGGAGGCGGAGGCCGAAGCCGGGAGCGCGCGGACCACCAGCAGGGTGCCGTCCGGCAGATCGGTCAGGCGGGGCCGGACCAGGTGGCGCAGCCGCCGCCGGACCTTGTTGCGGACCACGGCGTTGCCGACGGCCTTGGACACGACGAAGCCGGCGCGCGCCGTGGAGGCTTGCGCCGGCTCATCGAGAAGTAAATGGACGACCACCGTGCCCCGGCCTGCCCGACGACCACCGCGAACCGCTGCGGCGAAGTCGGTGCTACGCCGCAGTCGTTGCGCCGCGGCCAGCACGACTACCCGGGCATCCGGCCTGACCAGCTTCGGCTCAGGCCGACAGCTTGTCGCGGCCCTTGGCGCGACGGGTGGCGAGGATGGCACGACCGGCACGGGTGCGCATGCGCAGCCGGAAACCGTGGGTCTTCGCGCGCCGGCGGTTGTTCGGCTGGTAGGTGCGCTTGCTCACGTCAGAACTCCGTCTTCGTCGGACGACCCGCAGGCGTCCAGGGGGCATCAAAGCTGCAAGACGCCACTTTAGCAGAGGGCGGCGGAGCAACCGCCCGACCCTACGCAGCGCCCCTACCGTGGTCAACCATCACCGGGACGGCACGCCGACAGATCCTCTCCCGGCTGCGCTCCGTCACTGAGGTCGGCCATTCTGCGTACGGAGTGAATCTTTTCGTGCCAGGTCTTACCCGGGGTGGGTACCGGCGGTTGATGCAGGACCGGCCGCGCTGTTAGCGTGCCCGTTTGCTGGTCTTCAGCGCTGTTCGCATACCGCGTCGAGCTGGCCAAAACCGGACGAGGCGGTAAATCGTTCGGCACGGTGAGCCTGTTTTCCCGCGCCAGCACAGGCTCCGGGAAGTCTGCCGACCATCCGGCCGGGGAGCGACCGCCGACAAGTGCACAGGTTGTGGATAACCTGTGGATAGCCGGCGCCGCCGCGCACGTTCAGCAGGTTGAATGTGCTGGGTTGGGGGAAGCCGGTCCGTCGCCCCTACGGGCGACGACAGGCAGGATCGGCGGAAGCCGGACAAGGCCACCGGGGAACCGGCGGCGATGGGGGTGGCGCGGCGGTGGCCGATACGGTCGACCTTGGCGGGGTATGGACCGCTGCGACGGACGAGCTGGCGGACGAGATCGCGTCCGCCCAGCAGCGTGCGTACCTGCGGCTCACCCGCCTGCGCGCCATAGTTGAGGACACCGCGCTGTTGTCGGTGCCCGACACCTATACCCGCGACGTGATCGAGTCCCGGCTGCGGCTGGCCATCACCGAGGCGCTGTCGCGCAGGCTGGGCCGGCCGATCCAGGTCGCCGTGACCGTGCGCCCGCCGGAGGACGGCACGGGTCACCCGGGCACGGTCTACGGCACGCCCCCGCCCGAGCCGGCGACGCAGCTGCCGCCCGCGCACTACGCCGACCAGCAGCCGCCGTCCTACCCGGACCGCTATCCCCAGGCGCCGTCGTTCGGTCATCCGGAGAGCTACCCGCAGACCTTCGACGACCAGTACGAGCAGAACTATGAGTCGGCGGACGGCCCGACCGGTTCGGCGCAGGCGCCGTTCCCGCGCCCGGCCCAGTCGGGCCACCCGCGCGACGGCCAGGACGCGCTGTTCGCAGCGCCGCTGCCGCAGCAGCCCGAGCCGGCCAAGTCACCGGCACCGGAGCAGAAGGACCCGAAGTCCCCGGCGCCGAACCGCGCCGACTCGGAGCCGCAGCGCCGCGAGGCACCCCGGCAGATGCCGCACTTCGCGGACCCGTCGAACGACCAGGGCGGCCGCCGGATGGCCTCCGACCAGGCACAGCTGCGGGACAACCAGCGCCGCCCCGACGACCGCCCGGCCCTGCTCGGCCAGGACCGCCGCGACGACAACGTGCAGATGCGCCACGGCGGCGACAACGGCCCCGGCCGGGCACCGATGGACATGCGCGGCCAGCCGGGCGACCGCCGTCCGGGCGGCAACGACGGCAACCGCCTGAATCCGAAGTACATGTTCGAGACGTTCGTCATCGGCTCCTCGAACCGCTTCGCGCACGCCGCCTCGGTTGCCGTCGCCGAGTCACCGGCGAAGGCCTACAACCCGCTGTTCATCTACGGCAGCTCGGGACTGGGCAAGACACACCTGCTGCACGCCATCGGCCACTACGCGACGACCCTCGGCCACGCCCGCTCGGTCCGCTACGTCTCCACCGAGGAATTCACCAACGACTTCATCAACTCCCTGCGCGACGACAAGACGCAGGCCTTCCAGCGCCGCTACCGCGACGTCGACATCCTGCTGATCGACGACATCCAGTTCCTGGAGAACCGCGAGCGCACGCAGGAGGAGTTCTTCCACACGTTCAACACCCTGCACAACGCCAACAAGCAGATCGTGATCAGCTCGGACCGCTCGCCGCGCCAGCTCGCCACGCTCGAGGACCGGATGCGCACCAGGTTCGAGTGGGGCCTGCTCGCCGACATCCAGCCGCCGGACCTCGAGACCCGCATCGCCATCCTGCAGAAGAAGGCCGCGCAGGAGCGCATGTACGCCCCCGACGACGTCCTGGAGTTCATCGCCTCCCGCGTCTCGAACTCCATCCGCGAACTCGAGGGCGCCCTCATCCGCGTCACCGCCTTCGCCAGCCTGACCCGCTCGTCGGTGCAGCTCTCGCTGGCGGAAGAGGTACTCCGCGACTTCATGCCCGACGGCGCCGGCCCGGAAATCACCGCGGACCAGATCATGGTCTCGACCGCGGACTACTTCGGCGTAAGCCTCGAAGACCTCCGCGGCCACTCCCGCTCCCGCGTCCTGGTCAACGCCCGCCAGGTCGCGATGTATCTCTGCCGCGAACTCACCGAACTCTCACTGCCCCGCATCGGCCAGGCCTTCGGCGGCCGCGACCACACCACCGTCATGCACGCGGACCGCAAGATCCGCCAGCACATGGCCGAGCGCCGCTCCCTCTACAACCAGATCGCGGAACTAACCAACCGCATCAAACAAAACACCTGATCAAACCCCAAATCCTCCAGTACGCCCACCGGCCACCCCAACCGCAACAACCGCGCCGACCACCTCACCGGACCGCCCCGTGGCCGGTCCCTCCCCGACCCACGCCGCCGGGCTGACCCGCCACCACCCAAACCCCGGCGCCACCCAACCCAGCCGAACCCGCACCCGGACACCCGCTCAGCTTCGGCCTGGCCGGAGGGCCGGTTCTACGGCTTCGACCGGCGGCGAGGGCCAGTTGCGCGGTCTGTGCACCACCGGGGCGAAGCGGTAGTACCGGCGGCGGGATCGGCCGCCGCGCCGCAGCCAGTAGGGCCACCACAGACCTCCGCAACGGCCGGCCGCTCAAGCGCCCAAGCCACAAACCCGGCGCGCACCCACGACGAAATCGCGACCGCTCGCACCACCGTCACACTCACCGCGGTAGCAATAGCTGGATCGCCAAGCCAACCGGCACATCGCTATAAATACAGCTGGTGGGCCGCGCTGGTCCGGAGCTGAAGGGCAGGCTCAGCCCGACGGTGACCGCAGCGAGGTCGACGGTCAGGCCAGTGGCGAAGCGACCGATGCCTGGCAACGCGGCCTGCTCGGCGTAACGCGGCCTGCTCGGCGTAACGCGGCCTGCTCGGCGTAACGCGGCCTGCTCGGCGTAACGCGGCCTGCTCGGCGTAACGCGGCCTGCTCGGCGTAACGCGGCCTGCTCGGCTGCGGTGATCCACCCGGCGAGACGTCTCCCGTTCAGTCGGTCATCGTGTCGGCCAGAGCGGACCAGTTCCACAACGGATCGCAGCTCTGGGCAGCGGTCCAGCATCTGCCGGGGCTGCTCGATGTCGCGGTCGACCAGGTTGTCCGGGTGCCGGCAGATCCACCCGTCCACGTGTCGCACCGACCGCAGGCGGGGCGTTACCGCAGGCGGGGCGTTGTCGCCAGGTCGGGTTTGCCGCGGACGCCGGATCGGGTCGCCATCCACCCGACCACCCGCAGACCCATCGCCCGGCGGCGGCACCCTGTTCCTGCTGCTGGTCATGGTCGCGCTGTCGCTGATGATGGCCCGCGCGGTCGCCCGGCCGCTGCGCCGCCTGACCTTCTCCGCCGACCGGATCGCCCGCGCCGCGGAGACCGAGCTCGAGTTTGCCGGGGCTGCGGCCGTTCGACGAACTTACGGACAGCCGGGTAGCTGTCGGTGTGACGCCATGAGCCGTGATCTCGCGACACAGGGTGCTGACCTTGACACGGCATTCACCGATGCCGCGAAGCGATCGGGCTTGAACGGTTCGACCAGGCACGGTCGTGGCCTCTGTCCACCACCGACTCCTGCCAGGTGGCGAGGTGGTCAAATTTCGATACCCGCGCGGTGCGACCAACCATGATGCCCGGCAATCTGCCGGAATCCGACACCGTGCGCCAGCAGCTCGTGGACCAGGGCACGATGGGCGCGGCTGCGTTCGGCCATCCCCCGGTCGGCTCGACGGCCACGCCCGCGCACCTGCCCCCGCACCCCGGGGATGAGCCGGCCGTCCCGCCCCAGCCGGCTCGACCGCCACCGCCCCAGCCGGCTCGACCGCCACCGCCCCAGCCGGCTCGACCGCCACCGCCCCAGCCGGCTCGACGGCCATCGCCTTGGTGGGCGTGGCGGGGTCGGGTCGATCGGTTCGTCGAGGTAGCTCTCATGCCGGTATGCCGGGCGACGGCCTTATCCACAGCGGCGGCTAGGTACTCCCAACACCGGGGCCAGGTACTTCCAACAGCCGGGGGCAGGTATTGCCAAAGGTGGAAGCGGTCGGCGACCTCAACCGCCTTCAGCCGTGCAACGACTCGTCGGCCGACGTCCATCACCTAATCTGCGCCAGAGCCTCGAATCCGCGGAGATAGTCAACCGCCGCTGCGCTACCCACTAGTGCGGCCGATCGACCCCGTCGTCGGTGAGCCGAGCCGGCCGGTCGGCGCCCTCGTCGGTGAGCCGAGCCGGCCGGTCGGCGCCCTGCCGAGCTGTCTTCGGTGCCGTTGGGGCCGCGTTGGTGGATGTCGCCGCGGTCTGGCCGGGTGAGGCGAACTAGTGCCGTGACAACAGGTAAGAGAAGGGGCAAGCGGCGGGCCGGCGCAGCCGCACATCCTGCCTCGCCCTCAGCGCGCAGACCAGGACGACCAGCGGTGCACCTCGATGCGCAGGAACGGCCCGGCCGGCGGCATGGCCGTGTACTGCGGGTACCTGGCCACGAGGGCCGCGCGCCCCTCCGCCGAGTCGGGCAGTACGGCTGCGGTGCCATCGGCGCGGACCCACCACAGTCGGGTCCAGTCGTCGTCGTAGTGGTCGGCGAGCACACTCACCCGCGGCTCGTGTGCGACGTTGGCGAGCCGGCGCAGCCGGCGATGCCGCTTCGGCTTGTCGTCGACCGCGCTGTAGATGACGTCGCCGACCAGGGCGAAGACGATCGGCACCAGGTGCGGCGCGCCGGTGTCGTCGACCGTGGCCAGGTGGGCGACCCGCGCCCCGGCGAACAGCTCGGCGGGCGTCACCGACCGGTGACCTCCGCGATCGCCAGCACCGCGATCGCCAGCACCGCGATCGCCAGCACCGTGATCGGCGGCACCGCGATCGGCGGCACCGTGTTCCGGCCGGTCACGGCCCGCACGATCATCGCCCGGCGTCATCGGATCGGTGAACCAGTGCCTCGACGGGTGACACGTAACGGCTGCTGACCTTCCTGGTCATTGAGCCGCCGTGCCTGAACGGGATCTGCCACCGTCACAGCCTGAAGCCCGTACCGCCGCCCACCCAACAAGGCGGACGGCGTGTCGGGCGGGGTGACGAGAGCGGGCCGGGTGACGTGAGGCGAGTGCTTCACGGGCCATCTCGGACGGAGGTTGTCGTCCCTACAGGATCGTCGGCCGGCCACAAGCGGTCCCCGATCGCGGGGTTTTCCCCAACTCGTTCGTGTCAACGTCGGGACGGCACCGGATCGTGCCAACGTTATCCACAGAAGTTCACAGGCGTTCACAGGTAGTTATCCCCAGCGGTGGACAACCCTCGCCGCCGTTCCCCACAGATGTGGATGAGCCCTGGGGAAATCGATGTGGACAGACACGCACCGTCACCAGACTCCACACAGGCTGTGGACGCGTGTGGATTTCCTGTTGAAGGTTCTGGGGACGACGAGCCGGTAGCGTTCCGGCGTTATCCCCAGGGCTGGGCACAAACCCCGTGGATAACCGGTGGATAGCCGGTGGACAACGGTGGACAACTGCCGTCGGGTCGACGACTGTGGACGCAGCCCGGGGTTTGTACCCTGGTTTTCCACCTGTGAATCACCGGTGGATAACCTGCTGGCCTGCGCAAACAAGAGTTCTCCACACTTTGCACAGGACCGATGAAGACGACTAGATATTTCTCTGAGACAACAAAAAGCAATCATCAGCGTTGGGGAAGGTGTGGATGAGCGGCTTGCCGCCTCGAAGCACCACTGGCTCACTTCGCAGCACCGGGGCCGGGCGCACACAGCACCGACCCGAGCCATAGAGTTCAGTAGGCGCCACCAGCACATCCGAAGTTGGTTCGTCGAGGAAGAGTGACGCGGAGGGCATGGCATGAAGTTCCGGGTGGAGCGAGACGCACTCGCCGACGCCGTGGCGTGGACGGCGAAGAGTTTGCCGAGCCGCCCGTCGGTACCGGTGCTCGCCGGCGTCATGCTGCGGGTGACCGACGGCAGGCTGCACGTGTCTGGCTTCGACTACGAGGTCTCCAGTCAGGTGAGTGTGGAGGTGCAGGCCGACGCCGACGGCGCCGCCCTGGTCTCGGGCCGCCTGCTCGCGGAGATCACCAAGGCACTACCGAACAAGCCGGTCGACATCGCGGCCGTCGGTGCGCATCTCGAACTGGTCTGCGGCAGCGCGCGCTTCACCCTGCCGACGATGCCGGTCGAGGACTACCCGACCCTGCCGGACATGCCGTCCAGCGCCGGGACGGTCAACGCGCAGGTGTTCGCCGCCGCCGTTCAGCAGGTGGCCATCGCCGCGGGCCGGGACGAGACGCTGCCGATGATGACCGGCGTCCGGATCGAGCTGAACGGCACCTCGATGGCGATGCTCGCCACCGACCGTTACCGCCTCGCGATGCGCGAGCTCGAGTGGAGCCCGGACGACCCGGAGATCAGCCTCAACGCGCTGGTGCCGGCGAAGACGCTGAACGACACCGCCAAGACGATGGGCCCGCTCGGTGGCGAAGTCACCCTCGCGCTGGCACAGGGCAACGCCGGCGAGGGAATGATCGGGTTCGCCGGCGGCACCCGGCGCACGACGAGCCGCCTGCTCGACGGCGCGAACTACCCGCCGGTGCGCTCGCTGTTCCCGACGAACCACAACGCCGAGGCGCGGCTGAGCGTCTCCGCGCTCGTCGAGGTCGTCCGCCGCGTCGCCCTGGTCGCCGAGCGCACCACCCCCGTCCTGCTCAGCTTCGGCGAGGACGGTCTGGTGGTCGAGGCCGGCGGCACGGAGGAGGCGCGGGCCAGCGAGGCCATGGAGGCGACCTTCACCGGCGAGCCGCTCACGATCGGCTTCAACCCGCAGTACCTGATCGACGGGTTGCAGAACCTCGGCGCGCAGACCGCCGTGTTCTCGTTCGTCGACGCCTTCAAGCCGGCTGTGATCTCCCCCGCAGCGGAAGACGGCGAAATCGTGCCGGGATACCGCTATCTGATCATGCCTATCCGGGTAACGCGCTGATACTGGGCTGACAGAGCCAACACCTAGGGGGACACCATGCAGCTCGGCCTCATCGGTCTCGGCCGGATGGGCGGCAACATGCGCGAGCGGATCCGTTCCGCCGGGCACGAGGTCGTCGGCTACGACCGCAACCCCGACGTCTCCGACGTCGCCAGCGTCGCCGAGCTGGTCGGGAAGCTCGCGGCGCCGCGGGTGATCTGGACCATGGTCCCCGCGGGCGAGATCACCGAGAGCACGATCGACCAGCTCGCCGACCTGCTCTCGCCCGGCGACATGATCATCGACGGCGGCAACTCGAAGTTCACCGACGACCAGCCGCGCGCCGCCCGGCTGGCGCCCAAGGGCATCGGCTACCTGGACTGCGGCGTCTCCGGCGGCATCTGGGGTAACCAGAACGGCTACGCGCTGATGGTCGGCGGAGCCGCCGAGCACGTGGCGCACTGCATGCCGATCTTCGAGGCGCTCAAGCCGGCCGGGCCCTACGGCTTCGTGCACGCCGGCCCGGTCGGTGCGGGCCACTACACCAAGATGGTCCACAACGGCATCGAGTACGGCATGATGCAGGCCCTGGCCGAGGGCTGGGAGCTGCTCGAAGCCTCGGAGTACGTCGACAACGTGCCCGGCGCGATCAAGAGCTGGCGTGAGGGCAGCGTCGTGAAGTCCTGGCTGCTGGACCTGCTCGACCGCGCCCTGGACGGCGACCCGGAGCTGGCCAAGCTGAAGGGCTACGCCGAGGACACCGGCGAGGGCCGCTGGACGGTCGACGAGGCGGTCCGGCTGGCCGTCCCGGTGCACGTCATCGCGGCCTCGCTCTTCGCCCGCTTCGAATCGCGACAGATCGACTCTCCCGCCATGAAGGCGGTGGCCGCGCTGCGCCAGCAGTTCGGTGGCCACGCCGTCGTCGGCTGAGATGTACGTACGCCGGGTCGAACTGACCGATTTCCGTTCGTACGAGCGGGTGGCGGTCGACTTCGATCCCGGCACCGCCGTGCTGGTCGGGCAGAACGGCATGGGCAAGACCAACCTGGTCGAGGCGCTCGGTTACGTGGCCACTCTGGATAGTCACCGGGTGGCCACGGACGCGCCGCTGGTCCGGGCCGGCGCGAGCTCGGCGGTGATCCGCTGCGAGATCGTCCACGATGGCCGTGAGCTGCTGGTCGAGCTGGAGATCGTGCCGGGCCGGGCGAACCGGGCCCGGCTGAACAGGTCACCGGTGCGCCGCTCCCGCGAGGTCCTCGGCGCGCTGCGCATGGTGCTGTTCGCGCCGGAGGACCTAGAGCTGGTCCGCGGCGATCCCGGCGAGCGCCGTCGCTACCTCGACGACCTGCTCGTCGCCCGGCTGCCCCGGTTCGCCGGTGTGCGCGCCGACTACGACCGGGTCGTCAAACAGCGCAACGCCCTGCTCCGCACGGCGTACCTGACGCGCAAGGTCGGCGGTTCCCGCGGGCAGGATCTTTCGACGCTCGCGGTCTGGGACCAGCACCTGGCGCAGCACGGCGCCGAACTGCTCGCCGGCCGGCTCGACCTGGTCGCGGCCCTCGGGCCGCACCTGACCAAGGCCTACGACGCGGTGGCGGCCGGCCGGTCGGCGGCCTCGATCGCGTACGCGTCGCGGCTCGGCGAGTCGCTCGTCGCCGATCGCCGGCAGCTCGAACAGGACCTGCTGGCATCGCTGGCCGAGCGCCGCCAGAACGAGATCGAGCGCGGGGTCACCCTGGTCGGCCCGCACCGCGACGACCTCTCGCTCACGCTGGGCGAGCTGCCCGCCAAGGGGTACGCGAGCCACGGCGAGTCCTGGTCGTTCGCGCTGGCCCTGCGGCTGGCGGCGTACGACCTGTTGCGGGCCGACGGCATCGAGCCGGTGCTGGTGCTCGACGACGTCTTCGCCGAGCTCGACTCCGGCCGCCGGGAGCGGCTGGCCACCCTGGTCTCGGACGCGACGCAGTTGCTCGTCACCTGCGCCGTGCCGGAGGATGTGCCCGCGGCCCTGCGAGGGGCACGCTACGACGTCGGAGCAGGGACGGTGACCCGTGGCTGAGCCACCCGCGGAGAAGTCGCCGAAGGCCGCCAGGGGCGGGCCCGCGCGCAAGGCGGGCTTGCCATCCCCACCGCCGGCGGTCGCGGCCACGGCCGAGACCACCGACGCGGCCGCGTCGGGCGGCCCCGAGCTTGCTCGTGCCGTACTGGATGCGGCCCTTGCCAAGCGCCGTGCCGCGCAGCAGGCACCGCGCCGCCGCACCGGGGCCGGCGAGGGGTCCGGCCGGCGGCTGCGCGGCTACTCCGGTCCCGGACCCGATCCCCGCGACCCGCAGTTGTTCGGCGTGATGCTCGAACGGATCATGAAGCAGCGCGGCTGGCAGAAGCCGGCCGCCGAGGCGACGGTCTTCGGCGCCTGGGAGAAGGTCGTCGGGCCGGACGTCGCGCAGCACAGCCGCCCGATGAAGCTCGACGCCGGCGTGCTGACCGTCGAGGCCGAGTCGACGGCCTGGGCCACGCAGCTGCGGCTGCTCGCCGGCAACCTGCTCAAGCGGATCGCCGCCGAGGTCGGCCACAACGTGGTCACCAAGCTCAACATCCACGGCCCGGCGGCGCCCTCATGGAACAAGGGCCCGCGCCGGGTGCAGGGCCGCGGCCCGCGCGACACGTACGGGTAAGGCTCAGTAGTCGGCGAAGACCGCGAAGCCGCGCTCGGCGCAGCGCCGGTAGAAACCCCCCAAGATCGCCAATTCGGTACGCGCGAAGCTCCAGTGCGGTGCGTTGCCGGATTCGTCGCGCAGCGCCGCGAGCCGATGGTCCAGCCACCGCAGCTGCTGCTCGGCCAGGCGCCCGGCCGCGACGGCGGCCCGCATCACGCTCGCCACGCTGTCGAAGGTGACCAGGTCGCCGTGCTCCTGGTGGCCCTCGACGAAGCGCTCCAGCCCGCCGGCGATCCACGCGCAGCCGTCCGGGTCGATGACCGGGTCCTCGTCCTCGGCCGCCGCGTCGGTGGCGTAGAGGACACCCTCCAGCCCGAGCAGCAGATCCACCAGTTCGGTGTACGCGGTCGCCCGTACGGTGCCGGTTTTGGCGATGTGCAGGGCCAGGGCTCCGGTGGGCGCGGCGATGTCCGGCGCGTCGGCGACGGCGCCGAAGTCGACGAACTCGGCGGGGGCCACCGGGTCGTAGAACCGGTTCGTCCGTGGCCAATGCACGGCGACGTTGTCCAGCCCCTTGTCCAGCGCCATGGGGGCCCACCTCTCCTCGACTGCCGGCTGCGGACCCTCATGGCCGTGTTGCGGCCCGCGCGGGCGAGGTTACGACACTGCCGCCTGCCGCCGTCAGGCAGTGTCGCAGCGCGTGGCCCGGCTGCTCGCGGCCGCGCGCCGGAGCCCGACGCCGAACGGTTCGCCGTTGCGGGGCGCCCGCATTCCGTGTAGGGGGACTCGTGGGAGCGCCCTTCAGTCGCGCTACGGCAATCTGAGGTACCCGGAAGAGGGTGCCGGACCCTCTATATCTCGCTCGGACGGAGTAGAATCGGCAGCGACCGGGAAAGTCTCTCTCGTGGCGCTACAACGTCACGCTACGCGATTTTTCCAGCCGATCACGATCCGCGGGCTGACCGCGGCGACCGGCGCGCTTGGTTCCACCGGTGGTCCGCCTGAACTCCGCGGCTCGTCGCCGGCGGTTCGCCCTGCCCGCCGGACGTCGACGACTGCCCGCCAACCCCGTGTCCGGCCCGTGACACGGGACGGTGCGAGAAAGTGGCCGAGGGTGGCAGAGAAGAAGCAGGAATACGGTGCCGAGTCCATCACCGTGCTCGAAGGCCTCGAGGCGGTCCGCAAGCGTCCGGGTATGTACATCGGTTCCACGGGCGAGCGGGGCCTGCACCACCTGGTCTGGGAGGTCGTGGACAACGCCGTCGACGAGGCGCTCGCGGGCCACTGCGACACCATCGACGTCGTCCTGCTGCCGGACGGCGGCGTCTCCGTCACCGACAACGGCCGCGGATTCCCGGTCGACCTGCACCCCAAGCTGAAGAAGCCGGGTGTCGAGGTCGCGCTGACCGTCCTGCACGCGGGCGGCAAGTTCGACGGCAAGGCGTACGCGGTCTCCGGCGGTCTGCACGGCGTCGGCGTCTCCGTGGTGAACGCGCTCTCCACCAGGATGTTCGTGGAGATCCACAAGTCGGGCAACGTCTACCGGCAGCACTACAACGCCTCCAAGCCCGGCCCGCTGGAGAAGGGCGAGGCCACCTCGACGACCGGTTCGAAGGTCCAGTTCTGGCCCGACCCGACGATCTTCGAGACCATCGAGTTCGACTGGCAGACGATCTACCGCCGGATCCAGGAGTACGCGTTCCTCAACAAGGCCCTGACGATCAACCTGGTCGACCAGCGCCCGGAGCACCTGGACGAGGAGGGCAAGGGCCGCGAGGTCACCTTCATGTACGAGAACGGCATCGCCGACTTCGTGCGCCACCTCAACAACACCAAGACGCCGATCCACAAGGCGGTGATCGAGTTCGAGTCCGAGGCCAAGGACCAGGGCATGGCCGTCGAGGTCGCCATGCAGTGGAACGAGTCCTACGGCGAGTCGGTCTACACGTTCGCCAACACGATCAACACCCATGAGGGTGGCACGCACGAGGAGGGCTTCCGGGCCGCGCTGACGAGCATCGTCAACCGCTACGGCGCCGAGAAGAAGTTCCTCAAGAACGACGAGAAGCTCTCCGGCGAGGACATCCGCGAGGGCCTGGCCGCGATCATCTCGGTGAAGCTGGCCAACCCGCAGTTCGAGGGCCAGACGAAGACGAAGCTCGGCAACACGGACATGAAGGGCTTCGTCCAGAAGATCGCCAACGAGCAGATCGCGGACTGGTTCGACCGCAACCCCGCCGACGCGAAGCAGATCATCACGAAGGCCTCGCAGGCCGCCCGGGCGCGCATCGCCGCGCAGCAGGCCCGCAAGCTGGCGCGGCGCAAGTCGCTGCTGGAGTCCGGCTCGATGCCGGGCAAGCTGGCCGACTGCCAGTCGACCGACCCGCGGGTGTCCGAGCTGTTCATCGTCGAGGGCGACTCGGCCGGCGGCTCGGCCAAGCAGGGCCGGGACAGCCAGATCCAGGCCATCCTGCCGATCCGCGGCAAGATCCTGAACGTCGAGAAGGCCCGGATCGACCGGGTGCTGAAGAACAACGAGGTCCAGTCGCTGATCACGGCGCTCGGCACCGGCATCCACGACGACTTCGACATCGCCAAGCTGCGCTACCACAAGGTCGTGCTGATGGCGGACGCCGACGTCGACGGCCAGCACATCCAGACGCTGCTGCTCACCCTGCTGTTCCGCTTCATGCGGCCGCTGGTCGAGCAGGGCCACGTCTACCTGGCCGCCCCGCCGCTCTACAAGATCAAGTGGAACAAGCGCGGCGACGACGCGCAGTACGCCTACTCCGACCGCGAGCGGGACGGCCTGGTCGAGCTGCGCCAGCAGAAGAAGCCGAACGCCAAGCCCGACGACATCCAGCGGTTCAAGGGTCTCGGCGAGATGAACTTCCACGAGCTGTGGGACACGACGATGGACCCGGCGACCCGCACGCTGCGCCAGGTGACCCTCGACGACGCCGCGACCGCGGACGAGCTGTTCAGCGTCCTGATGGGTGAGGACGTGGAGGCACGGCGCTCGTTCATCCAGCGCAACGCCAAGGACGTGCGCTTCCTGGACATCTGACCCTGGTGAGCGGCGTCGGGCGACGCCGCTCACCTCGGGTTATGCACAGCGATACACCGCTTTCCACAGCGTTATCCACAGCGAAATGCGTAGCTCGACGCCGTTTGTCGGGTTCGAACGTCAGTAAGGGTTAACTGTGACGGATACTCCCGAGATCCCCGCCGAGGAACCGCAGGACGAGCCCGGCGGCGGCGTGAGCCAGCGCGTAGAGCCGGTCGGCCTCGAGGTCGAGATGCAGCGCTCGTACCTCGACTACGCGATGAGCGTCATCGTCGGCCGAGCCCTGCCCGACGTGCGCGACGGCCTCAAGCCGGTGCACCGCAAGATCCTCTACGCGATGTACGACGCCGGCTTCCGGCCCGACCGCGGCTACGTCAAGTGCGCACGCGTCGTCGGCGACGTCATGGGTAACTACCACCCGCACGGCGACTCCTCGATCTACGACGCCCTGGTCCGGATGGGTCAGCCGTGGTCGCTGCGCTACCCGCTGATCGACGGCAACGGCAACTTCGGCTCGCCGGGCAACGACCCGCCGGCCGCCATGCGGTACACCGAGTCGAAGCTCTCGCAGCTGGCGATGGACATGCTGCGCGACATCGACGAGGACACCGTCGACATGCAGGACAACTACGACGGCCGGACCAAGGAGCCGTCGATCCTGCCGGCGCGGTTCCCCAACCTGCTCGTCAACGGCTCCGAGGGCATCGCCGTCGGCATGGCCACCAAGATCCCGCCGCACAACCTGCGGGAGATCGCGGCGGCCGTGCAGTGGTACCTGGACCACCCGGAGGCGGACGAGGCCACCACGCTCGAGGCGGTTCTCGAGATCGTCAAGGGACCCGACTTCCCCACCCGGGGCCTGATCGTCGGTCAGCAGGCGATTCAGGACGCCTACCGCACCGGCCGCGGTTCGATCCGGATGCGCGCCGTCGTGGAGGTCGAGGAGGACGCCCGCGGCCGGCCGTGCCTCGTGGTCACCGAGCTGCCGTACCAGGTGAACCCCGACAACCTCGCCGAGCGGGTCGCCGAGCTGGTCAAGGAGGGCAAGCTCACCGGCATCGCGGACATCCGGGACGAGTCGTCCGGGCGTACCGGAATGCGGTTGATCCTGGTCCTCAAGCGCGACGCCGTCGCGAAGGTCGTGCTGAACAACCTGTACAAGCACACGCAGCTACAGGAGACGTTCGGCGCGAACATGCTGGCGCTGGTCGACGGCGTGCCCCGCACGCTGAACCTGGCCCAGTTCATCCGCTACTACGTCGAGCACCAGATCGAGGTCATCCGCCGGCGCACCGCGTACCGGCTGCGCAAGGCCGAGGAGCGCGCGCACATCCTGCGCGGCCTGGTCAAGGCCCTCGACATGCTCGACGAGGTGATCGCCCTGATCCGGCGCTCGCCGACGGTCGAGGACTCGCGCCAGGGCCTGATGCAGCTGCTCGAGGTCGACGAGATCCAGGCCACCGCGATCCTGGACATGCAGCTGCGGCGCCTGGCGGCGCTGGAGCGGCAGAAGATCATCGACGAGCTCGCCAAGATCGAGATTGAGATCGCCGATCTCAAGGACATCCTGGCCAAGCCGGAGCGGCAGCGTGCGATCGTCTCGGACGAGCTCGCCGAGATCGTGGCCCGTTTCGGAGATGACCGAAAGACCCAGATCATCCCGTTCGATGGTGAGGTCTCCATGGAGGACCTCATCACGCGCGAGGACGTTGTGGTGACCATCACACGTACCGGTTACGCGAAGCGCACGAAGGTCGATCTGTACCGGTCGCAGCGGCGCGGCGGCAAGGGCGTGAGCGGGGCATCCCTGCGCCAGGACGACATCGTCAGCCACTTCTTCGTCATCTCGACGCACTCCTGGATCTTGTTCTTTACGAACAAGGGACGGGTCTACCGGGCCAAGGCGTACGAGCTGCCCGAGGCGAACCGGGTAGCGAAGGGCCAGCATGTCGCCAACCTGCTCGCCTTCCTGCCGGACGAGCACATCGCCCAGGTCATCCAGATCCCGAACTACCAGGTCGAGCCCTACCTTGTGCTCGCAACCAAGAATGGTCTTGTGAAGAAGACCCGCCTCGAAGAATTTGACTCCAACCGCAGCGGTGGCATCATCGCCATCAACCTGCGGGAGGATGACGAGTTGGTGGGAGCCACACTGGCCGCGCCGGACAATGACCTGCTCCTGGTCTCGAAGCAGGCGCAGGCCATCCGGTTCAACGCCACCGACGAGGCACTGCGCCCGATGGGGCGCGCGACCTCCGGTGTCATCGGCATGCGCTTCAGCGAGGACGACCAGCTCCTGGCGATGGAGGTGGTTCGTGAAGGCCTGGACGTTTTGGTCGCCACCAACGGCGGGTATGCGAAACGGACGCCGATCGAGGAGTATCCGGTGCAGGGCCGGGGCGGCAAGGGCGTGCTGACTGCCAAGATCACGGAGCGTCGTGGTGGGTTGGTCGGAGCGCTCGTGATCGACCCGGAGGATGAACTATTTGCCATCACCAGCAATGGTGGTGTCATCCGGACTCCCGTGAAGCCTGTACGGCGCACGCGGGATCGGAACACAATGGGGGTCAAGCTGATGGACCTCCCAGAAGGTGTAACCATCGTGGCGCTTGCTCGCAATGCCGACGAGCCTGACGAACAGGACTAGTTGATGCCGGAGACACAGGCGAAGTCGGGGGGCCCGGGATCCTCGGCAACTCCGGTCGAAGAGGGGTCGAAGACGGACGGCACCCCCTCGGCCGGCCGCGAGCCCGCCGGGCGGGCGGCGGTACCCGCCGATGCCCCGACCCAACCGAAGTTCACCCGTGCGCCGGGCATGACCCCGCCGCCCGGTGAGCCGACCGCGGAAAGCGACGCGCAGACCGAGCCGAAGCGCCCCGCAGGCCCCTCGGTGGCGAAGGGTTCCGCCTCCGTGCCGATCGTCACGAAGGGCACGAGTGGCGCGACTGCCACGCCGGGCCAGGCGGCACAGCCCGGGCGCCCGGGTGTCATACCGTCGGCCAAGCCCGGCGCGGGCCCTCAGCGTGCCGGTGAGGTCCCCAAGCGGCCCGCCGCCGCCACGGCCGCGAGCGGCTCGGCGGCAGTCGGTGCCGCACGAGTGTCGGAGGCCGTCCGGTCTGCCCGCTCGGCGGTCAGCTCGGCCGCGGCCCGCGGCCCGCGCCGCGCCCGGCTGAACCTCAAGCGGATCGACCCCTGGTCCGTGATGAAGTTCGCCTTCGCCGTGTCGGTGGTCCTGTTCATCGTCGTGGTCGTCGCCACGTCGGTGCTCTACCTGTCGCTGGACGCCATGGGCGTCTGGCAGGAGGTCAACACCAGCCTCCAGAGCCTGGTGAACGCGAGCGGCGGCACCGACGGCGCGGCCGACGGCGGCTTCCGCATCACGGCCTGGGGCGTCATCGGCACCTCGATGCTGATCGGCGCGGTCAATGTGGTGCTCTTCACCGCGCTGGCCACGCTGGGCGCCTTCATCTACAACGTCTGCGCGGACCTGGTCGGCGGCATCGAGCTGACGCTCGCCGAGCGCGACTGACCCCGCGACTCCCGGTTGCGGCCGCCGTGCCAGACACGGCGGCCGCCCCCAATTTGGGGGACCGAGACGGGATACGGTAATCTTCGTGTCGCTGTCACGGGGCTATAGCTCAGTCGGTTAGAGCGCAGAGCTGATAACTCTGAGGTCGCTGGTTCGATTCCAGCTAGCCCCACCACGCACATCCTCCGCCGCAGATCTGAGGGGATCCAGACATGCTGAAGAAGCTCCTGATCCTTACCGCGGTTGTCGGCGCGGCCGCCCTGATCGTCAAGAAGGTCAAGGCGTCCAGCGACGAGCGCGCCCTGTGGCACGAGGCGACCACGTCGCCTGATCTGCGCTAGCACTACCCACCGGGGGCCCTAGCTCAACTGGCAGAGCACCGCCTTTGCAAGGCGGGGGTTAGGGGTTCAAGTCCCCTGGGCTCCACTTTATATGGCCTCTGAGCAGGCCGAACGCAGCTCCAAGATCGCCGGGCCCAGGTCACCACCGGCCCTCGGCTGGCTGGGTTGTTCAGGCCCGAGTCCAGGTGCGGGTGGTCGTGTACTTGACGTTGCCGAGCTTGTCGTACGCGCGGACCCGGACCTTCATCGTCTTCTTCTGCGATTTGGTCTTGAACGCCAGGACGTAGCCGGCCACGATGCAGGCGGCTACCTTGATTGAGGTGTTTTCGTAGGCCAGCTTGCCGTCGACGAAGATCCGGCAGGTCGCCTTGTTGTCGTCGTCGGGGACGACCAGGAGGGTGGTCCGTTCGTCGGTCCGGTCCGCGGTTTCGGGGACTGTCATCGACCACGGTGTTCCGACGTGGGTCTTGAACTCCTTCAGGTAGTCGGTGTCGTCCTCGTCGAATCCGATGGCCCAGCTGATCGAATATGCCGTGCCGCTGTCTGTCTCCGCCTCGAAACGGATACCCCGATTGGTGTCCGTGCTGTCACCGCGGACGGCGAAGACGATTGCTGATCCGGCCAGGATGAGAACCGTCAGGCCTGCGGCGAGGTAGAGCGCCGGCCAGAATCGGCGGGGTCGGGGTTCGGTGGGGAGGCTGTTGGCGCCGCCAAGAGCGACCATCGCGGCAGCCTAGAGTATCGGCGATCTATGCCTGCGGTCTGAGATGGAGGGCTTTCCTCGATCGGGTCACGGCCGTGGTCTGGGATGGCGGGTCTTTCTCGGTCGGGTCACGGCGGTGGTCTGGGATGGCGGGTCTTTCTCGGTCGGGTTATGGCGGTGGTCTGGGATGGCGGTGAGAACGCCGCCATAGCGCGCACCGGGCAGTCCGGCCACTCCTTCTCGGTCGGGTGTCGCTGGGATGTCATCGTGGGGTGTCCGCCTCGCGGAGGATTGCGTCCAGTTCGGGGTCGGGGCCGAGTTGGCGGACCTCTTGCACGCAGCGGCAGGCTTCGGCGAACTTGGCGGCCCAGGTCAGCGCTTCCTTGTGCGTGGGCACGTCGACGACCGCGAGTCCGCCGATGACCTCCTTGGACTCCGGGTAAGGGCCGTCGGTGACCATCCCGTCCGGGGCCACGATGCTTGCCCTCTGGCGCTCGAGTCCGCCGCCGAACACCCACACGCCAGCGTCCATGGCCTCCTGGGCCACCGCCTGCGCGGCCTTGCCTACGTCGGGAATCTCCGCGCTGGGGATGTGGTCCATCGCGCCTTCACTGAACGAAATCAGGTACTGCGTCATCTCATGGCTCCCTTGTCACGGCGGCCTTGATCTGCCGCCTCTCGCCTGTTCTACGAACAACTCGCCGCGGATCCGACGCTATGCCAGAGGAATTCTTGCCAGTTGGCGACGCCGTGGTCAGAGTGTGATGGATTGGTAACTCAAGGCTGTGTCGACGATGCGTTCCGGTGGTGCGTCCACCAGGTCGGGCGGCGGCCGGAAGATCAGGTCTCCTACCCGGGGGTGCGGAACGTTTGTCGTCAGCAGGAGGAGGTAGTAGTCCGAGGCGTCTTCGGCGGCGAGGATCCGGCGAACGATCTCGACCAGTTCGTCGCGGGTGATGTCGGGGACCTTCGGCCGCGAAGGGCGGGCCGCTTCGAGTGCGAAATCCTCGACGTCGCGAGATTCCCAGTACGTGAGGAAGTGTTCCGCGTTGTAGGAGTGGCCGGTGTCGGCGTTGAAGGTGGCGATCGCGGCATCAGCCGGTTCGCCGCATTCGAGCAGCTGGGCGATGTCCTCGATGGCAGCACGAAGCTGCGCGACGCGCTCGGATGAAACGGCCGGCGGGCAGAGTTCGGGGCGCAGCTCCATCAGGCCATTGTCAGAGCCCTGACCGAGTGGGGGTAAGTGCGCGGACATGCCGCAGACCGGGTTGCCCGGCGAGCAGCACCTCGCCGACCGCGGTGAAGCCGGTGCGCCGAAGCACGCCGAGCGAGCCCGCGTTGTCCAGCGCGGCCCGGGCGACCAGGGTGTGCAGGCCGTAGTCGTCGGCGGCCAGTTCGATGACCCGGCGAACGCCGTCGGTAGCCACGCCACGACCGGTCGCGTGCTCGGCCACCCGGAAGCCCAGCTCGGCGGTGCCGTCGGCGACGTCGACGAGGTTGAAGCGGCCCAGCACCGCGCCGTGCCCGTCGACCAGGACGTGTAGGTGGATCAGACCGGTGGCCTGCTCCGCGAGCAGGTCCGCGTGGCGCGCGGCGAAGCCGGCGAAGTAGTCGTCGCCCCGGTCCGGCACAGTGCGCGCGAAGAACGCCCGGTTCTCCCGCTCGAAACGCAGCAGCGCGGCGGCGTGCCGCTCGTGGAGTCGCTCGAGGCTGGTCATCGGGCGACCCTAGAGGGGCGGCCTTGGTGGGTGGCCTTGGTGGGTGGCCTTGGTGGGTGGCGCTGGTGGGTGGCGCTGGTGGGCGGCGCTGGTGGGCGGCCCTAATGGTGGCCTTGGGGGTGGCCTTGGAGGGCGGCCCTAAAGGCGGCTCTGGAGGGCGGCTCTGGAGGGCGGCCGCGGCGCGGGTCGATCGCGGACGCGTACACCCGCCTGCGGCGTACGGTGACGAAGGTGCGGTTGACCTGGGATGACGTGTCCAGTCGGCGGCTGGCGCGGCATCACCTCACGGACGGCGACCGGGCTGGCGATCCGGCCGCGGCCGCTGCTGGCGCGCTCGGGATCCATGCGCAGGTCATGTCCGCGGCCGAGGTGTCGATCGGGATCCGGACCGGCGGCGTGACCCGCGCCGGCGTCCGCGACGCGCTCTGGGCGGCGGCATCCGAGCCGCCTGCCGCCGAATGTTCATTGATCAAGTCGCGGGGTCCACGTGGGACGGTGCATCTGCTGGCCGCAGCGGATCTCCCGATGTGGACGGGGGCGCTCCAGGCCGTGCCGGCCGGCGCGAGCCCGTTCGCGCCCGGGGTGCGGATGACCGGAACGCAGACGGACCAGGTCGTTGCCGCGATCTCCGACGCTGTCGCGGTGGCGGACGCCCCGTTGACCGTCGATGAGTTGACCGCGGCGATCGTGGTGCGTGCCGGGCCCTGGGCCGGAGAGCGCGTCATGCCGGCATTTCAGGATCTGTGGCCGCGCTGGCGGCAGGCGGAGGCCGCGGCGATGAACCGCGGCGCCATGTGTTTCGGGCCGGACCGCGCGCGCCGGGCCACCTATATGAGTCCCGCGCGCCGGATTGCCGGCTTTCGGCCGGCGCCCGTCGACGAGGCGCTCGCGACGCTGGTCACCCGGTATCTACGGACATACGGGCCGGCGACCCCGGCACATTTCGCGCGCTGGCTGGGCGCCTCGCCCGCCTGGGCGGCGGGGCTCTTCACCCGCTTCGCGGGTCTCATCGAGCCGGTCGACTTCGACGGCGTCGAGGCCTGGGTCGCCCTGGGCGACACCACGTTCGAGGGCCGACGGTACGGCGGGCTGCGGCTGTTGCCGTACTTCGACGCGTACCTGATCGGGTGTTCTCCGCGGGCGACCCTGTTTCCCGGGCGGGCGGGTGAGCGGGCGTTGACCAACGGTCAGGCGGGTAACGTGCCGGCGCTGCTGGTCGACGGGGTCGTCGCGGGTGTCTGGCATCAGCGCAGGTCGGGGCGCCGGATCGCGGTGACGGTCGAGCCGTTCGTCCCGCTGGGCGCGCGGCTGCTGCGGCTGCTGGACGCCGAGGTCGACCGGATCGCCGAGATCCTGGAGGGCCGGGCGGAGCTGACCGTCGGACCCGTCACCGTGGGTCCGCACGCGTGAGTGGCGGCCCGGCCGGGTGATCTCCGCTAGGCCATGATGAAAGAGTCAAGAGCCGTTCGGTTGTTGCGTCGGCCTTCGGCGGAACGCCAATATCCACGTGTGACGATGCGCAACCGAGAGCTGCTGACGACCGGCGAGGCCGCTGTGTTGTTGCGCTCGTCGCGGGCGCATGTCGCCGATCTCTGTCTGCGCGGGCTACTTCCGTACGTGACGATCGAACGGCAGCGGCGCATCCGGCGCAGCGACGTCGAGGCGCTGATCCGTCCGAAAATGAACAGGGAGCAGCAGGAGAAGCTGTGGCTGCACCGAGCGGTCGCGGGCCGGCTGGTCCGGGACCCGCGCGCGGTGATGGCGGCGGCCGAGATCAACCTGCGGCGACTGCGGCGGATGCATCCGGAGGGCCGGGCCTGGGAGTGGCTCGACCGTTGGGATGCTGTGCTCGACGAGGGGGTCGAGGCGGTGCTGGAGGCGCTCACGTCGTCCGCCGCCTTCGCGGTTGATCTACGGGAGACCTCGCCGTTCGCGGGGATTCTTCCGGAGAAGGAGCGCGTGGCGGTGTTGGCTGCACTCGCTGACAGCCGGCGCGACCGCGCGCGCCCGATGCGCCCGGAAAGTTTCGAGCGGGTGCTGCGCAGCGTCTAGGGATGTCTCCCGGAGCATGACGGCCCACGGCGGGCCGAGCATCCGTCTCGCTAGGGCCCGGCCTGTGGCGGGTCAGAGTCGCGTTGCTGGGCCGGCCCGTGGTGGGTCGAGCGTCCGGGTTGCTGGGCCCGGCCTGTGTCGGGTCGAGCGTCCGGGTTGCTGGGCCGGGCGTGTGGCGGGCTGAGCGTTCGTCTCGGTGGGCCCGGCCCGTGGCGGGTCAGAGTCGCGTTGCTGGGCCGGCCTGTGGTGGTGGAGTGCCCGGGATGTTGGGCCCGGCCTGTGGCGGGTCGAGTGTCCGGGTTGTTGGGCCGGGCGTGTGGTGGGTCGAGCGTTCGTCTCGGTGGGCCCGGCCTGTGGCGGGTCAGCATTCGCGTTGCTCGGTCGGAGTGTGGCGGGCCCAGCTTTCCTCTCGGCCGGCTGGAAGGGTGGCGGGCGGCGTGTTCCAGCCGGTGCTCGATGTGCGTTAGCGAGGCGGACCGGTTGAGGGATACGACCGGTATTCGCACTTTCGCTGGCGGGTGCGGGACGAAACTTGGGCCTGGTCTCGGTGATGCGTTGTTCTATGGAACGGCTCCTCGTGGCGTCGTAGGCGGCGGCTGGGAGCGCGGCTCGGGTAGTGAGGTTCTGCCTTCGTACTCGCGGTCGTCGGGTTCGTGTTGCTTGCCGTTCTGTTTCGCCTCTTGGCGTCGTGGGTTCCCCGTGACCTTGCAGACACGGTCAGGCAGCTAGCCTTCATTCGTGAGTGGACGGAAGCGAGCCGCGGCCATCATCGTGCGGGACGGCCGGGTATTGATGGTGCACGAGCGGAGCCTGCGCGACGGCAACCGTGAATGGTGGACGCTGCCCGGCGGCGGTATCGACCCTGGCGAGACGCCGGAGGACGCGGTCCGGCGCGAGGTGCTCGAGGAGGTCGGCCTGGTGGTGAAGGAGGCCCGCTTCGTGCTGGACACCCCGTACCCGTCGGGGATGACCTCGGTGTTCGCGGTGACGGTGGCCGACGGGGAGCCGCAGCTCGGGCCGCACGTCGGCGGGCCGCTGCCGGTCGGCCTCGCCTGGGTGCCGCTGCCCGAGGTGAGCCCGGACGGGCCGGGCATCCCGATCCCACCGATGATCTTCGCGTTGCCGCAGGTCGAGGGCTGACGGTCGGCTCTCGGATCATGACGGCCTGCGGCGCGGGCTGGACGGACGGACGGACGGACGGACGGACGGACGGACGGACGGACGGATACACCACCGCAAGTGCGGATCTTCTTCACGGCGACGACGGTGGGTGTGCTGTCGCCGACGAGGTCCATGTCCCGAGCCGTCCCGCGCCGGGCCGCAGGCCAGCGGCCGGGCTCACGGCAGGTCGCGGCCCAAGAGCCGGGATTTGCTGGCCGAGCCGCTGTCGACTGGCCGAGCCGCTGTCGAAGAGCGCTCGCCGGGGTGGTGACGCCGCGCTCGGCGCACCAGGTGACGGTGTCCGCGAGAACGACGCAGCGTGCTCAGGCGGTACCGGGCAGGTGGAGGCGCATGGCCGGATCCGGCGTGCGGACGAAACCGAGCGATCGGTAGAGCGGTTCCGCCGCTGGCGTGGCGCGCAGATCGACGGTGACGATGCCCTGGCTCCGGTACCAGTTCAGCAGGGCCGTGGTGCAGCTCCGGGAGTAGCCGAGGCGGCGGTGGGCGGGGTCGGTGGCGACGTTGAAGACGTAGCCGGTCAGGCCGCTGGGGTTGCCCGGCCCGCCGAGGCGCGCCTCCACGGTGCCGACCGCGCAGGCGGCGAGCCTGCCCGGGGTGTCCGGCTGTGTGACGACAAAGGCCGCGAGGGTCGGTTCGGCCTCGGCCAGCCGTCTTTCCAGGGTTCCCTGTGCGTACTCGCGCCATGGACCGTCATCGGGCTCGCGGCCCTGCATCGCAGCGATCATCACGCCGCGAAGCCGGACCAGTTCCGCAGCGTCGGCTGCGGTGGCTCTACGGGCGCTGATCATCGGCCGATGATATGAGCGGCCGGCCAACCGGCGAGAAGGACACGGGCCGGCGCCGCTAAGGCGACCCGGCGATGAAACAAGACCCGATCCCGGCGATGAAACACGCCTCAGCGCCCCGCGGCCTCTTCGCTTGTCGGTGTGGTTATCGCCCGGCGGCGCTCGCGGACGAAGTAAACGCAGCTCACGGCGTACCCGATGGTCAGGATCAGGCCGACGGCCCGGATCGGTGGCGCGGCCACGGGCAGGACCGTCGCGGTCAGCGCGCCCACCGCGAAAACGGCGAGCAACACCGAGTTGACGGTGTCCTGGACCGCCCAGCCGCCCGCCGATCGGCGCCGCGCCTGGCGCCGGATCTCCGTCAGCAGCGCGTGGCCCATCACGACCGCCAGCAGCCCGAGCAGGGTGGAAGAGAAGATCGTATGGGTGTCGCCGGCTACCGCGGCCATGGCCGTGCCGCCCGCCAGCAGGGCGAGGCCGCTGACCGTGCCCACCCGCGCGCTGCGTCTCTCCTCCATCCAATCAATGTCGGCAGGATCACACCAAAACTGAGCGCTGGTGAATTGGCTGGCCGGTGGGCGGGCGCTCGGGGAGGATGTCGGGCGTGCTCGGAACCCTGAAGCTCGAACCCGCGACCTCTCGCCCCGATCTGCTCGCCGCGCCGGTCACGGCGGCTCTCGAGGCGTGGCCCACTCCCGCGCTGACCGATCGCGATCAGGTGATGGTCGCGCCGATCGACCCCGGCCTGGCCGACACGGCCGCCTTCTGCGACGCGTACGGCGTGCGCCTCGAGGAGTCGGCGAACTGCGTGATCGTCGCCGGGCGCCGCGGCGAGGTCACCAGGTACGCGGCCTGCGTCATCCTGGCGACGACCCGCGCCGACGTGAACGGGATCGTGCGCCGCCTCCTCGACTCCCGGAAGGCCAGCTTCGCGCCCATGGACGACGCGGTACGGCTGACCGGCATGGAGTACGGCGGAATCACCCCGATCGGAGTCCCGTCGTCGTGGCCCGTGCTCGTCGACGCCCGGGTGGTCGCGACGCCGCACGTGATCATCGGGTCCGGGGTCCGGCACAGCAAGATCGCCATCCCGGGTGCGGCGCTGGCCGCGCTGCCGGGCGCCGAGGTCATCGAGGGCCTGGCCCGCGAGGTCGGCGCCGAGGCGTGAACGACATCCGGCCCACCCGGTACGACGATCTGACCGTCATCCAGCAGATCGAGCTGGCGGCCGGCGAGCTCTTCCACGACGTCGGGATGTCGGACATCGCCGAGCATCCGGTACCCACCACCGAGGCCCTTGCCGAGTTCGTGCGGGCCGGGCGCAGCTGGGTCGTCGTCGACGAGACGGACACTCCGATCGCGTTCGTCCTGGTCATGTCGGTCGACGGGCTTGCGCACATCGAGCAGATCAGCGTGCGGCCCGAGCACGCGCGCCGCGGCGTCGGCCGCAGGCTGATCGACCACGTCGACGCGTGGGCGGCCGGGCAGGGAATCGGCGCGCTGACCCTGACCACGTTCCGGGGCGTGCCGTGGAACGGGCCGTACTACGAGCGGATCGGCTTTGTCACGCTAGAGCCCGGTGAGCGCGGGCCCGAGCTGACGCGGCTGATGGCCGAGGAGGCCGCGCACGGGCTGGACCCCGCGCAGCGGATCGCCATGCGGCGGGACAATCGCGCCCGTCGATGAGGTTTCACGTGGAACCTCATCGAGGGGTGTCGACGGCCTCTCGGCGGGCGATCTCGTCGAAGGCGGTGCGCAGCACGGCCGGCTCCTGTGCGCCCTGAATCGCGAACTTCCGGTCGACCACGAACGTCGGCACGCTGGTGATGCCGAGCTGGCGCGCCTCGGCCAGGTCGGCGTTCACGGCGTCGGTGCCGGCGGGGGTCGCCAGGTAGGCGTGCGCGGCCTGCCCGTCGAGGCCGATCGAGTCGGCGAGCCGGGCCAGTTCGGTGTGCGAGCCCAGGTCGACGCCGTCGGTGAAGTGCGCCCGTTGCAGCGCCTCGATCATGCTGAGCTGTAGCTCCTGGGTGGCGGCCCAGGCGATCAGGCGATGGGCGTCGAAGGTGTTGGCGGCGATCGCCTTGTCGAAGTTCATGGTCAGCCCGTCCGCCGCGGCGATCGCGGTGACGTGGGCGAACATCCGGTCGGCCTGCTCCCGGCCGCCGAACTTCGCCTCAAGGGCCTGCCTGATCGGCACCGGGTGCGGTATCGGTGCGGGATCGAGCTGGTACGCCCGGAAGGTCATCGTCGCGTCGCCGCCGAAGTCCCGCAGCGCGGTCTCCAGGCGGCGCTTGCCGATGTAGCACCACGGGCAGATGACGTCGGACCAGACCTCGACGTTCACGGCTTCGCGTCCTCCTGCTCACGGATCTGGCGCTTGAGCCTGCCGAGGATCGCGGTGCCGCCGCGGATGCGCAGCGGGCTGATCGCTGTTGCCAGGCCCATCCGGTTGTAGAGGTCGTCGGGCACGGCCAGGATCGCGCCGGCCGACGCGCCTTCGAGCCCCTCGGCGAGGATGCCGGCGAACGCGCGGGTCGTCGGCGCCTCGAGCGGGCAGTCGAACCAGGTCTGCACCGTGTCGTCCGGCCGCACCTCGGCGCGCAGGAAGAACTGCGTCTGGCACTCCGGCACCTGCTCCATGCCCTCGTGGCCCTTGAGCTCGTCGGGCAGGGGTGGCACGGCGTCGGAGAACTCGAGCAGCATCTCCAGCACGACGTCGCGCGGCGCGGAGGCGAAGTCGTCGACGATCTCGGCCAGCTTGGGCGGCATGTCGCTCACGTCCCGACCCTACGTCGCGTTCGCCCGTCCCGACTCCGAGGTCGGCAGGAGGGCAACGTCACTCAGGCTGAGGATGCCGACGAGGTTGCGATCCGCGTCGCACACCAGTAGCCGGCGGATGCCGCGGTCGCGCATCGCCTGCACCGCCTCCTCCACTGTGGCGAACTGGTCGATCATGATCAGCTCGCGGGAGGCGATCGACGCCAGCGTCGTCGCCGCCGCCTGCAGGCCGGCGGCGACCGCCCGCACCACGATGTCGCGGTCGGTCACGATGCCGGAGAGGGTGGGGCCGTCGGTGACCACGACGTCGCCGATCTCCTGGTCGCGCATCACCTGCGCGGCCTCGTCCAGCATCGTGCCGCCGGGCAGGTAGACGATCTGCCGGGTCATCACGTCAGCGACCGCTGTCCTCGCCATTGGTCCGTAAACCTCCACCCGTGTCCGCGTCCGTCTCCGGCCCGCTTACCCGGCCAGCTCCTTCATTACACGCGTCACGTCCGCGAGCGGAACGTCGCGCCGCTCTCCGGTACGCCGGTCGCGCACCTCCGCGTACCCCTCGGCGAGACGGCGGCCGACCACGACGATCCGGCGGATTCCGATCAGCTCGGCATCGGTGAACTTCACCCCCGCCGACAGCTGCGGCCGGTCGTCGACGAGCACCCGCAATCCCTCCGCGAGCAGGGTCGCGCCGAGGTCGAGGGCCGCCTCGACCTGACCCTCCTTGCCGGCCGCGATCACGTGCACGTCGGCGGGGGCGACCTCGTCCGGCCAGAGCAGGCCGCGGTCGTCGCGGTGCTGCTCGGCGATCGAGGCGACCGCGCGCGAGACGCCGATGCCGTAGGAGCCCATGGTCAGGCGCGCGGGCTTGCCGTCCGCGCCCAGCACGTCGACCTTGAAGGCGTCGGTGTAGCGCCGGCCCAGCCGGAAGATGTGTGCGATCTCGATGCCGCGCCGGATGGTCAGCCCGCCGGTGCCGCACGCCGGGCAGGGGTCGCCGGCCCGAACCTCGGCGGCCTCGACGGTGCCGTCGGGGGTGAAGTCCCGGCCCGCGACGACCGAGGTCGCGTGCCGGCCGGGCTCGTTGGCGCCGGTGAGCCACGCGGTGCCGGTCGCGACGCGCGGGTCGGCCAGGTAGCGGATCTTGATGCCCTGCGGCCCGATGTAGCCCTTGACCAGGTCGGGGTGCGCCTCGAAGTCGTCGAACACGCTGACGGTGGCCGGGCTCAGCGCGGCGTCGAGGCGCTTGGTGTCGATCTCGCGGTCGCCGGGCACGCCGACCGCCAGCAACTCGTCCTCCCGGCCCGGGTGGTGGACGGTGAAGACGACGTTCTTGAGGGTGTCGGCGGCCGTCCAGTCGGTGCGGCCGTCGAGCGCACGCGCGTTGGCGAGGTCGACGAGCGCGGCGATGGTCGGGCTGTCCGGGGTGTCGTGGACCGTCAGCCCGGGGTGCTCGCGCCCGGGTACCGCGGG
Organism: Amorphoplanes digitatis; assembly: GCF_014205335.1. Classification (NCBI taxonomy): domain Bacteria; kingdom Bacillati; phylum Actinomycetota; class Actinomycetes; order Micromonosporales; family Micromonosporaceae; genus Actinoplanes; species Actinoplanes digitatis. Next base: position 8,806,364 of record NZ_JACHNH010000001.1, on the reverse strand, counting down.
GACCGGGGTGACGACCGCCTCGGTGTTGGCCGCGTACGCGCAGGCGGTGCAGCCCACGAACGTGTCCTCGCCCACCTCGGAGGAGGCCAGGAACTCCTCCGACGCGGAGCCGCCCATGGCGCCGGAGGTCGCCGACACGATGGTGTGCTCGAGCCCGAGGCGCTCGAAGACGCGCTGGTAGGCCGCCCGGTGCAGTGCGTACGCCGCGCCGAGGCCCGCGTCGTCGAGGTCAAACGAGTAGGAGTCCTTCATCAGGAACTCGCGGCCGCGCAGCAGGCCGGCGCGGGGCCGGGCCTCGTCGCGGAACTTCGTCTGGATCTGGAACAGGACCAGGGGCAGGTCGCGGTACGAGCTCGTCATGTCCTGCACCAGCAGGGCGAACATCTCCTCGTGCGTGGGCGCGAGCAGGAACTCGGCGCCGCGGCGGTCCCGCAGCGTGAAGATCTCGTCGCCGTACTCCGTCCAGCGGCCGCTCACCTCGTACGGGTCGCGGGGCAGCAGGGCCGGGAAGGCCACCTCCTGCCCGCCGATGGCGGTCATCTCCTCCCGGATCACCTGGGTCACGCGGTCGAGCACCAGCCTGCCGAGCGGTAGCCAGGTGAATCCGCCCGGTGCCGCGCGCCGGATGTAGCCGGCCCGCAGCAGCAGCCGATGGCTCGGCACCTCCGCCTCGGCCGGCTCCTCGCGCAGGGTCTTGAGCAGCATCGTGGACATTCGCAGCAGCATGATTCGCAGCCTAGGTACGGCCGCCGCCCGCGACACCCGGTTATCCGGGGTTACCGCCCGGGCCGGGCGCCGCCGACGCGATAGCGTGTGAACATGTCAGTCGAGAACGACCCGGCGCCGTCCCTCCAGGCGTACGCGCACCCCGGCATGCTGGTCACCACCGATTGGCTCGCCGCGCACCTCGGCGACCCCGGCCTGGTGGTCGTCGAGTCGGACGAGGACGTGCTGCTCTACGAGAGCGGTCACATCCCCGGCGCGGTGAAGGTCGACTGGCACCTCGAGCTGAACGACCAGCTCGTCCGCGACTACCTCGACCCCGCAGCCTTCGCCGCCATGTGCGAGGCCAAGGGCATCGGGCGCGACGACACGATCGTGTTCTACGGCGACAATTTCAACTGGTGGGCGGCGTACGCCCTCTGGGTCTTCAGTCTTTTCGGACATCGTGACGTCCGGCTGCTCGACGGCGGCCGCCAGAAGTGGGCCGCCGAGGGCCGCGAGCTGACCCGCGACCGCACCGAGCGCCCGCCGGTGAACTACCCGGTGCCGGTGCGCGAGGACGGCCAGATCCGCGCCTTCCGCGACCAGGTCGGCGCGCACGTCGCGAGCGGCCATCCCCTCGTCGACGTGCGCTCGCCGCAGGAGTACACCGGCGAGCTGACCCACATGGCGGCGTACCCGCAGGAGGGTGCGCTGCGCGGCGGGCACATCCCCGGCGCGGTCAGCAAGCCGTGGAAGTCGGCGGCGAACGACGACGGCACGTTCAAGGCGGCCGACGAGCTCACCAGGATCTACCGGGACGAGCTGGGCCTGGACGTCGGCGACGACGTCATCGCGTACTGCCGGATCGGTGAGCGGTCCAGCCACACCTGGTTCGTGCTCCAGCACCTGCTCGGCTATCCGCAGGTGCGCAACTACGACGGCTCCTGGACCGAGTGGGGCAACCTCGTCCGGGCGCCCATCGTCAAGGGCACCGAGCCGGGCAAGATCTCATAAGCCGGGTGTCCAACATCGACTATGTCCCGGCCGTCACGCTGTTTTTGCGCTGGTCGACGCGGGAGTAATGAACTCCGGAACGTCGTAGCCTCCCTGTAGCCTGAGCGACCACAGCGCCGACGGGAGGGCGAGAACCACCAGTGAGCAACACCTTCCAGGTCGATCTTCGGGGCATCGTCGACCTGCTCAGCCACCATCTATACGCCAGCCCGCGGGTCTACGTCCGCGAGCTCCTGCAGAACGCGGTCGACGCGATCGTCGCCGTTCGGCAGGACGAGCCGGCCACCCCGGGCCGGGTCGTCATCGAGTCCTCCGACGCGACCGGCGACGGCAGCCTGCGCATCACCGACGACGGCATCGGCCTCACCGAGGAGCAGGTGCACGAGCTGCTCGCCACCATCGGCCGCAGCTCCAAAAGGGACGAGCTCGGCTTCGCCCGCCACGAGTTCCTCGGCCAGTTCGGCATCGGCCTGCTCTCCTGCTTCCTGGTGGCCGACGAGATCCGGGTGCACACCTGCCGGGCCGGCTCCCCGCCCGTGCTGTGGACCGGCTACGCCGACGGCCGCTACGACGTCCGGCCCGGGCCCGACCGCGAGCCCGGCACCGCCGTCACCCTGCTGCCGCGCCGCGGCGCCGAGATGTACCTCGTCGGTGCGACCGTCACCCAGCTCGCCACCCTCTACGGCTCGCTGCTGCCGGTCGAGGTCACCGTCGACGGCACCGTCGTCACCGCCGGCGAGGTGCCCTGGGCGGCCGGCCGCCGCGCCTCGATCGCGTACGCGGAGCGGACCCTGGGCTTCACCCCGTTCGACGTGATCGAGCTGGACGTGCCCGAGGCCGGCCTCACCGGCGCCGCGTACGTGCTGCCGACGCCGGTCAATCCCGCGACCCGCGGCGGCCACCGCGTCTACCTCAAGCGCATGCTGCTCGCCGAGGCCGTCGAGGGCCTGTTGCCGGAGTGGGCCTTCTTCGCCCGGTGCATCGTCGACAGCACCGAGCTGAGGCCGACCGCCAGCCGCGAGGCGCTCTACGACGACAGCCTGCTCGAGGCCACCCGGGATGCCATCGCGGATCAGCTGCGCGGCTGGCTGGTGCGGCTCTCGTCGTCGGACCCGCGCCGGCTCGCCGAGTTCCTGCGCATCCACCACCTCGGCGTCAAGGCGCTCGCCCTGCACGACGACGAGATGCTGCGCCTGGTCGAGCAGTGGTGGCCGATGGAGACCAACGCCGGCCAGACCACGCTCGCCGAGTTCCGGGCCCGGCACGGCCTGCTGCGCTACGCGGCGACGACCGACGAGTTCCGGCAGCTCGCCGCGGTCGCCGCCGCCCAGGACGTCGGCCTGATCAACGGCGGCTACACGTACGACGCGGAGATCATCGAGCGGCTGCCGCAGGTGGACCGGGAGATCAAGGTCGAGCGGCTGGAGCCGACCGACCTGGCGACCCGGTTCGAGGCCCTGGACGCGGCGGTCGAGCTGCGGCTGCGCCCGTTCCTGTCGGCGGCGCAGCGGCGGCTCGACCGGCTCGGCTGCGAGGTCGTCGTGCGCACGTTCGAGCCGGCGAACCTGGCGGCCCTCTACCTGGTCAGCCGGGCGGCGCATCTCCACGAGGAGTTCACCGCGACCCGCGCGAAGGCCGACGACCTGTGGGGCGGCGTGCTCGACGCGCTCGCCGACACCGAGGCGCCCGAGCGGCCCCAGCTGGTGCTCAACCATCGCAACCCGCTGGTGCGCCGGGTGACCGCGCTCGGCGACCCCGACCTGACGGCCCTGGCCGTCGAGGCGCTGTACGGCCAGGCGCTGCTGCTCGGCTACCACCCGATCAGGCCGGCCGACGCGGCGCTGCTCAACACGTCGTTCCTCGGACTGCTGGGCCGGGCCGTTCCCGGGGAGGAGCGGTGAGCCGGTCGGTCGAGGAGCTGTGGGTGCTGTTCCGGGAGGCGCACCGCATGCCGTACGGCGCCGCGCAGATCGCCCTGGTCGAGCAGGTCATCCGGCACGCCGACGCGCTGGGCGAGCGGGAGCTCGGCTACGAGGCGCGCATCCTCGCCACCACCGCGTACACCTACGGCGGCGAGGTCGCGAAGTCGTTCGTGACGTTCTCCTGGTGCCTGAGCGACTTCGACCGCGACCCGGCGGCGTTCCACGCGCGCAGCCGGCACACGCTGTACTGGCACTTCAAGTACATGGTGTCGGCGCTGACGAAGTTCCCCGAGGTGCCGCTGGAGCGAACCTACGCGGTGCTTGACGACATGGAGCGCCGCTACCGCGAGGCCGGGCACAGCCTCCAGGCCGTGCACAAGCACCGCTACGTGGTGGCCCGGCACGTGGGTCTCGAGGCCGAGGCCGACGGCCTCTACGAGCGGTGGAACACCACGCCCCGCGACGACCTCTCCGACTGCGCGGGCTGCGACCCGTCGTCGCAGGTCACCTACCTGTCCGGCCGGGGCCGGTATGAGGAGGCGGTGGCGCTCGCCGAGCCGGTGCTGGCGGGCCGGCTCACCTGCAACGAGCAGCCGCAGACGATCCTTCGTGGACTGATGGTGCCCTATCTGCGTACCGGGCGGCTGGAGCAGGCCGCGGACGCGCACCGCCGGTCCTACCGGCTGATGCGCGGCAACCTCGCCGACCTGTGGGACATCGGCGACCATGTCGCCTTCTGCGCGCGCACCGGCAACGAGAACCGCGGGCTGGAGATTCTCCAGCGGCACGTCGACTGGCTCGAGCGGGCGCCGTCGCCGGCGGCGGGGATGAACTTCGCCGCGTCGTCGGCCATGCTGCTGCGCCGGCTCGTCGCGCTCGGCCACGGCGACACCATCGTGCACCGCCGCGAGCAGGGCGACATCGCCGCAGCGGCGCTGGCCGAGGAGCTGGCGGCGCACGCGACCGGGCTGGCGCTGCGCTTCGACGCGCGCAACGGCACGACGACCCAGAGCCGGCAGATCGCGGAGGAGATCTCCGCCGAGCCCTATGACGTCGTGCTCCCGCTCTCGCCGTCGACCCGTCGCGGCCCGGCGGCGAAGCCGCAGACCCGGGTGGACGCGAAGCCGGCGCCGGTGGAGGTGCCGGCCGACGCTTCCGCGGACAGCCTGCTCGACATGGCCGAGGAGCACGAGAACCAGGATCGCGAGGACGCCGCGGACGCGGTCATGGCGATCTACGACGACCGCTACGGCCGGGCGGCGCCGCACGCGATGCGCGAGGCTCGCCGGGCCATGCTGCTGGGCGGCCAGCGGTGGCGTGCCGACGACCACGAGGGCACCGCCGCGGCCTGGGGCCGGGCGATCGACCTGTTCACCGAGGCCGGCAGCGAGATCGACGCCTCGGTCGCGAGGGGCCGGCTCGGCGTCTCGCTCGCGTGCACCGGACGGCCCGACGAGGGCCGGGCCCTGGTCGAGCCGGACACCGCGTACCAGCAGGAGCACGGTGACGCCCGCCGGCGCGCGGCCGCCTGGTCCCGGCTGTCGCTCGTCAATCTCCTGCTGGACCGCCCCGACGAGGCCAACGAGGCGCACGACAAGGCGGAGCGGGCCGCGGCCGAGACCGGCGACGCCCGGTTGGCGGCCTTCTACCTGGCGCGGCGCGCCTCGAACCGGGCGGCAGCCGGCCGCAACGAGGAGGCCCTCGCCGCGGCGACCGAGGCCCGGGCCTATTTCCTTGAGCACGGGCCCGCCGCGCGGCTGGCCGACGCCTCGGTCCTCTTCGGCCAGCTCACCCACGATCCCGAGCAGGCGGTCACGGCGTTCGGCGAGGTGCTGGCGGCGGTCGACCCGGAGGGCGCGCTCACGGCGCGACTCGGGCGGGGCCGGGCGCTGGTCCAGCTCGAACGGGCCGCCGAGGCCGTCGACGACCTGGTCGAGGCCGTCGCCCTCTGCACCGAGCAGGACCTCGACGAGGGCGGCGCGTTCGTCCGGCAGGAGCTGGCCGACGCATACCGGCAGGCGGGCCGGGTCGTCGAGGCGGCCGAGGTCGGCGAGGAGGCCCTTGCGACGTTCGAGCGGCTCGGCCATGACGAGGCCGCCGACAACACCCGCTTCCTGCTGGCCGGCCTCTACCGCGAGCTCGGGGACAGCGTCGGCTCGCTGGTGCTCTACGAGGCGCTTGTCGAGCGGCTCGGCGCCAACCTGGCCGGCCGCGGTCAGATCCGCGAGAACGGCGGCGACCTGCTCTTCCGGCTGGACCGCGACGCCGAGGCGGCGGAGTGGTTCGGCGCCGGCGCCGAGGACCTGCGCGTCGCCGGCGACCCGCTCGGCGAGCTGCGGCTGCTGCGCCGCCGGGTGATGGCCCTGCACTGGGCCGACGACGTGGCGGCGGCCGTGGAGACCTTCGAGCTGGCCGAGCGCAGGCACGCCGGTCTGGGTTCCGGCGTCGCCGGGCAGCCGGACGCGATCTGGGAGCGGGCCATGCTCGGGTTCGAGATGAGCCGGCTGCTGTTGGCCCGCGGCCGGGCGGTCGAGGCTGTGCCGTACGTCACGGGTTCGCCCGAGCGGCTGCGCGCGATCGGCGCCCGGAGCGAGGCTGAGCAGGTCGCGACGATGCTCGGCGAGGCGCTGCTGCGCTCCGGCCGTCCGCAGGAGACCGAGGACCTGCTCTGGCCGGTGCTCGGCGAGATGGCTCAGGACGCGCCGTCGCGTCAGGTCGCGGCGCGGGTGCTCGCCGAGGCACTGGAGGCTCGGGGCGCGGACGAGCAGGCGGCGAGGCTGCGCCGGACCGAAGGCGTCGAGGAGTCGTAATCGGCTGAACGGCCGTTAAGGCATCGGCTTGACAGCGGGTTAGAGTTGCCAGGTGACGGTAGATCAGCAGCAGCGTCCCGGCCCGCCGGCCCCCCGTCGGCGCTCGCGCCGTGACGAGATCCTCGAGATTGCGGTCGGCCTCTTCGCCGCCCGGGGGTACCACGGTGTGTCGATGGACGACATCGGCTCCGCCGCCGGCGTGACCGGCCCGGCTCTGTATCACCACTTCGCCGGCAAAGAGGCCATGCTGGTGGCCGCGCTCATCCCGGTCAGTGAGGGCCTGCTGCACGGCGGCAGGGAGCGGGTGGGCCGGCACCGCGAGGACGCGCACGCCGCACTCACCGACCTGATCGAGTTCCACGTCGAGTTCGCGCTGGCGAACCCGGCGGTGATCGCCCTGCACCTGCACGAACTGGACCGCCTTCCCGAGGAGCCGCGCCGGCAGATCCGCCGCCTGCAACGCCTCTACGTGGAGGAGTGGGTCGGCGTGCTGGCGACGCTGCGCCCCGACCTGGAGGGCGGCGAGGCGCGGGTGCTGGCACATTCGGCGTTCGGCCTGATGAACTCGACGCCGTTCCTGGGTGGCGAGGTGGACCGCCGGCGCCGCGCGGACCTGCTGCGCGAGGCGACGGCACACGCCCTCATCGGCAGATAGGCGCGGCCCGAGCCCGGGTTGACGGCCGCGCCGGCCCGACCGGCGGAGCGACGGTAGCGAGAGTCTCCCGGCTCCGCGCGGACAGCCATGCGCCCGGTGAGGCCGCGGCGGACGGAAAGCGCACCACCGCAAGGCAGCCGGCCGCCGAGACGGCCGGAACGCACGAGGGAGAGAAATGATCGAGTCGCTGCTCATCGCCAACCGGGGTGAGATCGCCCGCCGGATCATCCGCACCGCCAAGCGGCTGGGTATCCGGTCGATCGCGGTCTACTCCGAGGCGGACGAGGGCATGCCGTTCGTCGCCGAGGCGGACGAGGCGGTCTGCGTCGGCCCGGCCAACCCGGCCCTGAGCTACCGCAACACCGAGGCGATCCTGACCGCAGCGAAGTCGACCGGCGCGCAGGCAATCCACCCCGGCTACGGCTTCCTCAGCGAGAACGCCGACTTCGCCCGTACCGTCGAGGCCAACGGCCTGGTGTGGGTCGGCCCGTCCGCCGATGCGATCACCGCGATGGGCGACAAGATCAATGCTCGGAACCTGATGGCGGAGGCCGGCGTTCCCGTCGCCCCCGGCACCCACGACCCGGCGGCGACCGTCGAGGCCGCGATCGAGGCCGCCGCGACCATCGGGTACCCGGTGATGGTCAAGGCCGCCGCGGGCGGCGGCGGCATGGGCATGGCGGTCGCGAACGACGAGGACGGCCTGCGCACCGAGTACGACAAGGTCCGCGCGTTCGCCGAGCGCATGTTCGGCGACGGGTCGGTGCTGATCGAGCGCTACTTCCCCCGGGTACGCCACGTCGAGGTGCAGATCCTCGGCCTCGCCGACGGCCGGGTGGTCGCGCTGAGCGAGCGCGAGTGCTCGGTGCAGCGCCGCAACCAGAAGCTGGTCGAGGAGGCGCCCTCGCCCGCGGTCGGCCCCGAGCTGCGCGAGCGGTTCCTGGCCGCGGCCGTCAAGGCCGGCGAGGCCGTCGGTTACCGCAACGCGGGGACCGTCGAGTGCCTGCTGGACCCGGCGACCGGCGAGTTCTTCTTCCTGGAGATGAACACCCGGCTCCAGGTCGAGCACCCGATCACCGAGCTGATCCACGGCATCGACCTGGTCGAGGAGCAGCTGCGGATCGCGTCGGGCGAGGCGCCGACGTTCGACCCCGCGACGGTGCACGCCACCGCCGGTCACGCCATCGAGCTGCGGATCAACGCCGAGGACCCGAAGCGGTTCCTGCCCGGCCCGGGCAAGGTCGCGACCTGGGTCGAGCCGTCCGGCGAGGGTGTCCGGGTCGACTCCGGCTACGGGCCCGACACCACCGTCACGCCGTTCTACGACTCCCTGATGGCGAAGCTGATCCTGGTCGGCACGGACCGGGAGGACGCGATCGCCAAGGCCCGGACGGCGGTGGCCGGATTCGAGATCGTCGGGCCCAAGAACAACCTGCCGTTCTTCGCCGAGTTGCTCGAGAACGCCGAGTTCCTCTCCGGCGACTACGACACCGGCATCGTCGGCCGCATGCGTGAGAAGCCCAAGAAGGGGTGATCTGACATGACGAACACCGTCTCGATCCGCGAGGTGGCCCCTCGCGACGGACTCCAGAACGAGGAGCCGATTCCGACCGACAACAAGGTCCGGCTGATCGACGCCCTCTCCCGCACCGGGGTGCGGCGGATCGAGGCGGTCTCGTTCGTGCACCCGAGGGCGATTCCGCAGATGGCCGACGCGGACGAGGTCTGGGCGCGTTCCTGGCACAATCCGGACGTCCGTTACTCGGCGCTGATCCCCAACACCCGCGGCGCCGAGCGCGCGATCCGGGCGGGCTTCAAGGAGATCGAGGTGGTGGTGTCGGCCAGCGACACACACAACCGCCGAAACCTCAATCGCTCGACCGAGGAGTCGCTCGACGACATCACGGGCCTGATTCCGCTGATCCACGAGGCCGGCGCCAAGCTCGAGGTGATCGTGGCGACCAGCTTCGGGTGCCCCTTCGAGGGTGACATCGACCCCAAACGGGTGGCTTCCATTGTGGAGCGGGTCCGCGCCGACGGCGCGGACCGCATCGCGTTCGGCGACACGACCGGCATGGCGACGCCGCGCCGGGTCCGTGACCTGCTCTCGGAGGTACGCCCGGACCTGCTGCACTTCCACAACACCAGGGGTACGGGGCTGGCGAACGTCCTGACCGCCCTGGACCTGGGCATCACCGAGTTCGACGCGAGCGTCGGTGGCATCGGCGGCTGTCCGTACGCGCCGGGCGCCTCGGGCAATATCGCGACCGAGGAGGTCGTGCACATGCTCGAGGACATGGGCATCGACACGGGAATTGACCTGGAAGAACTCATCCGGGTGGCGGAGCTCGCCGAGGGGCTGCTCGGCCGCACTCTGCCCTCGGGTGTTCTCCGCGCCGGACCCCGTGCCCGATTGGTCTGATTCACCTCCGCTTTCCCGATCGTTTCGGTGTTCCCGCGAAGCGATCATTTTTCCCGATTGTTTGCGTGACTCCGGCTGTGCCGCTTCGTTACCAATACCGAGCGGCCGATATCGCCTCGTTCTTTCGAGAGGTATTCGGTCGCCGGTCTGAAGTCGACGACGAGGGGCGGGACCAAATGACAGGGCCGGAGGTCGAGCGCGATGCGCGCACGGCGTTCCCGCTCTCGTCAGTTCCGTCCACCGGTGTCGCCGCGCCCATGCCGCCCCAGAGCCAGGGGGCGGAGCGGCGCAGCGGGCACCGCGCAGGACGCACCGGTTCCCGGTGGGCCCTGCGGGCACTTGTCGTCGGCGGTCTTGCCGGCGCGGCCTGGCTGCTCACCGGTGCTGCCGCGCACGCTGCGGACCATGGTTCGACGGACGGGGGACTCACCCTCGACTCGTCGATCATCGGTACGGCGGTGCACGGCGGCGACCGCCACGAGCCGGTGGTCAATCGGATCCTCAAGGCGGCCACCAAGCCGCTGGAATCCGACCGCCGAGGTCTCGTCTCCGCGGTACCGCTGCCCAACAGGGTTGCAGGAACGCTGAACGGGACCACTAGGAGCAGGACCGACGCGGATGCCGCCCACGGCGGGGTCAACGGCGTCGTCAGGGGGTTGACCAGCCCAATTCGCCTTGCCGGCGAAGCGGTGGACACCCGCAATCTCGTCCCGATCACCGATCTGCCGCAGGGCCGCCTCCTGAACGACGTGGCGGCCACGGCGGTGCCGGTGAAGCACTCCGCGCACCGAGTCGTCGTCTCCGGTTCGGAGCACGACGCACCCGAGGCGGATGCCGACCGTTCCGGTGCAGACCGGATCGGCGTCGACGAGGTCGTCGCCGATGAGTTCGGCGGAGCGGCTGTCACGGGCGAGGAGGCTCCGGTGGTTGAGCCTGCGCTCGACCGGCGGAGCACGGTGGGAACGACCGTCACCCGGCAGCACGAGATTGCTGCCGATCGGCACCAGGCCGCCGTCACGGTGGCCGAGCCGAAGATGGTCAGCGACACACCCGGCGGTGACGCACCCGCACCTTTGCGGGGAAACCTCGGGGCAGCGAATGGCGTTCCGGCCTCCGGGCCGGGATCTGCGACGGATGGTGGCTCAGCGGCCTTCCTTCCGGCCAAGGTCGCGGACAGCACGGTGGCTCGCCGCCGGCTGACGATCGCGACAGATGTCGAGGTCCGGCGGCATGACGCCGAGGCACCGACCGTCTCACCTGACTAGTGCTGACACCGGCCGGCGCGTAGCAGATCCACTGATCATCAGCGGATCCGTGCGCCCGCACCACGGGCCCGATTCCTCACCCGCCTGCGAACAGGCGGCGAATCACCTCTGGGCCCAGGGTCATCACTTTCACCGCACCGAAGGCGCCAGTAAATCCAGGGCGCATGTCGACAAGCGGGGTCAGGGCAGTCGAAATAACGCCAGGGCACCGCTGCGCCCGAAAGCACCGATCAATTGAATACGCGTCTCACCATTCTCTGACAATTCTGAAAGGCATCTTCTTTCCATGAAGACTTGGGTTCGTAAGACTCTGAACGTCGGTGCCCTCGCCGCGGGTGCGCTCCTGTTCGCCCCGGGCGTCGCCCACGCCGATGTCAACTCCCAGAGCTCCGGCGCCAACATCGGGGTGCTCAACGGCACCCAGGTGATCGCACCGGTCTCCGTCCCGGTGAACCTGACCGGCAACTCCGACTCCGTCCTGGGCTTCGGCACCGCGACGGCGCAGAGCGGCAACTTCATCGAGTCCGGCAAGACCGAGGGCGGCCCGCGCCGCCGGGTCATCGTCCGCGGCGGTGACCAGGTCGGGCAGGTCTCGCAGGGCAACTTCGGGATCGGCAACGGGACCCAGGTGTACATGCCGGTCTCGCTGCCGGTGAACATGGTCGGCAACGGCGTCTCGTTCCTGGGCATCACCAGCGCGGCCGGCACCGGTGTCAACCGCATCGAGAGCGGCCGGGAAGAGTGCGGCGCCGGCGGCGGCCGTCCCTGCCGGGGCGGCGGCAGGCTGGTCGGGCAGAGCAGCACCGGCAACGTCGGGTTCCTGAACGGCACGCAGTTCTACACCCCGGTCAACATCCCGGTGAACATGTGCGGCAACTCGCTCGCCGTCCTGGCGCTGACCCAGGCGCAGGCCTCCTGCGTGAACAACATCGAGTCGGCCAGCGTGACCGAGAAGAAGTCGGCGGGCCACGCCCGGTCCGCCGCCAAGACCGAGTCGGGCATCCCCGACGTGCTCACCCAGAGCACGGCCGGCAACTTCGGCATCGGTAACGGCACCCAGATCGCGGCGCCGATCAACGTCCCGGTCAACATCTGCGGCAACTCGTTCGCGCTGCTCGGCGCGACCAACGCCGCTGGCTCCTGCGCCAACAACATCGGCACCACCGGCTGCGTCAGCAGCGTCACGGTCGTCAAGGGCTGCAAGGGCAACCGCCCGGCTCGTCCGGCTCGTCCGGCCCGTCCGGCCACCCGTCCGGACAACGCCGGCGACAACGACGACCAGTACGCGGGCGACAACGACGACCGCTACGGCGACCAGGGCCGCAAGGGCGCCAAGAAGGCCATGGTCGGAGAGTCGAGTGGCATCGAGGGCATCGACGGCCTCACCCAGAGCCTGAGCAACGCGGGTGGCCTGAACGTCGCTGGCCTGAACGTCATGGACACGCTCAACAACTGAGCTGGTTCGCAGAGGCCCGGGTCACGCCGGTCCCGGGCGTGACCCGAGCGACGCCACCGGGCGTCGGGCAGTAAGCCGGCGCTCCTCCACAGCGCCGGTAGCACCAGACGGACGGGAGTCCTCGCGAGAGCGGGGGCTCCCGTTCGGCGTCTCTGGTCTCAGCCACCGGAATGCGCTACCCTAACGATCGTTCAGGGAAGCACGAAGGGGGCCAGGTGGCATTCGACTCAGAGGCGCTAGCGCAGGCACGCAAGCGGGCGATGGCCGGCGGTGCCGATCGCTACCACGCCGCGAATGCCGCGAAGGGCAAACTCTTCGCCCGTGAGCGGATCGCGCTGCTCGTCGACGAGGGCTCCTTCGTCGAGGACGGGCTCTACGCCAACAGCCTGGCCGAGGGCCTGCCGGCCGACGGCGTGATCACGGGCAACGCCCGGATCGACGGGCGTGCCGTGTGCATCATGGCCAACGACTCGACCGTCAAGGCGGGCTCCTGGGGCGCCCGCACGGTCGAGAAGATCATCAGGATCATCGAGCGGGCGTACGCGACCGGCGTACCCATGGTCTATCTCGTCGATTCCGCGGGCGCCCGGATCACCGACCAGGTCGACCTGTTCCCGGGCCCGCGCGGCGCCGGGAAGATCTTCCACACCCAGGTCCGCGCCTCCGGCTCGATTCCGCAGGTCTGCGCCCTGTTCGGCCCGTCGGCCGCGGGCGGAGCCTACATTCCGGCGTTCTGCGACGTGGTCGCGATGGTCGAGGGCAACGCGAGCATGTACCTCGGCTCCGACCGGATGGTCGAGATGGTCACCGGGGAGAAGACGACGCTCGAGGCGATGGGCGGCGCGCGGGTGCACTGCGCGGAGTCCGGCGTCGGGCACTTCCTCTGCAAGACCGAGCGGGACGCGCTCGAGGTGGTCCGCTCGTACCTGTCCTATCTGCCGTCGAACTACGCAGAGCAGCCGCCGGCCGCGGCCGCGGCCGAACCGGCAAAGGTGGATCTCTCCGCCCTGGTGCCGGTGAGCGAGCGGCAGGCCTTCGACATGCGCCGCTACGTGAAGGGCATCGTCGACGAGGGCTCGTTCTTCGAGATCCACGCGCTCTGGGCCCGGGAGCTGACGGTGGGCTTCGCCCGGCTCAACGGCGAGGTCGTCGGCGTGGTGGGCAACAACTCGATGTTCAAGGGCGGCGTGCTCTTCGTCGACTCGGCCGACAAGGCGAGCCGGTTCGTCCAGCTCTGCGACGCCTTCAACGTGCCACTGATCTTCCTCTCCGACGTGCCCGGCTTCATGGTCGGCAGCGCGGTCGAGAAGCAGGGCATCATCCGGCACGGCGCCAAGATGATCAGTGCGATCTCCGAGGCAACCGTTCCGAAGATCTGCGTCGTGGTCCGCAAGGCCTACGGCGCGGGCCTGTACGCGATGGCCGGCCCCGGCTTCGACCCGGAGGCGACCATCGCCCTGCCCACCGCCAAGATCGCGGTGATGGGCGCCGAGGCGGCCGTAAACGCGGTCTACGCCAACAAGATCGCGGCTCTGCCCGCGGACGAGCGGGAGGCCTTCGTGGCCGAGCGCCGCGCGGAGTACGAGCGCGATATCGACATCATGCGACTGGCCGGTGAGCTGGTGATCGACACCATCGTCGAGCCCGCCGACCTGCGGGGCGAGCTCATCAGCCGCTTCGCCGCCGCCCGCGGCAAGGACCGCGGCTTCTCCCGGCGCCGGCACGGCGTCACCCCGGTCTAGCAGGTCTCTGGTCCAGAAAGGACACGTCATGGTCGACTTCCGGCTCAGTGAGGAGCAGGAGGCACTCGTCGCCAGCGTGCGCGAGTTCGCCCGCGAGCAGGTCGCGCCGGTCATCGGCGAGCATTACGAGCGCAAGACCTTCCCGTACGACCTGATTCGGCAGATGGGCAAGATGGGCCTGTTCGGGCTCCCGTTCGCCGAGGAGCACGGCGGGATGGGTGGCGACTACTTCACCCTCTGCCTGGCTCTCGAGGAGCTGGCCCGGGTCGACAGCAGCGTGGCCATCACCCTGGAGGCCGGCGTCTCGCTGGGTGCGATGCCGATCTACCGATTCGGTACGCCGGAGCAGAAGGCCACCTGGCTACCCAGGCTGACCAGCGGCGAGGCGCTCGCGGCGTTCGGGCTCACCGAGCCAGGCACGGGCTCCGACGCCGGCGCGACCACCACCCGGGCGGTCCTCGACGAGCGGACGAACGAGTGGGTGATCAACGGCTCGAAGGCGTTCATCACCAACTCCGGCACGGACATCACCTGCCTGGTCACGGTGATGGCGGCGACCGGCACGAGGCCGGACGGCAGCAAGGAACTCTCCACGATCATCGTGCCGTCGGGTACCCCGGGCTTCACGGTGGCGCCGGGCTACTCGAAGGTCGGCTGGTGCGCGTCGGACACCCATGAGCTCTCCTTCGACGACGTCCGGGTGCCGGCCGCCAACCTGCTCGGCGAGCGTGGCCGGGGCTTCGCCCAGTTCCTGCGGATCCTCGACGAGGGCCGGATCGCCATCGCCGCGCTCTCGGTCGGCCTGGCGCAGGGCTGCGTCGACGAGTCGGTCAAGTACGCCAAGGAGCGCCAGGCGTTCGGTCAGCCGATCGGCAACTACCAGGCCGTCCAGTTCATGATCGCGGACATGGAGATGCGGGCGCACACCGCGCGGGTCGCGTACTACGACGCCGCGGCGCGGATGCTCGCGGGCCGCGACTTCAAGCACCAGGCGGCGCTGGCCAAGCTCTACTCGAGCGAGGCCGCCATGGACAACGCCCGCTACGCGACCCAGGTGCACGGCGGATACGGCTTCATGAACGAGTCCGCCGTCGGCCGGTTCTACCGGGACGCCAAGATCCTCGAGATTGGTGAGGGCACCTCCGAGGTGCAGCGGATGATCATCGCGCGCGGCCTCGGACTGTAGATCTTGGACGCTCGGTTGGTTTCTGCGGCAAATCCGACGGCGTAACCGTCGGTTACTCGACAAATGGCCGGCTGAGTGCGGCATCCATCGACACGGGTGCCTAGGTTCGAAGGCATGACGTCCGAGCACGGGGCGGGCCAGGTCGGTCCGGGATTCGACGCCGTGCTGCGCGGATACCGGCAGCGGGCGAAACTCACCCAGGACGAGCTGGCCGCCCGGGCCGGGATCGGCGTCCGCACGGTCCGCGACCTCGAGCGCGGTCGCGCGTCCCGGCCGCAGCGCACCACGGTGGAGCTGCTGGCCGCCGCGCTCGGCCTCGCCGGGGCGGACCGGCTGGCGTTTCTCACCGCCGCGCGTGGTCAGCAGTCCGAGGCCGCCGCGGCGCCCCGATTCGTGCGCCTGCCGCCGGCCGCCGACCTGATCGGCCGCGACGGCGACGTGGTCGAGCTGCTCGCCCGGCTCTCGCGGCCGCAGGACGACGGCCCGCGCGGCATCACCCTCGTCGGCCTGGCCGGCGTCGGCAAGACCAGCCTGGCGCTGACGCTCGCGCACCGGGTCGCGCCGGCGCACCCGGGCGGCGTGGCCGGGATCGTCGTCACCGACGGCTCGACCGCCGGCGAGGTGCTGGGCGGCGTCGCGGCCGTGTTCGGCGTCGGCCGGCCGGACGACCTGGTGCCGCGCTTCGCCGGCCGCTCCGCGTTGCTGCTGGTCGACGCCGTCGAACGCGCGTCGGAGGCGGTGGCCGAGGCGCTGAGCCGGCTGCTCCGCCAGCACCCCACGCTGCGCTTCCTGGCCACCGGCCGGCACCCGATCGGCCTGCCCACCGAGCGGGTCTGGCCGGTAGCCCCGCTGGTCGCGCCGCCCTGCGACGCGGGACCGGGTCTGGCCGATGTGGCCGGTTATCCGGCCGTGGCGCTCTTCCTCGACCGGCTGGCCCGGGTGCGCGGCGCGCCGGTCGAGCCCGACGAGGTGGCGCCGCTGTCCGCGCTGGTCCGGCGGCTCGGCGGCCTTCCGATCGCGCTCGAACTGGCCGCCGCCCGCGGCCGGGTGCTCACCGTCGCCGAGATCCTCGACCGGTACGGCGACCGCGTCCTCGATCTGTCCGGGCCTCCCGCCGAGGGCGGCGTCGTCTCGGTGCGTGACGCGGTCGCGGCCAGCTACCGCCTGCTCCCGGCCGACGAGCAGCGCGACCTGCACCGGCTCGCCACCTTCCGGAACCGCTGGTCGCTGGACCTGGCCGAGGCGGTCATCGAGGACGGCCGGTCCAAGGACGCGGTGCATCTGCTGGACCGGCTGCTGGAGCTCGGCCTGCTCAGCGCCCGCGGCGCCCGCGCGCTCCGGTTCCGCCTGCTGGACGTCGTGCGCGACTACGCGCTCGAACGCGCCGCCGCCGGTGGCGACCTGCACGCCGCCCGTCGCCGGCACGCCGAGGTCATGGCCGACCTGGCGCAGGGGACCGCGCCGGAGCTGAACGGCGCCCGGCTGGCCGAGGCGGCCGCCCGGCTCGACGACGTCGCCGGCGATCTGGGCGCCGCGCTCACCTTCGCGGCCCAGGAGCAACCACACACCGCCCTGCGCATCGCGGCCGCGCTGCCGCGATGGTGGCGGTTCCGCGGCCGGGACGTCACCGGGCGGCAGTGGCTGCGGCGGCTACTGGCCGACCCGCGCACGGCCGACGCCGACCCGGCGGTACGGGCCTGGGCGAAGGTCGGGCTGGCCCAGCTGGCGCTCGAACACGGGTCGGGTGCCGAGGAGATCGGCTCCGCGGAGGCGGCCCTCGCCGAGTTCTCGGCCCTCGATGACGTGCCGGGCCAGCTCACCGCCCACACCCAGCTCGCCGCGCTGTGGATGACGACCCGCGGCTACGACCAGGCCCGGCGGCACGGCACGGAGGCGCTCACGCTGGCTCGCGGCAGTGGCCGGGTCCGCGACATGGCGGTGGCGGAGAACAACCTGACCTGGCACGAGATCCGCGAGGGTGACCTGGCCGCGGCGCGTGACCGGCTCGCCGAGGTCGACCGGCTGGCCAGCCGCTGCGGCGAGCACCGGCTGCGGGCCGTGGCGGCGGCGAACCTCGCCGAGGTGGAACGGCTCGACGGGCGGTTCGACGAGGCGGCGCGGCTGGGCCGGGACGCGATCGCCGAGCTGGAGGACGTCGGCGACCCGGGACACCGGCGCCGGGTGCTCGCCACGGTCGGGCTGGCCCTGGCCGGCGGCGGCCGGGTCGACGAGGCGGCCGCGGTGCTGGCCGAGCTGCGCCCGGCGGAGAACACGGATCCCGCAGACGGGCCGGCCGCGATCGTCGAGGCGGCGATCGCGCTGCGGCGCGGCGACCAGATGCGGGCGGCGGAGTGTTTCGCGGCGGCCGCGGGGGCATACGACGGCCGACACGATCCGCGGGACACGGTCGAGGCGCTTGTCGGACTGGTGCTGAGCACCCCGGATCCGGATCGCCGGCAGCAGGCGGTGCGGCGGCTCGGTGAGCTCTGCCGGACGGGCGGGATCACGCTGATGGCCGGCGAGCGGGAACTGCTCGGCGCGGAGGTGACCCGGCAGATCGAGGGGGGCGGGTGAGCGTCCGCCGGCGGCGTGGACGACCGGCGTTTTCCGTGGCCCCCACACGCCGGTCGTCACAACGCCCCGGTAACGCGGCGAGGACAAAACTCCCCCGTTCGCCCCGCCTCGGCCTCGGCCGCGCCGCGTCCCCCTTGCGGAGATCACCCTAGCGGTGGCGGGTGGCGATTTGCGAAGTTAAGCGGGTTTCGGCGGCGCCGCCCGGCGGTTCTGCCGGTACTTCTGCCGGTTGATCCCCGCGTCAGCGGGCCGGCGCGACGGGCCCGGTGCTCGGGTCGTGGTGGTCCTCCCCGGTGCTGCCCGCCGTCGCGCACGGGTTGACCGCGTCGCGGATGATCCGCAGGGAATCCAGCATCTGGTCGAGCTGTGCGGGCTCCAGCTGACCGATGAACCATTGCTGCACCAGCTGGAGGTGCCCGGGGAGGATCTCCTCGAGCCGAGTGACTCCGGCCTCGGTGATAACCGCGTAGGAGCTGCGGCGGTCGTTGGGGCAGGCCTCGCGGCGGATCAGGCCGCCGCGTTCCATGCGGTCGACGACCCTGGTCACGCCGCTGGTGGACAGGGAGGTCTGGCCGGCGAGATCGGTCATGCGCAGGCGGTTCTGCGGCGAGCGGGCGAGGCGCATCAGCACCTCGAACTCGACCGGAGAGACCCGGTGCTGCTCGAACTGCACGGCGAAGCGGCTGGTCAGGCCCGTGAACGCCTCGGAGAAAAGTCCGACGGCGGTGAATCGGGGGTCCTCGAAAATGTTGCCCACGTCGCCATCTTACCAGCGACCCTTGACACGGGGAATATTGCTGGGCATATAGTTGCTCCGTCAGACAACAAGTTCGGCACCAACCTTTGAGGGGAACCTGTCATGACCAACTCCGTCGCCACCACCCGCGAGTTCGAGGGTCTCCAGATCCCGGCCGCCGGCGTCTACGAGCTCGACGCCGCGCACAAGCGGGTCGGCTTCGTGGTGCGCCACCTGATGGTGAGCAAGGTGCGTGGCAACTTCGCCGAGGCCACCGCCACCATCACGATCGGTGAGGACCCGCTGCAGTCCTCCGTCGTCGCCTCCATCGCCACCGCGAGCGTGCAGACCGGTCAGGCCGACCGCGACAACCACCTGCGCACGGGCGACTTCTTCGAGGCGGAGAAGTACCCGACCATGGAGTTCCGCAGCACCGGCATCAAGTCGCACGAGGGTGCCGAGTTCGTCCTCGACGGCGAGCTCACCATCAAGGGCGTGACCAAGCCGGTCGAGCTGCTCGTCGAGTTCGAGGGCGCGGCAACCAGCCCGTACGGGCAGTCGGTGTTCGGCTTCAGCGCCACCACCGAGATCGACCGCGAGGACTGGGGCCTGACCTACAACATGGCCCTGGAGTCCGGCGGCGTCATGATCGGCAAGAAGGTCAAGATCGAGATCGAGGGCGAGGCCATCCTCCAGGCCTGACCTCCGACCGATCAGCGGGAGCGCCGTCCGTTCGGGCGGCGCTCCCGCTGTATGTCCACCTTTGGTAGCGACATCGCCCGAGGGGATGCGAAGGTAGACCCTGCGCTTCCGAGCGCTCACCCACAGCTGATCTGTGTCCGTTTCGTCCCTGGTCATGGTTACCGAGCCCACATAACGTGAGAGCATCACGCGAATGTGGCAGGAGGAACGATGGGTAAGGACCTCTCAGTGGTCGTCAGCGCCCAGGACGATCGGGTCCGCTATCGGCGAAAGGTGCGCCGCTGCCTGGACGTGTTGAGGCGCATGCTCGACGACGTCACGTTCGACACGGAGAGCCCGACGACAGGTCTCGAGATCGAGCTCAACCTGATGGACTCCGATGCCGAGCCCGCCATGTGCAATGCGGAGATCCTGGGCAACCTGGCCGACCCGAGGTTTCAGACGGAGTTGGGGCAGTTCAACCTCGAACTGAACGCGATACCCCGGCTGATCAGCGGAAACGGGTTCGCCGACTACGAGCTGGACATCGTCGAGAGCCTCGCGCACGCCGAGGACCGGGCCGGCAAGTCGGGCTGCACGATCGTGCTCATCGGCTGCCTGCCCACCCTGCGGCCGGATCATCTGGTGCTGGCGAACCTGTCGGCGAACGAGCGCTACCGTGCGCTGAACGACCAGATCGTCGGCGCCCGCGGCGAGCATTTCAGCGTCGACATCCGCGGGGTCGAGCGCCTGCAGACGTCGAACGACTCGATCGCGCCCGAGGCGGCGTGCACCAGCGTGCAGTTCCACCTGCGGGTGCCACGGGACGAGTTCGCGGCCTACTGGAACGCCTCACAGGCGGTGGCCGGCATTCAGGTGGCGGTGGGTGCGAACTCGCCGTACCTGCACGGGCGGCAGTTGTGGGCCGAGACCCGGATCGCCCTGTTCGAGCAGGCCACCGACACCAGGCCGGACGAGCTGAAGGCGCAGGGGGTACGGCCGCGGGTGTGGTTCGGCGAGCGCTGGATCGACTCGGTGCTCGACCTGTTCGAGGAGAACGTGCGGTACTTCCCGCCGCTGCTGCCGATCATCGACGACGAGGACCCGGTCGAGATCATCGAGGCCGGCGGTGTGCCGATCCTCGGTGAGCTGCGGCTGCACAACGGCACCGTCTACCGCTGGAACCGGCCGGTGTACGACGTGATGAACGGGCGGCCGCACCTGCGGGTGGAGAACCGGGTGATGCCGGCCGGGCCGACGGTGATCGACATGCTCGCCAACGCGGCGTTCTACTTCGGCATGGCCTGGGAGCTGGCGGCCGAGGAGGATCCGATCTGGGCCCGGTTGCCGTTCGCCACGGCCGAGGACAACTTCCACGTCGGCGCCCGGCGGGGAATCGAGGCGACCGTCGTCTGGCCCCGGGTCGGCGAGATCTCGGTGACCGATCTGGTGCTGGATGTGCTGCTGCCGAAGGCATATGCGGGGCTCGACCGTCTCGGCGTCGACCCGGTGCAGCGGGATCGGCTGTTGGGAATCATCGAGGGCCGGTGTGTCAGCGGTCGCAACGGTGCCACCTGGCAGGCGTCCGCGGTCTGGTCCGCCGAGCATCGGCGGGGGTTGTCGCGGGACGCCGCGCTGCACGACATGTTGCTTCGATACAGCTCACTCCAGCGAACGAATTGTCCCGTTCACACCTGGCCGACCGACTAGTCGTTGTTTGCCGGGTCAGGCGCTCGTGTCGTCGCCCGATCGGCGGCCGAAGCGGCGCAGGCCGCGCCGCTTGGGTTCCGCCGTGGACGGTTCGTCGTCGACCCATAGTGGACCCGCGGGCGCCGAATTCGTGGCCGCGCCTCCGGGTTCGGACTTCCCCGGGGTCTGCGGTGCCGCCGGTGCCGCCGATTTGGCCGGGGTGGACTTGGTGGACTTCGCGGGGGTCTTCCCTGCTGGGGGCGTTTTATCGGAACTGGCGTCATCCGCCGGGCCGGGCGTCGAATTGCCACCCGGTTTCGGCGGGCCGCCCGCCCGCTTTGCCGCCTCCGGGGAAGATTCACCCGATCGAGGAGGATTGATCTTCGCGACCTGCGGCGCGGTGGGCGGCGGCTTGACGGTCGAGCGGGCGTCCGATCCCCCGGGTGCCGCCGGTGCGCCGTTGCGGGCGCCACTCTCGGTAGCCGCGGGGCCGGGCTGGGCGACCGGCGCCTTCCCACGCGGCGATGCCGGTTTGGTCACGCTGGGTGTTGGCGGAGCCGACGGCGCGGCGGGCGCCGGCTTGCCGGACCCGGCCCGTCCCCGCTTCGTGCGGGCGGTCGCCGGGGCACCGGCGGCCATCTCCTGCCCGTTCGCCGGCGAGCGCTGGGCCGGTGCCTGTGCGGCGGCCGGTGCCTTGGCGCGGCCCGTCACCACGCCGGGCTCGCCGGCACCGTCGCGAGCCGCGCTGCTGCGCCGCAGCCGGCCCAGCAGCGAGGGCCGCGTGCGTCCCTCCGGCGCCGCGGGCGGGTTCGCGGCCGGCGCGGCCGTCGCGGCCGCCCGGCTCGACGACCGGGGCGTGGGCACGGCGCGTTCCGGTGTGGAACCCGCGCCGGCGCCGGCGCCGAGCGCGCGCGGCCCAACGGGCGCCGGGCGGGCGGCCCGCCGGTTGGCGCGGCCCTGGCCGATGGCGACCGTGAGCGCCGAGCCGGCCAGGCCGGCGAGGACCGCGTAGGGCGCGATCAGGTACGCCGACTCCAGCGGTCCCAGGGCGCCCGTCAACTGCGGTGCCAGGACGAAGAAGGACGCCGCCACCAGCAGCGGGCCGACCGCGCCCGAGGTGGCCGCGCCGACGCCGAGGTCGCCGCGCAGCACCGCGGGCAGGGCGCCGATCACGCCGATGATCAGGGCGGCGAGCAGGCTCAGCAGGGCGCTCGGCCAGTAGATCGTGCCGAACATGGCGTCGATCGAGTCCGGCGCGGCGAACTGCCAGCTCGACAGGTACGTCGCCGACGGACGGTGCCAGGCGATCGAGACCACGACCGCCGCCGCGGCCAGCGACCAGAGCCAGGCGGCCGTGGCGATCAGGTTCGCCGCCACCGGCCTGGACGCGATCGCCCAGTAGGCGATCACCAGGCCGAGGAGCACGCCGGCGACCGCGTAACCGCCCGCGATGGTCTGTGGTGAGAACGTGTCCACGCGTACCGCGGAACGGGCCGGTAGCGCGATCAGCGCGACCGTCAGCAGGGCGCCGACCGCGGCGGAGGTCGCCAGCGCCAGGCGCCAGGCGCCACCCGTCGCGCGCCCGAGCCGGCCGGCGATTACCGCGCCGAAGACCGTCGCGTTCGCCGCGATCCACGTCGCCCAGCCGAGGCTGCCCAGCCAGACGCTGTCGTCGGCGGACGGGATGACCGGCCAGACGACCACGCCGAGGCCGTAGCCGAGGCCCAGTTGAGCGGCGCCCGTCCCCGCGGCCACCCCGGCCGCGGTTGCTACCTGCACTGTCCAGCCCTTCTCGGCCATGCCGGGCACTGTAGCCGTCGGTCACCATGCCTGCGAATCGCCGAGGTGATGCCGCAAGATTGGTTAGGTTGGCGTCAGCCGGCGTGTAAGTGGAGAGGATCCTGCGATGTCCGACGACGAGGAGCCCCGCCGTCCTGACGAGACGAGCGAGTCCTCGCCATTCGACGACGAGGGCGAAAGTCGTCCGAACGACGGTCCCCGAACGGGTGACGAGGTCGCGGACAGCACCGAGGAGATGCCGCGCACGGCGCCGGACGGGGACGCGGACCGCACCGAGCAGATGCCGCGCACCGCGCCGGACGGGGACGCGGACCGCACCGAGCAGATGCCGCGCACGGCGCCGGATGACGACGCGACGCAGGAGTCGCCGCGGCCGTCGCGGGGCGACACGACGTGGGAACTCCCCGCCACCGACGACTCCGCTGCGCGTACCGAGCGTTACGACCGCGACGCCGACACCTGGGCGGACGACGGTGGGCCGGCGTGGTCCGGACGGGCCGGTGTGCGCCCGCGCGCCGGCTACGAGGACGACGACTGGGCCTCGGTGTCCCCGGACGGGCCGGACGGGAAGTGGTGGATGCCGATCCTGGTCGGCATCATCGCCCTGCTGCTGCTCGGCCTGCTTGGCTGGGGGATCTACCTGATCGTGCAGTCCACCGGGGACGACGCCGGCACCCCGCCGGCGGTGACCGCCTCGGCCGCTCCGCCGCCGACCGCCGAGCCGACGACGCAGGCGCCCACCACGAGGCCGGCCACCACCGAGCCGACGCGTTCGGCGGCGCCGTCGCCGACCGACATCACGGTTCCGGCGTTGAAGGGGCTCTCCACCGACGAGGCGCGCGCCGCGCTGGACCGCAAGCGGTTGAGCTATCGCCTGCGGTTCGTGACAAGCGATTCTCCGCCCGGCACCGTGATCGACAGCGACCCGGCCGAGGGCCAGCAGGTACCGGCGGACACGGTGATCGCGCTGATCATCGCGGCCGCGCCGACCACGTCGCCGACCCCCACGCAGGCGGAGACCACCAGCGGCGGCCCTGCCGGTCAGCAGGGCGAGGACTGAGCCGCGGTCAGCGGTTGGCGCGTAGTGCGCGGGCCTGGATCGCGCCGGTGGTCATCCCCGGCTGGCGACCGTTGCGGGCACGCGGATCCGGGGCCTTGCCGACCTGGCGCAGGCCGCCGACCTGCACGAAGATCGAGCGTCGCTCGACGGCGTCACCGGACGCGTTGAGCTCGTAGCCATCCAGCCAGATCCAGCCCTCATAGGTCGGCCAGTCGTGCACCCGGATGACCCGGAAAAGCATTGGCGCCGCGAATTGGACACTCGCCGCCTTCGTCACGTGTATGACATCGCCGGACCGAGGTAGCACGTCATCTCCTGTCCTGAACCCAGTAGGGGCAAACATCATTTTGCCGCATAGTGAACGCAGATGGTCCAGTGTGCCCGGCTCGTACATGTTTGCAAGGTTGTGACGATGCCATTCATCACAACGGTGCGGTAACGCCGTCGACGGCGTCGCCGGATCCGGCGGACTTGCCACAGTCCAACCAGGACACTCGGCGGAAGCCGACCCCCGGTGAAGGCGTCGCTTTTGGTGCGGTGCGTCGGGCCTGACGGTGTCGCTCAGCACTTCTTCAAGAACACTAAGTGACGCACGCCATACGGAAAGACTGCACCACGAGGTGGGTCGATGCAAGTTGCAGGTCAGCCGAAAGTGATCTAACGATCACTGTGGACACTTGAAGGATCAAGAGATCAACAGAGACACTGATCCCGACAAACACCGTACGGTGGACGCCGCGTAGTCGTTCCGTCGCACAGTGCCACGCAGTCCGGAGGTGAGCGTGAATCCGCGCCGCAGCCCCACAATCCGCCGCCGCCGACTCGGTGCCGAACTTCGCAGGTACCGCGACGAGGCCGGCGTGACGATCGACGTGGTGGCCGACCGTCTCGGCTGTTCGCCGTCCAAGGTGTCCAGGATCGAGACCGGTCATACCAGTGCCACGCCACGCGATGTCAAGGATATGTTGGACATTTACGGCATTAGCGGCATCGAATCGGAGGAATTGGTACAAATATCCAGAGAGGCGCGTCAGAAGGGGTGGTGGCACCCGTTCAGCACGGTGCTCACCGGCGCCTATGTCGGTCTGGAGGCCGCGGCCAAGTCGATCCGCGCGTACGAACAGCAGGTCGTGCCGGGTCTACTTCAGACCGATAAGTACGCGATTGCCATGATTAGGGCCGCCCGACTGGGTGACAGTGACCGAGAAATAGAGCAACGGGTACGAGTCCGAATGGCGCGCCAGGCGTTATTGATTCAGGACGATCCGATCGAACTCTGGGTGGTGCTCGATGAAGCGGTGGTAAGTCGCCCCGTCGGCGGCGACGAGGTCATGCGAGATCAACTGCTCCGGTTGGTCGAGGCGACCCGGATGCCCAACGTCACGCTGCAGATCCTGCCGTTCGCGGCGGGTGCCCACGCCGGCATGGACGGCACGTTCGCGATTCTCGACTTTCCGGATGCCGAAGATCCCGATGTGGTGTTCTCTGAGAACGCCACCGGTGGGCTCTTTCTGGAGAAGAGCGACGACCTCCGCAAGTACAACTCCATCTTCGACACCATCCGGGCGACGGCCCTCTCACCCGAGGAGTCCAGGAACATGATCGCTATGCTGGCAGAGGAGCCATTGTGGAAGTTGAGACCAAAGGTTTCCGGATCGATCTGAACCGCGCACAGTGGTTCAAGAGCACTCGCAGTGGCCCGAACTGTGACAACTGCGTCGAGGTCGCCTTCGTGGACGGGGCCATCGCGGTCCGCGACTCGAAGAACCCGGCAGGACCTGCGCTGATCTTCACCGCCGCCGAGTGGGATGCCTTCGTGGGAGGCACCAAGGACGGCGAGTTCGACCTGTAGAGCACGGCACCTGTGGCCGCCCCCGCCACCAGCGCGGGGGCGGCGGTCGCATTTCGCCCATTTTGTACCGTCGCCCCTCGGCGTCGGCCTCGTTGAACGCTCTAAGCGCGGACCGGACCGCGCTCCGAACCGTCGTCGGCCCGCACGGCTGACCGTCCCCCCTCAGTGACGGTGCGGGCAGGCCTTCGATACGAGCGAGGCAAGGCGAAACAAGATGACGATTGGTTCCGACAACCTCAGTAACGGATCCTCCACCGCGCAGGATCGGTTCAGCGGCGGCGTGAGCGCGTACCGCCAGACCCGCCGGGAGGCGGCCCTGGCCGCCGAGAACGGCGACGGTGAGCTGATCTCGCGCAGCAGCGGCAGCAGCCTCCCCTCGGGCCTGCCGACCCGCACGCCGATCGAGCCGACCAGCGCGCTGGAACGGGCGGCGAAGCTGCCCTCGCTGGACCTGCAAGGCCTCAGCGAGCCGGTCTTCACGTCCGGTGGCTGGGTCGACGCCTCCGCCTCCCTGTCGATGGCCGACCATCCGCTGCTGCGCGGCCTGCTGCTCGAGCTGCCGGCCCGCGGCACGATGCCGGAGTCCGGCTGGCTGGACCGCTGGTTCGAGGCCGCCCGGTCGATCCTGGAGCTGCTCTACGTCCAGGAGGCCCGGCGCAAGTAGTTCG
The DNA here is from genome assembly GCF_014205335.1 of Amorphoplanes digitatis. NCBI lineage: Bacteria > Bacillati > Actinomycetota > Actinomycetes > Micromonosporales > Micromonosporaceae > Actinoplanes > Actinoplanes digitatis. The sequence goes on along the minus strand of NZ_JACHNH010000001.1, from coordinate 8,780,127 downwards.
CGGTCACGCGGCCCGGTCGGCGGGGACGGCCAGGATCGCCGCGTCGTGCTCCTCCGGCGGCGCGGCGTAGGTCTCGGCCGGCGTGGACGTGCGCATCGTCGGCAGGGCCCGCAGGCCGGCCCGGCCGATCGGCGCCAGGACCGCCACGTTGAGCCGGCTGTGCCGGATCGCGTGGCGGATGCCCAGAGCCAGGACGCCGACGCCGACCGCGGTGAGCACGACCCCGACCATGTCGGCGCCGGGCGCCTCCACCACCCCGGCGGCGATCGGCACGCCCGCCAGCGCGGCCAGGCCGGTGACTTGCAGCGGGGTCGCGACCAGCGGGTGGGCAGCCGCGGCCCGCAGGGCCGGCGGCGCCGGCGTCAGCGGGGCGGTGGCGAACGCGCCCGCGCCGCGCCGGATCTGGGTGACGCGGCGCGCGGTCACCAGCAGCACGAACGCCGCCGGTACGGCGGGCAGCAGCGCGGCGCCCGCCGCCGCGGACTCACCCGGCAAAGCGCCGGTCGCCATCGGTACGGCGATGAGCACCGCGACGCCGCCACCGACCAGCATGGACAGTGCGCGGGCACGACGGCGCAGCTCACGTGCCGTGCGGACGCCGGGCAGCGTCTCGGCCAGGAATCCGGCGGCGAGCCAGATCGCGGCGAGCAGGCCGATCGGGATGAGGTCCGTTGCGGTGTTCACATCGACAGAATTCACCTGCCGCGCAAGGAACAGAACCGGGATATGCCCTGACCGGGTACCCGTAGGGGGACGGTCAGCAACTCCACGTATCAGAACAATTACGCAGGGCGCTCACCCCAATGGGCGAAGTGGACAATGGCCCCTGTTCCGACGGTGACGTGTGTCCTAGTGTCGGGTGCCAGATGTCCGGCGATGCATCGGCCGGGCACCGACGGCTCGACCTGGGGAGGTCGGTCGGGGTCCCGGCGGCGACGCGGCGGACCCCGGCACCGCCGTCAGACCGCGAAACTCGTGACCGGCTCGGTGGCCGGCGCGGGCGGGGTCGCCTTCCACAGGCCGAGCCGCTGCGCCGCCAACCGCGACACGTACGCCGGGTTCAGCAGGATGTAGCGCCTCCAGAGCCGCTTCGGTTCCAGCCCGAGCCGCCACAGCCACTCGAGGGAGTACTTCTGCATCCACGCGGGCGGGTTCCTGAGCAGGCCCGCGTGGTAGTCGAACGCCGCACCGACGGCGAGCAGCGGCATGTCGAGCAGCGGGCGCATCGCGTACGTGAAGATCTCCTGGCGCGGGCAGCCCAGCCCGACCAGGACGATGCGCGCGCCCGACGCCTTGATCCGGTCCGCGATCCCGGCGTCCTCGCCCGGCTGGACGCTGCGGAACTTCGACGCCTCGACCCCGGCGATCTTCAGCGCGGGGAACATCCGCTCCAGCGCCGGCACCAGCTTCTCCAGCGTCGGCTCCGTCGAGCCGTACAGGTAGACCGGCAGGCCCTCCGCGGCGGCCTGGCGCAGGACGCGCAGGGTGAGCTCCGGGCCGTACACCCGGTCGGTGAGGCCGGCCCGGTGCAGCAGGTTGAGCGCGCCGCGCACCGGCTGGCCGTCGGGGGTGACCAGGTCGAAGGAGTTGAGCCGGGCGTTGTGCGCCCGGTCCTGCACGCCGGTCATGACGCCGTGCACGGCCAGCGCGGTCACCGCGTAGGGCCGGCGCTCGCGCGCCGCCTCGATGATCTGCGCGGTCGCGGCCTCGTAGTCGATCGCGTCGACCAGTACGCCGAGGACGTTCTTCTTGCCCTGGGCGATCACGACTTGGCCGCCGGAACCCACTTGTCGACGTTCGCCTCGTAGATCTCCTGGAGGATCATCGGGACGTCGTAGACCTGCTTCCACTCCGGGTAGTCGGCCTGGAACGCGGCCATCGAGCCGATCCACCACTGGTGGTCGCCGATCCGGTTCTCGTCGACGTACTCGGTGACCATCTCGGTGCCGCTGATCTTCTCCGCCATGGCGAACGCCTCGAGGTTCGAGCAGTTCGAGTGCCGGCCGCCGCCGAGGTTGTAGACCGCCGCCGAGCGCGGGTTGCGGAAGAACGCCTCGAACGCGCTGAGCACGTCGTGGCTGTGGATGGCGTCGCGGACCTGCTTGCCCTTGTAGCCGAAGATCCGGTACAGCCGCCGCTCCATGTTGGCGCGCATCACGTACCCGAGGAACCCATGCAGCTCGGTGGCCGAGTGCGCCGGTCCCGTCAGCGTGCCACCCCGGAAGATCGCCGTCTTCATCCCGAAGTAACGCCCGTACTCCTGCGCCATCACGTCGGCCGCGACCTTCGACGCGCCGAAGACCGAGTGCAGGCAGTGGTCGATCGACATGTCCTCGGTGATGCCGTCCGCATACGCGTGCCCGGGGTCGATCTCCCACCGGGTCTCCTGCTCGACCAGCGGCAGCCGATTAGGCGTGTCGCCGTAAACCTTGTTGGTCGAGCAGTGGATGAACGGCGCGTCGATGCAGTACTCACGAGTGTTCTGCAACATGTTGAGCGTCCCGCCGGCGTTCACGTCGAAGTCGGTGAACGGATCACGCACGGCCCAGTCATGCGACGGCTGCGCCGCCGTGTGGATCACCACGGCGATATCCGACCGGTACCGCTGGAAGATCTTCGCCAGCGAGTCCCGATCCCGGATGTCCACCCCGTGGTGCGAGTAGGCCGACCCGAGCTCCGCGGTGAGCTGCTGCACATTCCAGGCCGTCGAGGCCTCCGCGCCGAAGAACTCCTGCCGCATGTCGTTGTCGATCCCAACAACCTCGAGGCCAAGCCCGGCAAAGTGCCGGACCGCCTCGGAGCCGATGAGACCACCTGATCCGGTTACCAGGGCGACGGCCACGAGGAACTCTCCAGAGGGTCGGTTACGAAAATCAGACGAGAGCATAACGCGCCCACGCTCACGCTCCGTTGTCACCCAATCGGACCCCCTCCCCCAACCACAAGCCCACCCCACCCCCACCCATCACCCTCCGCGCACCCAAACCCCCCACCCCGCCCCGCCAACACGCCCCTACCCACCCGCCCCCGCCAACTCGCACGTCCCGGAGCGCTCACCCGAGAGGGTGCGCCGTGCGGCTTGAAGCAAGCAGTCACCCCGAAGGCCCCGCCTGGACGGAGCAATCAGTCACCCCGGAGGTGCCGGCTGGGCGGAGCAATCAGTCACCCCGGAGGTGCCGGCTGGGCGGAGCGAGCGGTCACCCCGGAGGTGCCGGCTGGGCGGAGCGAGCGGTCACCCCGGAGGTGCCGGCTGGGCGGAGCGAGCGGTCACCTCGGAGGTGCCGGCTGGGCGGAGCGAGCGGTCACCTCGGAGGTGCCGGCTGGGTGGAGTGAGCGGTCACCCTGGAGGTGCTGGGTGGATGGATTGAGCGGTCACCCGGGGCGTGGATGCATGCAGCCGACCGGTCGCGCCGGGCGGGTTGCGTGGCGTCGGGTGGGTGGAGCGAGGGCGCGTGGGGTCAAAGCCCCACACTGCTGCCCTCGGCCTTCACCGACATGGCCATCTCCCCACAACCGACACCGTCCGAGCGACCAGCCTCAGGCTGACCAGCCTGCGGGTGATCAGCCTGCGGGTGATCGACACGCTACGGGTGACCAACGTGTGGGTGATCGACACGCTCCGCGTAAGCACGCTGCGAGTGACCGAAACGCTGCGAGTGACCAGGCACCGCGCAACCGACACGCTCCGCGTATGCAGGCACCGAGCAATCGACATGCTGCGCGCAAGGTGCACCGCGCAACCGACACGCTCCGCGCAAGGAGCACGCGTAACCGACACGCTCCGCGCAAGGTGCACCGCGTAACGGACACGCTGCGCGCAAGGAGGCACCGCGCAACCGACACGCTCCGCGCGACCACTACAGCGCGGGGCTTCCGGGGGCTCGGCCCCCGGAGCCGGAATGACGATCGGCCCCGGTCCGCGCTTTCCGCGGACAAGGGCCGGCCAGTCGATCGTGGGGATGGGGGGAGTTGAACCCCCACGTCCTTTCGGACACACGGACCTGAACCGTGCGCGTCTGCCATTCCGCCACATCCCCGTGGCATTCAATTAGCCGGAACAGACTACGCTGTCCCTCGTTACACCGCGAGCAGATACTGCCCGTGACGCCAGGGAAGACTAGCACGGCGTCAGGGGCTGCAATACGAGGGTCAGGAGCGACCGGCTGCTCTGCGTAGAGATGCGGAAGCGGCGGCCGGATACCATCATGTCCTCGGAACCCGAGGAGGAGCCGGTGAGCGTGCTGCAGCGCTTTGAGAAGCGGTTGGAAGGCCTGGTCGAGGGGGCCTTTGCGAAGGTGTTCAAGGGTGTCGTGCACCCGGTGGAGATTCTGAATGCGATGCAGCGGGAGGCCGAGGCACACAAGGCCATCCTCGCCGGTGGCCGTACCTTGGTGCCTAACCGCTACGTGATCGATCTCTCGCCGTACGACCACAGCAGGTTGGCGCCGTATGCCGCCGCGCTGGCCCAGGAGTTGGCTCAGTCACAGGCCGAGTTCATCGGTGAGCAGGCCTGGACTGTCTACGGCGATGTCATCGTCGAGATCGAGCGCGGTGACGGGCTCGATACCGGCATGTTCCGCGTCACGGCGGAGGTGTACACCGGCGGCGAGGTCGCCCCGGTGCAGCAGCCCGCCTACGACGCTGCGCCGGCGTACTCGCCGTACGACCAGCAGCAGCAGGGTGGGTACCAGCAGCATGGGCACAACGGCCGCAATGTCGGCCTGGTGTCCGGCGATGGGCGCACCTACCCGTTGCAGATGGGCTCGACGGTGATAGGCCGCGGCGACCAGGCGAATCTGCGCCTGCCGGACGTCGGCATCTCCCGTCGGCATGCCCGGCTGGACTACGACGGCAGCCAGGTCGTGCTTACCGATCTGGGATCGACGAACGGCACGATGGTCAACGGCCAGCGCGTGTCGGCCGTGGCACTCAACCCGGGCGACATGATCCAGCTGGGCACGACCACGCTTACGTTCCGAGTGGACGGCTAGGCACCTTGCCAGAATTCGTCCTTACCGTCGCTCGGTTCGGCTTCCTCGTCCTGCTGTGGATCTTTGTGTTCACAGTGGTGGGGGTCATCCGAAAGGACCTTTTCGCCGGAGTCCGGTCCAAGAGCATCGTCGCGAGCCCGCGAGGCGTGGGTGGTGCGGTGATGCAGGGCCGGCCCGCGAAGGCGAAGCGTGGCAAGGCGGCCCGGCAACTCGTCGTGACCGCCGGTCAGCTGGCCGGCACGAGGATCACGCTCGGTGAGGCTCAGATTACTATCGGACGGGCGGAGGACTCGACGCTGGTCATCACCGACGACTTCGCGTCGGCTCGACACGCCCGGCTCGTGCCGCGGGACGGCCAGTGGTTCGTGGAGGACCTCGGCTCGACGAACGGCACCTACCTCGATCGCGGTAAGGTCTCCGGACCTACTCCCGTCCCCCTTGGCGTGCCGATCCGGATCGGCCGCACTTCACTTGAGTTACGGCCATGACCCTGACCCTGCGCTACGCCGCCCAAAGCGACCGCGGTCTGATCCGAGACGGAAACCAAGACTCCGTCTACGCCGGACCGCGGCTCCTTGCCGTCGCCGACGGCATGGGCGGCATGGCCGCCGGTGACGTCGCCAGCAACATCGTCATCGCGGCCATGGCACCGCTGGACGAGGACGTACCCGGCGATGCGCTGGTCGACGCCCTTCGTCACGCGGTCGGCACGGCCAACCAGACCCTGCGCGACACCGTCGACGCCAATCCGCACCTGGAGGGCATGGGCACCACGCTGACCGCGGTGCTCTTCTCCGGCAGCAAGATCGGCATGGTGCACATCGGCGACTCGCGCGCCTACATGCTGCGCCAGGGCGAGTTCTCGCAGATCACCAAGGACGACACCTACGTACAGATGCTGGTCGACGAGGGCCGGATCAGTCCGGAGGAGGCGAGCAGCCACCCGCAGCGGTCGCTGCTGACCCGCGCGCTCGACGGCCGGGACATCGACCCGGAGTACTCGGTCCGCCAGGTCCTCAAGGGTGACCGCTACCTGATCTGTAGCGACGGTCTTTCCGGCGTCGTCAGCGCCGAGACCATCGACGAGAGCATGCGGGACATCCCGGATCCGCAGGTCTGCGTGGAGCGGCTCGTGCAGCTCGCGCTCCGCGGCGGCGGCCCCGACAACATCACCGTGGTGATCGCCGACGCGACCGACGCCGACATCATGGAGCAGGCACCGATCGTCGGCGGCGCGGCCGCCCGCGACCGCGGCAACTCGACGGTGGCGGACTCGTCCAGCGCGGCCGCCCGCGCGGCGGCCCTCCAGGCGCCGCCGCGGCCCGCGCAGCCCGAGGGGGCGGCCTACGAGCGGGACGAGCCGGAGCAGCCGGGTCGGCACCCGGTGCGGACCAGCCTGCTGGTGCTCCTGCTGCTCGGCGTGCTCGGCGGCGGCCTCTACCTGGGCTGGCAGTACACCCAGAAGCAGTACTACGTCGGCGCTACGCCGCAGGGCCAGCTCGCGATCTACCGTGGCGTGCCCGGTCAGATCGCCGGCCTCGACCTGTCGAGCGTCCACGAGACCAGCCCGGCCCGCCTGGACGACCTCACCCTGGTCGCGCAGGCCCGGGTCAAGGAGGGCATCCACGCGGACAGCCAGCCCGACGCGCGCCGCCGGCTGGCCGAGCTCACCAGCGATGAGCCGTCCAACCCGAACCTGAAGCCGATCTGCTCGCCGAGCAGCCCCGCGCCGACGGTGACGCAGCCGGTGAACCCGTCCGGCGCACCGTCCGCGGCAGGGAAGACACCGTCTCCCGGCCGGAACACACCCTTTTCGGCGCCGGCGCTCGCGCCTGCCACCACGCCGGACGCCCCGCCTTCGGACTCTGCCCCGCCGGTCATCGACCCGGTCGGGTGCCGACCCGTCGACTGAGCGTCCGCCCACCGAAGTCTGGGGACTCCTTCTTGACCGCGCCCGCCGTACCGGCTCCCACACCCGCTCCCACGGGTGAGCTGCCGCGTGTCCCGGGCCAGAAGACGGGCCGCAACGCCGAGCTGGGCCTGCTCGCCTTCGCGATGGCGATCGTCGCCCTGTACGGGGCAACGGTCGAGGCCAACCAGTTCGGCGAGATCACGCCGACCTTCTGGGTGCCGGCCGCGCTGCTGAGCGTGCTCTTCCTCGGCCTGCACCTGGTGGTCCGCTACGTGGCGCCGTACGCGGACCCGGTCCTGATCCCCGCCGTCGCGCTGATCAACGGCCTGGGCGTCGGCTTCCTGCGCCGCCTCGACGTCGCCAAGTCGATCGCCGACAAGGACCCCGTGCCCGGCTACTTCGCGGGCGCCGGCGGCCGTCAGCTCGCCTGGACGCTGGTGGCCGTGGTGCTGGCGGCGATCCTGCTGCTGGTCGTGCGGGACCACAAGACCGTTTCGCGGTACGCGTACACGCTGGGCCTGGTCGGCATCGTGCTGGTGATGATCCCGGCGGTGCTGCCGGGCAGCCTGTCCGAGGTCAACGGCGCCAAGCTGTGGATCAAGATGGGCGCGTTCTCGATCCAGCCCGGCGAGTTCGCGAAGCTGGCCCTGGTCTCCTTCTTCGCCTACTACCTGGTCCGCAAGCGCGAGGTGCTCTCGCTGGCCAGCCGCCGCTTCCTCGGCATCGACTTCCCCCGCGGCCGCGACCTGGGCCCGGTCGTCACGGTGTGGCTGCTCTCGCTGCTGGTCCTGGTGTTCGAGAAAGACCTCGGTACGGCGCTGCTCTACTTCGGCCTGTTCGTCGTGACCCTGTACGTCGCCACCGAGCGGGCCAGCTGGCTGATCATCGGCCTGGTCATGTTCTTCGGCGGCGTCTACCTGGCGTACCTGCTGGGCGCCGCGGTCGGCGGACCGTTCGCCAACTTCTACGACCGCGCGACGGTCTGGCTCGACCCGTTCGCCTCGGAGAACTACGAGCGGGTCGGCGGCAGCTACCAGCTGGTGCAGGGCCTGCTCGGGCTCGGGACGGGCGGGCTGTTCGGCACCGGGCCGGGTGCCGGCTCACCGGGCTTCGTGCCCGAGGTGCGCAACGACTTCATCTTCGCCGGCATGGGCGAGGAGATCGGCCTCTTCGGCCTCTCCGCCCTGCTGATCTGCTACCTGCTGATCGTCGAGCGCGGCCTGCGGACGGCTCTCGCGGTACGCGACTCGTTCGGCAAGCTGGTCGCCGGCGGCCTCGCGTTCACCCTGGGCTTGCAGGTCTTCGTCATCCTTGGTGGCATCACCGGGTTGATCCCGCTGACCGGTCAGACCACGCCGTTCCTGTCCGCCGGCGGTTCGTCGCTGATGGCGAACTGGCTGCTCATCGCGATGCTGCTGCGGATCTCCGACGCCGCACGCAGGCCGACGACCGGCGGCCCGGCGGCATCGCCCGGTGTACCGAAGCAACCGCCCGCCCAGCTGCACGGCGCCATGACGGAGGTGATCAGGCCGTGAACGCACCTCTGCGCAAGGCCGGCGTGGTCATCCTCGTCCTCTTCGGCCTGCTCTTCGCCAACCTGAACTGGGTGCAGGGCTACAAGGCCGACGACTACCGCACCAGCGACTACAACGGCCGCGTCCGGGTCGCCGAGTACCAGGTCCCGCGCGGCGTCATCGAGGTCGGCGGCCAGGGTCTCGCGATCAACAAGGCCACCGAGGGCACGCTGAAGTTCCTGCGGGTGTACCCGGAGAAGAAGCTCTACGCGCCGATCATCGGCTACAAGCCGGTCAACATCGCCGAGGTCGGCATCGAGCGCAGCGAGAACGAGTTCCTCTCCGGCGCCAGCGACAAGCTCTTCGCCGACCGGGTCAGCGCGATGTTCACCGGCGACAACGCCGGCGGCGGCAACGTCGTGCTGTCGGTCAAGCCCAAGGCGCAGGAGACGGCCTACAAGCAGGTCACCAACAACGAGCGCGGCGCCAAGAAGGGCTCCGCGGTGGCGATCGACCCGAGCACCGGCGCGGTGCAGGCGATGGTGTCGTTCCCGACTTTCGATCCGAACCCGCTGGTCAGCCACGACACGGAGGCGGCCGCCGCGGAGTACAAGAAGCTGAACGAGGACAAGGACAAGCCGCTGCTGAACCGCGCGCTGTCCGAGACCTACCCGCCCGGCTCCACCTTCAAGGTCCTCGTCTCGGCGGCCGCGCTCCAGGAGGGCTACGAGAAGAGCACCGAGATCCCGGCCGGCTCCACCTACACCGCGCCCGGCTCCGGCGCTCCGATCAAGAACTCGGAGGCGGAGACCTGCCCCGGCTCGAAGGTCACCCTCGAGGAGGCCCTGACCGACAGCTGCAACACCGGCTTCGCGCAGCTCGGCGTCGAGCTCGGCCGCGACAAGGTGATGAAGACCGCGCAGGCGTGGGGCTTCGAGCAGGAGGACCTGACGGTCGGAAACCTGGAGGGCCCGGGCCTGCCGGTCGCGGCCAGCCACACCGGCGCCATGGCCAACCCGGACGGCAGCACCGACCAGGCCGCGCTCGCACAGTCGTCGATCGGGCAGAAGGACGTCCGGATGACGACGATGCAGGGCGCGCTGATGGCGGCGACGGTCGCCAACGGCGGACGGCAGATGCGGCCGTACCTGGTGCAGCAGCTGCTCAGCCCCGATCGGCGGCCGATATACAACGCCAGCCCGCAGACGCTGCGCACGCCGATCGACGGCGACGTCGCGAGCGACCTCAAGGACATGATGGTCAGCGTCGTCGAGAACGGCACCGGCAAGGCGGCGCAGATCGACGGCTTCCAGGTCGGCGGCAAGACCGGCACGGCGCAGAACGCCGTCGGGGCCGACGACCACGGATGGTTCATCGGATTCGCCTTCAACGACAAGGGCGAGGCGGTATCGGCGGTCTGCGTCATGCTGGAGAACGTGCCCGGCGGTCACGCGAGCGCCGAGGCGGCCCGGATCGCGGGGCTCATCATGAAGGCCGCGGCGGGCCGGGGAGGGGACTGAGATGATCAGCCCTGGGGTCACCCTCGGCGGCCGGTACCGCTTGGACGAGCGGATCGCCGGAGGCGGCATGGGCGACGTGTGGCGCGGCACCGACGAGGTGCTGGGCCGGACGGTCGCCGTCAAGATTCTGCTACCGGCCCTGCTGGACGAGCCCGGCTTCGCCGAGCGCTTCCGCGGCGAGGCCCGGACCATGGCCACCATCAACCACCCCGGCGTGGTCGACGTCTACGACTACGGCAGCGACCAGCAGCTCGCGTTCCTGGTCATGGAGTACGTCGAGGGCGACGCCCTTTCGCGCACCCTGAGCCGGGTCGGCCGGCTCACCCCGGCGCGCACGATGGCGCTGGTCGCGCAGGCCGCGGACGCGCTACAGGCCGCGCACGCGAACGGCATCGTGCACCGCGACGTCAAGCCCGGCAACCTGCTGGTACGCCCGAACGGCACGCTGGTGCTCACCGACTTCGGCATCGCCCGGTCCGCCCTTGTCGGGCAGCTGACCGTGGCGGGCTCGGTGCTGGGCACGGCGTCGTACATCTCACCGGAGCAGGCCTCCGGAGCGGTCGCCACGGCCGCCTCCGATGTCTACGCTCTCGGCGTGGTCGCATACCAGTGCCTGTCCGGACACCGGCCCTTCGACGGCTCGACGCCGATCGAGATCGCCATGAAGCACGTCCGGGACACCCCGCGGCCGCTGCCCGCCGACATCCCGCCGGCGGTCCGTGCGATCGTCGACCGGGCGCTGGCCAAGGACCCCGGTGCGCGCTGGCCCACCGCCTCGGCGATGGCCGCCGTGGCCCGGCAGGCCGCCTCGTCCCTGACCACCCAGATAAATCAGCAGGCCGTCAACGGCTCCGGCCAGGGGCACCCGCAGCCGGCCGGTCCGGCGATGAACCGGCCGCACTCGGGCGCACCGGCCTCGGGCCCGCCCGGGCATCCGGTCTCGGGCCAGGCCCGGCCGCCCTATCCGCCCATCCCCCGCCCGGTCTCGGGCGGTCAGGCGCGCGGAGCGGCCTCGGTGCCGCCGGCACAGCAGCCATACCGGCACCCGTCGGCGCCGCCGATGCAGCATCACCCGATTCAGGGCGGCAAGCCCGAGGGTTCCGGCGGCCGGCAGGTACTGATCGTGCTGGCGGTGGTCCTCGCACTTCTGGTCCTGCTCTGCGCCGGTGTCATCTCGTTCCTGCTTAAACAGGGCAATACCGGTGCGATAGGCGACCTGGCCGACCGGCCCACGATCGCCGGGGCGGGCTCCGCCGCGCAGTGGACGCCGGTGGCGTCGTACCGTCTTCCGAAGCAGGCTGCCGCTCCGGGCAACCTGCACCACGCGACCGAAGGACGACAGACGCTATGACGGCGCAGGCCCGCCTGCTCGGTGGCAGGTACCAGGTCGGCGAGCTGCTCGGCTATGGCGGTATGGCAGAGGTGCACAAAGGCCGCGACCTTCGCCTCGGCCGCGACGTAGCCATCAAGATGCTGCGCACCGACCTCGCCCGGGACGCCACGTTCCAGGAGCGGTTCCGCCGCGAGGCGCAGAACTCCGCTGCGCTGAACCACCCGGCGATCGTCGCCGTCTACGACACCGGTGAAGAGGTGTCGTCGACCGGCGAGAAGCTGCCGTTCATCGTGATGGAGTTCGTCAACGGCCGGACCCTCAAGGAGGTCCTCGCCGCCGAGCAGCGCCTCCAGCCGCGCCGCGCCCTGGAGATGACCGCGGACATCTGCGCCGCGCTGGAGTTCAGCCACCGGCACGGCATCATCCACCGCGACATCAAGCCCGGCAACGTGATGATCACGCAGAACGGCCAGGTCAAGGTGATGGACTTCGGCATCGCGCGGGCCCTGGCCAGCGGTGCCACCACGATGACGCAGACCAGCGCCGTCATCGGCACGGCGCAGTACCTGTCGCCGGAGCAGGCCCGCGGCGAGTCCGTCGACGCCCGCTCCGACGTCTACGCCGCCGGTTGTGTGCTCTTCGAGCTCATGGTCGGGCACCCGCCGTTCGTCGGTGACAGCCCGGTCAGCGTCGCCTACCAGCACGTCCGCGAGGACCCGAAGGCGCCGAGCGACATCAACCGCGAGGTACCGCCGGACGTCGACGCGATCGTGCTGAAGGCCCTGGCGAAGAACCCACTGAACCGCTACCAGAGCGCGCAGGAGATGCGTGCCGACGCGCTGCGCGCGGTCTCCGGCCGCCCGGTGATGGCGACCCCGGTGATGTCCGAGGCCGAGACGATGGCGATGTCGGGCGCGCCGACGCGCCAGCAGACGGCGATGACCCGGGCGATCCCGGCCGGCGGCCCCCGCGGGCCGCAGCAGCCGGAGCGCCGGACGTCGTCCTGGGTGATGGCAGTGCTCGCCGCGCTGGGCGTGCTCGCCGTCGTGGCGCTGGGCATCGGCCTGATCCTGGCGAACAACGACAAGGAGCCCGAGCAGGCGGTGTCCAAGCCGGTCCCGAAGGTGACCGGGCTTTCGGAGAGCAACGCCCGGACGAAGCTCGCGGACGCGGGCTTCCAGAACGTGGCCCTCGGCACGCCCGAGGTGACCGACGACTGCAAGGACACGGTCGCGAAGCAGGACCCGAACGCGAACACGCCGCTGGCGGTCGACCAGACCGTGACCATCAGCATGTGCGCCAGCCCCGAGCTGACCCGGGTACCGGGCGACCTCGTCGGCCGCAGCCGTGCCGAGGCGAAGGCCGCGCTGGACGATGCCAAACTCGAGGCCTCGTTCAAGGAGGTCAGCGACGCCGCGCCGGCCGGCCAGGTGCTCAAGGTCGAGGACGAGGGCAAGCAGGTCAAGCCCGGCACCACCATCACGGTGGAGATCTCGAAGGGCAACCTCTTCGAGGTGCCGGGTGTCGTCGGCCGGAGCGAGGAAGTGGCCAAGGCGCTGCTTCAGAACGCGGGCTTCAACAACATCACCATCCAGACGTCGGACCAGGAGGGCGTGCCGGGCACCGTGGTCGCGCAGACCCCGGACGCGCGGTCGAAGAAGTCCAAGAACACCGAGATCACGCTGACCGTCATCGCCGAGCCGGACCCGGACGACACCGGTACGCCGGACCCGAGCACGCCGACCCCGCCGGGCGGCGACGGCGGCGGCACCGTCGACAGCAACTCGGTCGGTGGCCTGCTCGGCAACTGATCACAGCCAGGTAGAACGAAGGCCCGGACGCCACTCGGCGGCCGGGCCTTCGTCTTCGTCGATCCCGGTGCGGGTCAGGCGGTCGCGAACGCCGAGCGGCGGCGGGTCTCCACCTCGGCGGCGAGCTCCGGCGCCCGATCGAGCGCCTCCGGCATACCGCAGGAGGCCAGCCAGTTCGCCAGCATGGTGTGTCCGCCCTCGGTCAGGACCGACTCCGGGTGGAACTGGACGCCCTCGATCGGCAGCGTCCGGTGGCGCATAGCCATGACCACGCCGGACTCGGTCCAGCCGGTGACCTCGATCTCGCCGGGCAGCGTCTCGGGCAGCACGGCCAGCGAGTGGTAGCGGGTCGCCGTGAACGGGTCCGGCAGGCCCGCCAGCACGCCCGTGCCCTTGTGCCGCACCGCGGAGGTCTTGCCGTGCAGCAACTCGGGTGCCCGCGTCACGGTGCCGCCGAACGCCGCGCCGATGGCCTGGTGGCCCAGGCAGACGCCGAACATCGGCAGCTTGCCCGCGTACTCGGAGATGACGTCCATCATGATCCCGGCGCGGTCCGGCGTACCCGGTCCGGGGGAGAGCAGAATCCCCGCGGCGCCGAAGTCGCCGACGTCGGCCACCGTGATCTCGTCGTTGCGCCGCACCTCGCACTCGGCGCCGAGCTGACCGAGGTACTGCACGAGGTTGAAGACGAACGAGTCGTAATTGTCGATCACGAGGATGCGCACGGGGTCACCTAGCTGGCAGTCGGTTCGGGTTCGTTCGAGTGCTCGTTGTAGGGGATCTCGTCCGGGCCGAGCTCGGCGTCGTCGCCGGGCACCGCGTTCGGATCCCGTCCGGCCGGCCCGCCCTGCTCGGTACCCGTGCCGACCTGCACGTCGTCGAACGGCAGCAGCGGCGTCGCCCACGGGAAGACGACGTACCAGAGCAGTGCGCCGACGATCGTGACCAGCACGAGAGAGCCGGTGAGCCGGCCCCACAGGCCGAAGGGCAGCTTGCGCCAGATCCAGGCATACATCGCGAGCCCTCCCTACGCCTTCTTCTTCATCTCGTCCGGCTTGCCGGCGCCGGGCAGCGCGGCGTCGCGCTTGACCGTGTCGACGAGCTCGGCGTGCACGATGAGTCGTTGGTAGTTGTTGAACTTCGGGTTGCAGGTGGTCAGCGTCAGCATCGCCTTTGTCGCCTTGGCGTTCGGCCTGCCCGGCACCGGCGCCACCACCTCGACGGCAGAGGGCTTCACGACCTCGCTGCGGCTGACCTTGTAGACGTACCAGTTCGACCGGGTCTCGACCCCGATCACGTCGCCGGGCTTCAGCTCGTCCAGCCGCCAGAAGATCTTGCGGATCCGGTGGCCGGCCACCGAGAAGTTGCCGACCTCACCGGGATCGGCGGTGTCCGGGTAGTGCCCGGGCGCGTACCGGATGTCCTGCGGCCGCACGCCGTTGACGACGACCCACTCCATGCCGAGCTTGGGAATGTAGAGCCGCCCGACCAGATTCTTGCCGGGCGCGGCCGGGGCCTTGACCGGCTGCTGCGAGGGCGCGACGGTCGGATCGTTCCACTCGTCGTCGAGCTGATTGGCGAGGGTGTCCTGCTCGTTCTCGACCTTGGCCGAGTTGCCGAACACCTGGTAACCGGCGAAGAGCAGCACGACCAGCCCGAAGGTGATCATCAACTCGCCGGCTACCCGCACGCCGGCCCGGATGCGCGAGCCCAGTGTGGGGCGGGTCAACTCGGAGTACACGCTCTTGTAACCCTCGTCCGTCTGTTCCGGTCGCAGCTTGACCACTTTTTCTCCGCGCCGGGGCTTGTCGGCCTCGTCATCGCCGGCGGGATCGCCGGGATCGGCGGCCGCCGCGGCAGTGGCCGCGGCGACCGAGGCGGCACCCTTGTCGCCGGGCCCGGGTGGCAAGGGCGTGCGCAGCGGGCCGCCCACGTCCGATGCCGGCCGGGCGCCGGCCTTGGGCCGGACGGAGGGGAGCAGGCCCGTCGGAGCGTCGGCGGTGCGGATGATCGCGGTGGCCGCCGGGTCCTGGTTCAGCGCGGCGGGTTCGTGGCTCCGGGCCGGGGTTCCGGGGGGCGCGACGCCGCCCCGGCGGCCGGCCGGGCCGAGACCGGCGGACCGGTCGTCGATCGGCGGCCGCCCTCCGAACGCGGCGGCCGCGCGGTCGTCGTAGGGTGCCTCGTCCCGGCGCCGCAGTCCGTCCCGGGAGTCGTCACGGCCGGGCGGGAAGGCGCCGGCCGACCGGCGATCGACGGCATCGCCGCGGATGCCATCGCCGCGGATGCCATCGCCGCGGACGGCATCGCCACGGACCGCGTCGCCACGGACCGCGTCGCCACGGACCGCGTCGCCACGGACCGCGTCGCCACGGACCGCGTCGCCACGGACCGCGTCGGCCAGGCGGCCGGCGGCGGCACCGGCCACGGCGCCTTCACCCGCGGCCGACCACGAATCATCGCGGGCGGCGGGCAGGGCGCTGTCGTAGCGGCCGTATCCGCTGGGCGCCGGCCGTGGACCGGTGCCGTTCGCTGGCGGCCGGCGGTAGGCGTCGGCGGGGTCTGTGGGCACGTCGTCGCGGCCCGGGGTCGGCCGCGGGAAATCGTTCGGCGTGCGGCCGTCCGGAAGGGCGCCGAAGCCGCTCGCGGACCGCGCCTCGACGCCGCCTGCATAGCCGGGCGAGCTCTGCGGACCTACCTTCGACCATGCGCGGCTGTCACCAGCTGGGCTTTGCGCCTCGCCGTTCGACCATGCGCGGCTGTCACCGGCCGGGTTTTGCGCCTCGCCGTTCGACCATGCGCGGCTGTCACCGGCCGGGTTTTGCGCCTCGCCGTTCGACCATGCGCGGCTGTCACCGGCCGGGTTTTGCGCCTCGCCGTTCGACCACGTGCGGACGTCGCTGGGTGGGTTCTGCGGGTCGCCGGTTGACCACGTGCGCACGTCGCCGGGCGGATTCCGGGGATCGCCGTTCGCCCATGCGCGGTCGTCGCCGGGCTGAGCCTCTCGGGAGGCCTGGGTGCGGCCGTTGGTCGGACGACCGATGGCGGCGGACGGCGCCTCCGCCCCGGCTACCAGCCGCCCGTCACCGGCGGGCGATTGAGAGAACGCGCCGGGATCGGCCGGAGAGAACGCGCCGGGATTGGCTGGAGCGAAAGTGCCGGGATCGGCTGGTGCGAAAGTGCCGGGATCGGCCGGTGCGAACGTGCCGGGATTGGCTGGAGCGAAAGTGCCGGGATTGGCTGGTGCGAAAGCGCCGGGATCGGCCGGTGCGAACGTGCCGGGATCGGCTGGCACACCCCGGGGCTGCCGAGGCGCGGCCGGGGCCTCCTCTGCCGCGGCGGAGAAGAAGTCGAATGGATTGCCGGCGCCGGGGGCCGTCGGTGCGGCGGGGCCGGGTGCCGGCGGCGCGGGCGGGCCGGAACCGAACGAGGCGGCCGCCGCGGTGAGCGGGGCCGCCGTCGCCGGTCCTGTGGCGGATCCGGCCGGCCGGGGCGCGGCGCCCGGAAGTACGGGGGAGGAGTCGACCTTCGCGGCGGCCCGCGCGGCGGCAGCGGCTCGCGCGACCATCTGGTCCAGGCCCGGCCCGCCGGGCGCATCCGTCAGGATGATGGCGGTGTCGGCGGGCGAGGGCGCATCGCCCGGGCGGGGCGACTGGGCCTGCTGGGCCTGCTGCTGGGCCTGTTGGTCCTGCTGGGGTAGCTGGGGCTGATTTCCGCCCGGAACGGCCGGACCGGCGCCCGGCAAGGACGGCCAGGCCGTCGTTCCGCCTTGTCCGCCCGGCACCTCCAGCGGCCCGCCGGGTATGCCGTTCGGCGACGCGTCGGTGATCCGGGGGATGTATGCCGTCTGGGCGTCGCCGTCGGGTGCGCGACGCCGTCCCGAGTACGCCGCGCCCTCCTGGGCGTCCGACGTCCCCATCACTCGGTGACCTCGGCGGATCGGAGGTCACTCGACCCGTCGTACGCCCGCACAGTCACATTCCTCTCGACGGTTTCCTGATAGCCGAGGCCGAAATCGGCGACAGCAGCCCGGAATTGCTGGACTCCCTCTGCGGACTCCAACGCCTGATGCATCGCTGTGGGTTCGCCGATTGCTGTGATCTTGAAGGGCGGCGAGAAGACCTGACCGTGAAGCAGCAGCGTGTTGCCGACACAGCGTACCGCGCTCGTGGAGATGACGCGGACATCCATGATCGACATTGCCTCGGCCCCGCCGGCCCACAATGCGTTCACCACGGCCTGTACATCGCCCTGGTGGACGACCAGGTCGTCGTTCTCCGGCGCGTCGGTGCCGCCGCCGGTGGCGCGCTGCGGCGAGTCGTTCAGGCGGACCGTGATTCCCGGACCGCGCAGGGTGGTGAAGCCGGCGCCGCCGCGCATCGCGGCGGCGCGTTCGCGGGCGGATTTGACCGGCTCGTCCACGTCTGCGAGTTTCGCGGCGTCCTGGTCGACGATCGCCCGCAGGTTGGCGGCGCGTTCCTCGCGGTCTTCCAACCGGGCACGCTTGTCGGCGATAAGCTGAGCCAACTGGGGTCTACGGTCGTCGCGCAGTGCCGTGCCGTCGGCCGTCGTGGCCGAGGTCGTGAAGAGCAGGCCGGCCGCGAGCCCGATCAACGGGACCGCGATCGACCAGCCACGCTGGCGCTGGCTCGGCCGCCTCGGGCGCAGTCCGCCGAGGGCTCGTCGCAGGACAAGTCGCCACGAGGGCGCCCCCGTGGTGTACTCCACGTCGGTTGTCCTCCCTCGGCTCGGCCGAAAAACCCACCGGCGGGTGCCTGTACGCGCGCCGCCTTGACTACGCTAGCTATCGAACAGTATTCGCCACGGGCAGCTTTCGGGGTCCCCCGGAGCCGCTCAGGGGTGGGTTGTTCACCACTTGTTGCCCTCAGGAGAGCGCCGTGCCGAAGTCACAGGTTCGCAAGAAGAAGGTCTACACCCCGCCCACGGACATTCGTCCGGCCGCGGCGGCGGCGTCCAAGAAGCCGAGTCCGGTCTGGCTGCCGATCACGGCGGTCGCGTTGATCGTCTTCGGCATCACCTGGCTGGTGGTCTATTACCTCTCGGAGCAGCAGTACCCGGTCGAGGCCTGGAAGTACTGGAACCTCCTGGTGGGCTTCGGCTGCATGGTCGCCTCCCTGGGCATCCTGTCCCGCTGGCGGTAACCGCGAGCACGCCGCGTGGGTGCCTTCCAAGCGGTAGCGTGATCTTCGTCTGATTTGTCCGACAGCGCACCCCGCCGTCAGAACCGCGCGGGGTGCGCTTTCGGCTGAGCAGCCGAAAAGACGACCGGGTTGCCCGCGCGCAATCTGATTACTCGTGGGTAACATGGGCCGGCGAGTCAGCCGACCGAGGAGGCACAACGCACATGGGCACCGCGCAGATAGTCGCCACCGTCCTAGCGGGCGCCGTCACCCTCGTCGCCGTCGCTCTCGCCGTACGCGCGGTCATGTCGATGACCGCGGTGATCCGGCAGGGCCAGGCCGACCCCGGGCGCTTCGGCGACAAGGCGACGCGGACGAAGACGATGCTGGTCGAGACGGTCGGCCACACCCGCATGCTCAAGTGGGGCGTCGTCGGCGCGGCGCACTGGTTCGTGATGGTCGCGTTCGTGGTGCTGTCGCTGCTGGTCCTCGAGGCCTACTTCGAGGTGGTCAGCGCGGAGCTCGGCCTGCCGATCATCGGGCACTGGACGCTGTTCGGCCTGGTGACCGAGTGGATCGGCGTGTTCGGCACGATCGGCATCCTGGTCCTGGTCGTGATCCGCCAGCTGAACAAGCCGGGTCGCGGCAAGGGCCTGTCCCGCTTCACCGGCTCCACGATGTGGCAGGCGTACTTCGTCGAGGCGATCATCATCGCCGTCCTGATCTGCGGCTTCCTGATCCGCGGCTTCAAGGTCGCCACCGACCACTTCGAGTACCCGCTCTGGGCGACCCCGGTCAGCCACGGCATCGGTGCGCTGCTCCCGGCCTGGGAGGACGGCGCCACCTGGACGGCCCTCGTCAAGATCCTGATCTCGATGAGCTGGCTGATCACCATCTCGCTGAACGTGACGATGGGCGTCGCCTGGCACCGCTTCCTCGCGTTCTTCAACATCTTCTTCAAGCGCAGCCCGGAGAAGCCCGCGGGCTCCGGCCTCGGCGCGCTGCGGCCGATGATGAGCGAGGGCAAGCCGCTCGACTTCGAGGACGCCGACCCGGAGAAGGACCAGTTCGGCGTCGCGCACGTCGAGCAGTTCACCTGGAAGGGCCTGCTCGACTTCTCGACCTGCACCGAGTGCGGCCGCTGCCAGTCGCAGTGCCCGGCCTGGAACACCGCCAAGCCGCTCTCGCCGAAGCTGATGATCCTGTCGCTGCGCGATCACGCGTACGCGAAGGCGCCGTACATGCTGGCCGGCGGCGGCAAGGACCTGACCGGTGAGGAGAAGGCCACCGAGGCCCAGCTCGCGCACCTGGACGTCCTCGCGCTGGCCGAGGGCAACCGGCCGCTCATCGGCACCGAGGCCGAGCAGGGCGTCATCGACCCGGACGTGCTGTGGTCCTGCACCACCTGCGGCGCCTGCGTCGAGCAGTGCCCGGTGGACATCGAGCACGTCGACCACATCGTCGACATGCGCCGCTACCAGGTGCTCATCGAGTCGAGCTTCCCGGCCGAGGCCGGCGTCATGCTGCGCAACCTGGAGAACAAGGGCAACCCCTGGGGCGCGCCGCAGAACACCCGCGAGGACTGGACCAAGGGCCTCGACTTCGAGATCAAGCGGGTCGGCGAGGCCGACTTCGACTATCTCTTCTGGGTGGGCTGCGCCGGCGCGTTCGAGGACCGGGCCAAGAAGACCACCCGGGCGGTCGCGACGCTGCTGCACGAGGCCGGCGTCGACTTCGCCATCCTGGGCGAGGGCGAGACCTGTACGGGCGACCCGGCCCGCCGTATCGGCAACGAGTTCGTCTTCCAGATGCTGGCACAGCAGAACGTGGAGACCCTCCAGGAAGCGAACGTCAAGCGGATCGTGGCGACCTGCCCGCACTGCTTCAACACCCTCGGCAACGAGTACGAGCAGCTCGGCCTGAAGGTCGAGGTCGTGCACCACACCCAGCTGCTGGCCCACCTGGTCGCCGAGGGCAAGCTGACCCCGGTCCAGCCGGTCGACGGCGGCGTGACCTACCACGACCCCTGCTACCTGGGCCGGCACAACCGCGTCTTCGAGGCGCCCCGCGAGGTCCTGGGCAGGGCGATCGAGGGTGGCCTCACCGAGATGCCGCGCAACTCCGAGCGGTCCTTCTGCTGCGGCGCCGGCGGCGCCCGCATGTGGATGGAGGAGAAGATCGGCAAGCGGATCAACGTGGAGCGCACCGAGGAGGCCCTGGCGACCGGCGCGAAGACGATCGCCGTCGGCTGCCCGTTCTGCTACACGATGATCGGCGACGGCGTCACCGGCAAGGGCGAGCAGGAGAACGTCGAGGTCGTCGACGTGGCCAGCGTCCTGCTCCGATCGATCAAGGGCGACAAGGCTCCCGCGTAGTACGTGGTCGGCGGCCGCTCCGGCGGCCGCCGAAGCACCCATCGAGATCGCCTTCAGCAGATGCGAGGCGTTCCGGCACAATGGGGGCCGAGGTGAACCGATCATGGACGGCCTGTTCCTCACCGCGGTGCTCCCGCTGGCCGCTTTCGCTCTGCTGACCGCCGGTAACGCGTTCTTCGTGGCCGCCGAGTTCGGGCTGGTCACCGTCGACCGGGTGGAGATCGGAAAGCGGGCCGACGCGGGTGACCGGCGCGCCCGGACGGTCCGGCACGCCCTGCACGAGCTCTCGTTCCAGCTCTCCGGCACCCAGCTGGGCATCACACTCACGGCGCTGCTGACCGGCTACCTGGCCGAGCCGGCGCTGTCCCGGCTGTTCCGTCCCATGATCGAGCCGATCGCCGGCGGCGCCACCGACACGGTGACGCACGTGCTGGCGCTGGGCCTCGCCACGCTCGTGTCGATGCTCTTCGGCGAGCTCGTGCCCAAGAACGCGGCGCTGGCCCGGCCGATGCGGGTGGCCCTGGCCACCGCCGCGCCGCTGCGGGCCTTCTCCCGGCTCTTCAAGTGGCTGATCGGCGCGCTCAACGGCTCGGCCAACCGGCTGGTCCGGCGACTCGGCATCGAGCCACAGGAGGAGCTGGCCAGCGCCCGCTCGCCCGAGGAGCTGGGCCTGCTCGCCGCGATCAGCGCCCGGGCCGGCGCGCTGCCGACCGAGACCGCGACGCTGCTGCGCCGCACCATCCGCTTCGGAGAGAAGCGCGCGGCCAAGGCGATGACCCCGCGCGTCGACGTGGTCGGCCTCAAGACCACCGCGAGCGTCGCCGACGTCATCGCGGTCTCGCGCGCGACGGGACACACTCGCTTCCCCGTGTACGAGTCGACGCTCGACCTGGTCGTCGGCGTGGTCGGCGTGCTCGACGCGCTCGGGGTCCCGCCCGAACGCCGGGCGGCGACAGCGGTGTCCTCGGTCGCCCGCGAGCCCGTCTACGTGCCGGAGAGCCTGCCCCTGGACAAGGTGCTGGCCGCGCTGCGTGCGGCCGACGCGGACCTGGCGATCGTCGTGGACGAGTACGGCGGCACCGACGGCGTGGTCACGGTCGAGGACCTGATCGAGGAGCTGGTCGGCGAGATCACCGACGAGTACGACGCCGACCTCGCCGAGGCGGGCAGCCAGGAGCTGACCGTGCCCGGCGGCGAGAAGACGTACCTGGTCGACGGCCTGCTCCGCGAGGACGAGGTGGCCGAGCAGACCGGCTTCCGCCTGCCCGAGGGCCCGTACGAGACGCTGGCCGGCTTCCTGCTCTCCCGGCTCGGGCACATCCCGGTTGCCGGGGAGTCGATCGAGGACGCCGGCTGGGAGTTCACCGTCATGCAGGTCGACCGGCACCGCATCGAGCAGGTCCGGGTCGTGGCACCGCCGGAGCCCACCGATGACTGAGCTGCTGATCACCGTCGTGCTCCTGCTCGGCAACGCGCTCTTCGTCGGCGGGGAGTTCGCCCTGATCGCCTCCCGGCGTACGGCGCTGGAGCCGCTCGCGGCGACGTCGCGGCGAGCGCGCTGGGCGCTGTCGGCGATGAACCAGATCCCACTGATGATCGCGGGCGCCCAGCTCGGCATCACCATCTGCTCGCTCGGCCTGGGCGCGATCGCCGAGCCGGCGTTCGCGCACCTGCTGGAGGGTCCGCTGACCGCGCTGGGGCTGCCGGAGGGCATGATCCATCCGGTCGCGTTCGTGCTCGGCCTCGGCGTGGTCGTCTTCCTGCACACCGTGATCGGCGAGATGGTCCCGAAGAACATCACGCTGGCCGGGCCGGAGCAGTCGGCGCTCGTCTTGGGCCCGTTCATGCTGGCGTTCTGCACCGCGACCAAGCCGCTGCTGACCGCGATGCGCTGGGCCGCGCGGGTGGTCCTCTCGCCGTGGAAGATCGAGGCGACCGAGGCGGTCAAGACGGTCTTCACCGCGGAGGAGCTGGCCGGCATGGTCACCCAGGCCCGGGCCGAGGGCCTGCTCGGCACCGAGCAGTACGCCCGGATCCACGCCGCCCTCGGCCTCAACGTCCGTACCGCCGCGGACACCCTGCGGCCCTGGTCGGGCGTGACGACCGTGGCCGACGACGCGTCGCCGGCCACGATCGAGGCGGTGGCTACCCGCAGCGGCCGATCGCGCTTCCCCGTGGTGCAGCGCGAGACCCGGCGCGTCATGGGGTTCGTGCACATCAAGGACGTCCTCGGCTACACCGGGGCGCAGCGCAGGCTCCCGATCCCCGCCGAGATCGTCCGCCCGCTTGCGGTGGTGCCGCCGGACCGGACGCTGGCGGACCTGTTGCTGACGATGCGGCGCGACCGCCGGCACCTGGTGCTCGTCAGCGACGGCCGCCACCCGCTCGGCGTGATCGCGCTCGACGACGTCCTGCACGCGGTGATCGGCGAACCTACCGCCCGCGCCGCCGTTTAGAGTGCTTTTCGCCACATTTAACCCAAAGCAGGGGGGTCATCGAGGCATCAATCGGGCGTTCTGGACAATAGTGGCATGTTCGACAACCGACGGTCATCGCGAGGCGCAGGCCGGCGCGTAAGCCCCCTCGCCGCACTGGTAGCGACCACCGCTCTCGGTGCGGGTCTGCTCATGGTCGCCCGCTTCTCCCCGCCGAGCGGCGCCGCGCCCCGAATCAGCCCCCACTACCTGGCCCTCTCACCCCGCCCGTCCGCCGGGGTGATCTCCGGCGTCAACACCGGCTTCGCGGTATCGCCGCAGCGCGGCGGCCAGGTCGGCGTCGCGGCGGCGCCGGTCGCGGTCCGCTACACCTTCGACGGCGGGGTCCAACAACCGATCACGGACCTGGGCGGCGCGTTCGTGCTGCGCCCGCTCGCGCAGAACGGCGGAACGCTGAGCCTGGTGCCGCAGGGCAACGGCCTGGCGGTCCAGTACCCGAGCCGCTGCACCCTGCCCCGCGAACGCCAGTGCCCGCGGGCGATCCTGGAGGGCATCCGCGACGACCGGCTCAACCCCGGAACCCGCACCATGCAGTACGGCGCGTCGATCCTGATGTCACACGAGGACCTCTCGGACGGCGCGAACGTCCTCCAGAAGGGTTACTCGGTCGGCGGGACGAGCCAGTTCAAACTCCAGGTCGACCACCGGCTGGGCCACCCGAGCTGCGTGATCGCGGGCCGGACCCGGATCTACCGCGCGGAGCCGTTCATGGACGTCGCGGACGGGATGTGGCACAACCTGATGTGCGCCCGCAGCCGGAACCGACTGACGACCATCGTGGACGGCGTCGAGCGGGCCTGGGTGCCGGTCCCGCCGACCCTGTCGATCGCGAACGCCGAGCCGCTGCGGGTCGGCGGCAAGGGCGCGAACATGGGCAACGACCAGTTCGCCGGCCGGGTCGACGACGTCTACCTGACTATCAACTGAACCCGGGGTCGGTGGAGCACGGACCTGGCAGGGTGGGGGTGGCCGCTCATGAGCCGCCAGGCGATTGGCCGCCCCCGCCCCGGTCTCGGCGGGAGCGACGGTCGGTGCCATGCAACCAGGCACGACATGGTCCTGATGTTGATCTGAGCCCGTCGGGCTCAGGTGGTCGGCCAGGTGCGGAAGTTGACGTGGCTGCGGCTCGGGGTCGGGCCGCGCTGGCCCTGGTAGCGGGAGCCGTAGACCGCCGAGCCGTAGGGGTGTTCCGCCGGGGACGACAGGCGGAAGATGCAGAGCTGGCCGATCTTCATGCCCGGCCAGAGCTTGATCGGCAGGTTGGCCACGTTGGAGAGCTCCAGCGTGACGTGGCCCGAGAAGCCGGGGTCGATGAAGCCCGCGGTCGAGTGCGTCAGCAGGCCGAGGCGGCCCAGGCTGCTCTTGCCCTCGAGGCGGCCGGCGAGCTGATCGCCGAGGGTGATCACCTCGAGGGTCGAGGCCAGCACGAACTCGCCCGGGTGCAGCACGAACGGCTGCCCGTCGGAGACCTCCACGGCGGCGGTCAGATCGTCCTGCTGCTCGGCCGGGTCGATGTGCGTGTACAGGTGGTTGTTGAACACGCGGAAGAAGCGGTCGAGCCGGACGTCGATGCTGGACGGCTGCATCAGCTCCGGCTCGAACGGCTCGAGAGCGAGGTTTTCCGACTTGATCTCGGAGACCAGGTCACGGTCGGAGAGCAGCATCGCCACACAATACCGAGCGGCTTTAAGGTGCGTGTTCGGTGGTCGTCTCGTACATATGTTCGATATGATGTCCGCATGGCTTCCTGGTCCGAATTCGCCGCCGCTGAGCCCGAGCTCGCCTCGGCCGTCCGCGCGCTGCTCCAGCAGTACGGCCCCGGCATGGGCTACCTGGCTACGGTCCGTGCCGACGGCGGCCCGCGCGTGCACCCGGTCTCTCCGGTCGTCACCGAGGAGGGGCTCTACTGCTTCGTCGTCGACTCGGCGAAACGCCGTGACCTGGAGCGCGACGGGCGCTACGCCCTGCATTCGTATCCGCCCGAGGAGAGCGACGACGAGGCCTATGTGGCCGGTCGCGCCCACCCGGTGACTGACCGGGCGGTGATCGCCCGGCTGGCCGGCGCCCTGCGCGCCTCGCTCATGGTCGACTGGCGGCTCTTCGAGTTCGACATCGAGACGGCGATGGTCCGCCGGCACGGACCCGGCGGCGCCCTGCCGCTGGCGATGACCCAACGCCACCCACCAATCACCCAAACGTGGCACGACCGGGCGGCGAGCTTAGGCCGGCCGCTGGTCGCAGCCGCCAGATCGTAGGCACCGGCCGGACACCGCGATCTGCGTCCGCGGGGCGCTGCCAGGCCTGGAGGGAGCTGGGCCGCGCCGAGTCCGGCCGGTGCCTGCCTACGTGGCGGTTACGCCATGGAACCCCGTCATCGGGTACAGTGGTGCCGCTCGCGGGTGTAGTTCAATGGCAGAACATCAGCTTCCCAAGCTGACAGTGCGGGTTCGATTCCCGTCACCCGCTCGTCGCTGAGGAGCCCCGGTCCGCAAAGTGCGCGGACCGGGGCTCCTCGCATTTCTGCCTGGGGGAGACCCCCGGACCCCCACGGTGCGGGTGGGCGCTCGGCGTGAGTCGGGGTCGGGTTTGGGTGGGTCGGGTTCAGGGTCGGGTTTGGCCGTTAGTGGGTTGGTGTATGTCTTGGTGATCGGGTCGTGGGTGGCTCTGTCGGTTAGGTCGCAAGTTGACGGTGCGGGTTCGATTCCGTCATCTGCTTTGTTCCTGGTCTTTCATGCCGATCAGCCCTTGAGGGTCTGGCGTTCCGCTTGATTCGCTTGGTGTTCGATCGGTGGTGATTCGACGCCGCCACCCAATCCACCGTCGCTCTGTCGCTCCGTCGCGTACTGCCGCGACCCCGTAGACGGCAACGGCGACCCCAAGTCCGACCTCCGCGATACCTGCCAGCACACGACCCTCGGACAAGATCGCGACCCCGATCACGGCAAGCGCGACCCCGAATCCGACCAACGCGGTGCCGGCCAGCAGATGACTCTCGCGCACTGCCGCGACCCCGACCACGGGAGCCGCTACTCCGACCCCGACCAAATGCGGTACCGAACAGCAGATCACCCTCGCGCACCGACGCGACCCCGAACACGGCGGCAGCTACCCCGAACCCGATCACCGTGGTACCGAGCAGCACACGGCCCTCGCGCAGCGCCACGACCCCGAACGCGGCAGCAGCTATCCCGACGCCGATCACCGTGGCACCGCCCAAGAGCCGGCCGACGGTGCCTAGATCCGTGACGATCAGGACCGTGACTGCCAGCATCCCGGCGGACATCGCAACCAGCGCAACAGCCCAGCTCGCACTTGTGACCAGACTGGCCATGCTGCACCGCCGGCCGCCACCCAGAGACTGATCGATGCGGCGCGTTGCAGCATCGAACCGGGGTACTTTCGGAGCCAAGCAGCGACCCCGAACACGGCAGCAAGACCGGTAATCGCACTCAACGCGGGTACGGCGTTCTCCGAAAGCACGTTGACCGTGATTCCCAACGCGACCGTGCCGAGCAAGAAGGCACAGCGGCAGCATGGTGGCACGGCTCAGCCTCCATTGTGTCTAGGCCGAACAGCTGAACCCGAACGGGCTATTCCTGATACTTTGCCGGGTCATTGGCGGGCCATTGGGGCAGGCAGAACGAGGCCACTCCAGGCCACCCCATGCACCAGCCGCCAGCACCGTCCGCACCCAGGTAGGCGATCTTGTGCGGTTCCCAAGCCGACAGTGCGGGTTCGATTCCCGTCGCCCGCTCCACACACGAAAGCCCTGGCCAGGACCGATGGTCCGCCAGGGCTTTCGTCGTTCTAGCTGGCTGAAACAGAGGGGCGTGCCTTTAACGTGCCATTAGGGGCCGGCGACGTTCTCGCAGTTCACGGCCGTGTCGCCGGTCCAGAGTTCGCAGCCGTCGGTGTCCGGCCCGCCGTCCAGCTGCTCGGCCGCGCTGTCCTCGTCGCCGCCGTCCAGGAAGTCGTCGCCGGCTTCGCCGAACAGGTGGTCGGTGCCGGGGCCGCCGAAGAGGTAGTCGGCGCCTGCGCCGCCGCGGAGTGTGTCGTTGCCGGGGCCGCCGTCGAGGCTCTGGTCGCCGGCGCCGCCGGAGAGCGTGTCGTTGCCGTTGCCGCCCCAGATGCTCTCGACGTCGGTGGCGATGGTGTCGCCCTCGCCATTTGCGCCGTCGTCGCCCTTGACGCCGTCTGCGTCGGCCGTGATGTCCTCGGAGTACTGGGTGTAGATCACGGAGTCCAGCTCACGGCCGGGGCCGCCGGAGTAGTAGTCGGCGCCCTTGGCGTTGCCGTTGATGGCGCTTGCGTAGATGAAGTCCGGCCCCGGGCCGCCGTAGACCCGGTCGTTGCCGTCCTCGGGACGCAGCTCGTCCTCGCCGTCACCGCCGGAGAGGAAGTCGTCACCGGCGCTGCCGTCGAGGTAGTCGTCGCCGGTGCCGCCCCAGATCGAGTCGTTGCCGGCCTCGCCGATCAGCCAGTCTCGTTCGGCGCCGCCGTCGATGACGTCGTTGCCTTTGGCGCCGAAGATCTCGTCCCTGCCGCTGCCGCCGTAGATCCGGTCGACGCCGCTACCGCCGAAGATGGTGTCCTTCGCGGCGTCGCCGTAGATCGTGTTGGTGCCGGACCAGTCCCAGATGTGGTCCTCGCCGCCGCCACCGTGGATCCGGTCGGAGCCGGTCCAGCCGTGCAGCTTGTCGTTGCCCGAGCCTCCGGTGATCACATCGTTGCCGGTGCCGCCGTCGAAGTCGGCCGGCACGCTGGTGCTGTTGCGGATCGAGTCGCTGCGGTCGTACGTGTAGATCTTCACCAGCTTGGGCGCCTTCGAGGTGCGGCACTTGACCTTGGTCTTGTCGCCCTTGACCTTCTTGCAGCCCTTGCCCGCCCGGACCGCGACCCGGTCGTCGATCGTCACGGTGTTGCCGGAGCGGGTCACTACCACCTTGTTCTGGGTCTTCTGGGCGGCCTTGTACTGCACTGTGCTGACGCCCGCGGTGGCCACGCCGGTGGTGGCGGCCTGTGCGGGCGTGCCGGCGAGCAGGCCGGCTGAGGCGGTGGCGAACAGGATGACAGCGAGATGCGCGGAGCGTCGCATGGATTCTCCCCCGTGGATCCGGCGGCGAGCGCCGCGCGGATCACGAGCATAGAGCTCGATGAGATCCGATCTGGATCGTACGAATGGACCGGCCCCGCGCTGCCGTGACGGCGTGAGAGGCAGCGCGGGACAGGGCCGAGTGATCGCCGTTGATGGTGTGACCGAACGCTGTCGGCCACACCACGGAGCCGATCAAACGAGTTTCAGACCACGACAATCGTCAGGCCGAGGTCGGTATTGCCGTGGGCGGAGCCGTAGAGCGACACGTTCCCAGCCGCGTCGGTCAGCTTCACACCGGTGACGGTGCAGCGGCCGGTGAGACTGCGGATCTCGATTTTGACCGACGCCCGGCCATCCGCGCCGATGACCGGCGTGTGTGACACCTGCGTGCAGACATCCGAGTCGAGGTCGACCGAGGCGAGGCCACCGACCGCGCCCGACACCGCGAAGGTGAGATCGGCGCTCGGAACCCCCTGCGCCGGGGCCGACACCGTGGCCGGGAGTTGGAAGTCCGAAGCGGTGATCACGTCGTTGCGGCTGACCGTGATCGCCGGGACGGTCTCGGGGGCGATGAGCCGGGTCAGGTTGCCGGCCCGGTCCCAGACGTCAACGCGAGCCGGGGCCCACGTCCCGCTCGGGCTGCCGGCCGGCACCTGCACCGTGGCCGTGCACGACAGGTTGAACGGACCGTAGAAGTAGGACCCGTCACCACAGGTCTTCTCGTATCCGTTGTCCGCGACCTGGAACGTGCCGGTCAGAGTCCTGCCGGCCGGGCCGCGTAGGACGATCCGCCCCTTGGCCGGCGTGGAGCCCTCGTCCATGATCTCGAACCGGTAGCGCAGCGCGACGCCAGTGCCCGGGTCGTAGACCTCGCGGAGCTGGCCGACGTCGGCCGACGCGATCCCGATCTCCGGGCCTGTGGTGTCCACCAGCCCAGTGACCGCCAGTTCGGCGCCGGGCATCTTGAACGTGCGTTTGTGGCCCTGGTCGTCCTCGGCGGTGACCTTGATGACCCGCCAGACCACGTTCGCGGCCACGCCCTCACGCGGTACCAGGAACTCGAAGCGATAGGCGGAGCTCTGCGCGTTCCCGGATTCGGAACTCACGTACGGGTAACCGAGACCGAGGCCGAAAGCGATCGTGCGGGCCGACTCGACCGGCTGGTCGCCGACGAACGGCCGCAACTCGACGGTGCCGCGCAGCTCCCGCGCGGCAGCGTCCGAGTCGGTGATGGTCCAGGTGAGGTCCGTCGCCGCAAAATCCTGGGTGACGTCGACCTGGCCAGTGGCGAATCCGATCGGGCCGAGCCCGATCGGGTTTCCGCGAGCAGCGACCGCCGCCTGTGTCGGTAGGAGAGCGATCGTGGCGGCTGCCGCCAGGGCAGACCACTTTCGGACACGTGACATCGAATGAATCCTCCGACTCGATCAGCGCGCCTCGATGAGGCCGGGCGCCAGGATAGCCTCCGGATCTTGCGGAAATCTTGGCTATTTCGACGGGCCGCGACCGCCATGATCGACATGTTCGCCTGAGGGCGTAGGGTGCCGGGCATTCATGATCTTGGTTGCGGGGGCCGTTGTGCGTGCTGTCTCGTCTTCTTTGTTGGGCGTTCTGCTGGCTACGAGCCTGGGCGCACCTGCTGTCGCGGCGGAGGGCGATTCGGTACGGCTTGATGTTGGGCTAAGTGCCGGCGCTGACTCTGCCGCCGTGGTCGGGGTGCTCGGCGATGCCGTGCTGAGCGCGCGGCCGGTTGTGGGGCTGCAAGCGATAACGGTCGAGGTGGCTGCGGATCAGGCCGACGCGGCTCTGAGCACGCTGGCCGGCACGGAAGGCGTCCGGTATGCCGAGCGCAGTGCTCTGTTGGGTGCAGACGGCGAGATCCTGCCCGCGGTGCTGCCTCCGGTGGAGGTTCCGCAGGCGTGGACATGGAGCCGGGGCGATGCCGGCGTCACGGTTGCGGTCGTCGACAGTGGTGTCAGCCCGAACCTCGATCTGAAAGCGAGCCGTCTTACCGCGGGCCGTGACTTCGTGGACGGGGACGAGGACCCGGCGGACGATGATGGACACGGCACGATGATGGCCAACTTCATCGCGGCGCAGAGTGGGAACAATGTCGGCACGATCGGCGTGTGCGGCGTCTGCCAGATCATGCCGGTGCGAGTCCTGAAGAACGGGCAGGGCACAACTGCGGACGCCGCCGCCGGCATCGCCTGGGCGGCCGACCACGGCGCCCAGGTGATCAACTTTTCGGCGAGCACCGCGTCACCCAGTCAGTTGTTGCAGGACGCGGTGGAACATGCGCACGCCAAGGGTGCGCTGCTCATCGCCTCCGCAGGCAACGAGGCCTCGACCAGGCGGCGCTACCCCGCCGCGTTCGAGCCGGCCCTGGCCGTCACCGAGGACGATCCGTACCACTACTTCCCAGAGAAGAACACCTCGACACGGCAGTGGGTCGACATCAACGCCTGGGGACAAGCCTCAGTGCTGAGCAAGGACGGCCAGGTCGTTCTGACCCAGGGCTCCTCGGTAGCGACCGCCGTGGTGTCGGGAATCGCCGCACTGGCGTTCGCCATGAAGCCGGACGCCACCGCGACCGAGGTGAACGCTCTGATCCGGCGCGCCGCGGACCGGCAGCCGGCCTCGCCCGCGTATCGGACGCCCACCGTCAACGCGGCCCAGGTGATGTACGACCTCGGCGGCACCGATACCAACCCGCCCGCCATCTACAAGACGGATCTGACCGACAACCAACTCGTCTCCGCCGGCGGCGTCTACGTTCGCCCCATCGCCACCGACGATCACGGCATCGAGCACATCGACCTGGTCATCGACGGTCACGTCGTCGCCACCGTGCAGCAGCCGCATGTCAGCGCGAGCAGCACCGCACGCGTACCCGTGCCCGCCGGTTACAACGGGCCGTTGCCGGTGACCGTCGCGGCCTATGACTACGCCGGGAACACCACCGCGGCGACCACCACGGTCCAGGTCGACTCGACCCTGCCGACCATCACCCTCATCTCGCCCAAGCCCGCCACGCCCATGCACGGCGACACCATCGACGTCACCGTCTCGGCATCCGACGACGCGTCCTCGATCGTCGCCGACAGGCAGGGCAGCCTCCCGGCCTACTCCCTCAGCGCCGTTCCGGGCACCAACCTGTGGAAGGGCCGCGCCTCGGTGTCGCCGGAGGGGCAGATCGGATTCGGGTTCTGGGACGAGGCCGGCAACTACGACAGCGTCGTGTACACCCTTCCCGTCGACAACGCGCCACCCGCCGGCGGCACCATCACCCCCGGTGCCGGGGCCAAGGTGCGCGGCACGTTCGTCAGCGCCCTGGGCGGCGTCACCGACGCCAGCGGCGTGGCCAAGGCCGAACTCTGGGCCAACGGACGCTTCATCGGCGCCGACGCATCCGCGCCCTATTCCCTCGCCGTACCCACCGGTGCCTACAGCGGCACACTGCAGCTCATCTGGCGGGTCACGGACGGGTGGGGACAGAGCCGCACCCTGCCCGCCCGCACCGTGATCGCAGACAACAAGCCACCCACCGTCAAGATCACCAAAGCGCCCAAGAACAAGGCCAAGGTCAAGGGAACCGTCAAGGTCTACGTCAGCGCGTCCGACAACAGCGGCATCGCCCGGGTCGAGCTGATCGTCAACGGCAAGGTCGTCGCGCGCGACACCACCGCCGCGTACGTGCTGACGGTCAACACCAAGAAGCAGAAGAAGACCATGAAGGTTCAGATCCGGGTCTACGACCGGCTCGGCAACGTGACCTACGCCGGCGCCCGCACCTGGCACCGCAGCTAGGGCGGTCGGGCGAGGCTGCGCGAACTCCGGGTCAGCGCGCACGGGGCAACGGCTTGCATCGATTTGTGTAACCATGGGTCGCTTCTAAACGATCAACATGGGGGAAATGCATGGATTTCAGGCCTTCGCTGCGCCGAACCGGATCCGCGGCCACTGTGGTCGTCGCCGGCCTCGCCACTGTGGTGCAGGTCGCCGGTCCGGCAGCCGCCGCGGCGCCGTCGCTGCGGACCGAGCGGGTCAGCGTGTCCAGCACCGGCGCGCAGGGGGATGCCTCCACCATCGTGGGTGATCTGAGTTCCAACGGCCGATACGTGGTCTTCGATTCAGATTCCTCCGGGCTGGTGCCCGGCGACACCAACGAGACCGGCGACGTCTTCCTGCGGGACCGGCAGACGGACACCACCACCCGGCTCAGCGTTTCCGCCGCCGGGGAGCAGAGCAACGGCTCGAGCGGCTCCCCTCGGATCAGCGCCGACGGGCGGTACGTCACGTTCATCTCGTACGCGTCGAACCTCGTGGCCGGTGGTTCTCGACCGGAGATCGGGTACGACGTCTACCTGCTCGACCGGCAAGACGGAACGCTCGACCGGATCAGTGAGACCCCGGACGGCAAGCCGGGCGACGGCGACAACTTCAACCCGTCGATCAGCGCCGACGGGCGGTACGTCGCCTTCGAGACGTACGCGAGCAACCTGGTTCCCGGCGTCGGCGCCGGCAACGTCGTGATCTACGACCGGACGACCGCCCAGCTCAGCCCGGTCAGCGTGGCGGCCGACGGCACGGCCACCGGGTCGGGCAGCTTCGCCCCGGCCATCAGCGACAACGGTCGTTACGTTGCCTTCGTCTCGTTCTCGGCCGACCTGGCACCCGGCGACACCAACGGGGTGGGCGACATCTATGTCCGCGACCTCGTGGCCGGAACGACCGTGCGCGCCAGCGTGTCCGACGACGATCACGAGATCGCCGGCGACAGCCGTGGCGGCGAAGTCAGCAACAACGGCCGCTACGTGACCTTCTGGTCCGACGACAGCACCCTGGTCCCCGGCGACTCCAACGGCGCATCCGACGTCTTCGTCCGCGACCTGCAGGCCGGCACGACCCGGTTGGTCAGCACGTCGACCGACGGGGTGCCGGCCAACAGCTCCAGCGACCAGCCGAGCATCACCGCGAACGGCCGTTACGTGGTCTTCGACAGCGCCGCGACGAATCTCGTCGCGGGGGACACCAACGGCGTCTTCGACGTGTTCCGTAAAGACCTGCAAACCGGCACGACCACGCTCGTCAGCCGCCGCACCAACGGCACGCAGGGCGACAGCGACAGCGTCAACCCGAACGTCACCCCGAACGGCAAGATCGTCGCCTACGGCTCGGACGCGACGAACCTGACCGCCGGCGACACCAACGGGCAGACCGACCTCTTCGTCACCAAGCTGCTCGGCTGATCCCTCGGCGGTGACCTGACTGTCAGGCGGGACAGCACGCCGAGTGCCGGCCCGCAGGCTTCCCAAGCTGACGGTGCGGGTTCGATTCCCGTCACCCGTTCCAACGACTGAGGCCCAGGCCAGCGGCATGATCCGTGGCCTGGGCCTCGTCATATCTGATCTCTGTTCGGCGGGCGTGCCCTCCGGGCTCGCGTGCCGAGTCCGGGTGGAGCGGTGTTGCTCGGGGATACCGTCTGTGACGTGGCTTCGCTTGGTGGGCTTGTGGGGGCGGTCCGCTGTTGCTCGACTTTGATGGGCCGGTGTGCAGCGTCTTCGCGGGCTTGCCTGCGGCGCGTGTGGCGGCGGAGTTGGTCGGGCTACTGCGTGCTGAGCGTGTCGACCTACCGAGCGATGTCGCGGCGGAGTCGGATCCGCTGGCGGTGATTCGGTGGACGGGGTACCACTGCGACTCGGCGTTGACGGCTGCTGTCGAGGACGCGTTGACCGCGCTGGAGCTGCGTGCTGTCGCGTCGGCAGTGCCGACGCCGTATGGGCACGATGTGATCCGGTCGGGTCGGGGTGTTGGCCTGGCGGTCGCGATCGTCAGTAACAACTCGGGCCGGGCGGTGTCGGCGTACCTTGCGGCGCACGGGCTTGCCGATCAGGTCGTGCGGGTCGTAGGGCGTCTCTACGCTCGGCCCGAGCTGATGAAGCCGGAACCTGGAATGGTCCTCGACGCGGTCCGGGCAGTCGGGGGTGAGCCGAGGGCTTGCGTGCTCGTCGGGGACTCGATGAGCGACATCGTTGCGGCGCGGGCGGCCGGGGCTCGTGTCGTCGGCTACGCGAATCGGCCGAGCAAGGTCGTACCGTTCGCGGTGGCCGATGCGTTGATCACAACCATGGCGGATGTGGTGGCCGCGTTGTCCCCGGACAACCTCTGAGCGGCGGCAGGCAGATCTATCGTCGCTTCCCATCGAGCCGTAGGTGGGTGCGGGCCTGCTCCCGCTGCCACTCCACCGACCTCAACGTTCACCCCGACCGGCCCAGGACGCCCACAGCGTGCCGTTGACGGTGCGCCAGAGGGGGATTGAAGTGCGAAAACGAGGGATCCGTGTGATGGCAGGTGTCTCCGAACGGGCGCGACCTCGATCCGAAGGGCGGAACGTCGCCCTGGCCAGGCGGGGCTAGAGTCCCGTTGATCTAGGGGTGAGGATGCGGTGATCAGAGACAATTTGGGTTGGCTGACAGCGGCGGCGCTGGAGGCGGTCTTCTATCCCCTCAATCAGTGGCTCGTTCGCCGCAAGGGTCTGGATCACCGGCCGTATTTCGTCCCGAGCCTGTGGGGACTGGTAGGAACCCTGATCATCGTCATGGCCGAGCCGATGGGTTGGCGCCCAGCCAATCGTTCAGCGATCCAGCCGGGTGTAGCGCCGGCCGCCCTGTCGCCCGACTCCCCGGGCCGTTAGCGGGCGGGGGCGAGCCGCCGGACCCCAGGGCTGCCGCCGTCTCGGCGTGATCGACTTTCGTCGGGTCGGGGCCGTATCCTCGTCGGGATATTCATGGGTGTCATGGGGGAGCGGTTGTGGGTAAGGGGCGTGCTGCGGCGGTTGCCGGGCTTGTCGGGTTGCTGATCGTGACGGGTGCGGGGCCTGCGGCCGCGGACTCGGTGCCGGTGGTGACCTCGACGGGGCTTGCCGAGGGGCAGTTGATCGGGATTCAGCAGACCGTGCGGCCTTCGGTGAGTGCCGACACGGTGAGGATCGATGTGCTGGTCGACGACAGGCTCGTCGCCAGGTCGCGGACCGCGCCGTTCGCCGTGACCCTGTACGCCCCGGTCGATCTTGATGACCGCGACGTGGACGTGACGGTTCGGGCCTATGACGTGGCGGGGGTGACCGGGGAGGCCAAGACCCGGGTTCACGTCGACGCCGAGAGGCCGGACGCGAACTTCACTCCGCGGATGGTCTCGGTCGTGCACGGTCCCACCACGATCACCGTTGACGTGCCGGACGACGTCGTCAGCGTTGTGCTGAGCGACGACGCCGGCGAGATCGACCGGGCGACCGGCGCGCCGTGGACTCTCGACTGGGACGCGACGGGTCACAACGGCAAGGTTCGGTTCGCGGTGACCGACCGGGCCGGGAACGTCTCGACCTTCAAGGGTGGCTACCGGGTGGACGACCTGGGTCCGCAGATCTCCTTGTACCGCCACCCGGATTCGCCGGAGACCCAGCCCGCCGGGGAGAGCTACCTGGATGCCGAGGTCAAGGACCTCACCGGGTTGAGCCGCATCGAGTGGTGGGTCGAGGGTGCGATCCGGTCGACGGATCGGGCGCTGCGGTACGACTTCGGTCCGCGCAGCCGTACCGTGCCGATCGAGGTGCGCGCCTGGGACACGTGGGGCAACGCCTCGGTCACCGCGTTGTCCGTCGTCATCGACGCGGACGCTCCCCGCGTCACCTCGATCACGCCGGCGAACCTCGCCCTCGTCCGCGGCTCGCGGATCACCAGCACCGTGCAGGCGACGGACGCCACCGGCGTCTCGTGGGCGACGCTGGACGGCGCCGCCTCGGACCTCACGGCCCCGTACACCTCGTCGATCCCGGCGGGCCGCGACGGCAGGAAGACCCTCACCTGGTACGTGATCGACTACTGGGGCTACACCACCACGGCTCGGCGGGTGGTCATCGTCGACAACACGAAGCCCACGCTGAAGATCACCAAGGGGCCCAAGAACAAGGCGAAGGTGAAGGGCACGGTCAAGGTCACCGCGTCGGCCGGCGACCGCAACGGCGTCGGCCGGGTGGAGCTGCTGATCAACGGCAAGGTCGTCGCCAAGGACGTGAAGCCGGGGTACAGCTTCTCGATCAAGACCAGCAGGTACGGCAAGAAGCTCAAGGTCGTGCTGCGCGCCTACGACAAGGCGGGCAACTCGACCAAGACCGCGACCCGCACCTGGTACCGCTGAGGCCGGCCGCTCGAACCCGCACGTCATCGCGTTGGTGGAGATCTCGACGAGTTGTCCGATGTGGACTAGCGTCCGATCTGATCACCGACGTCGATGCGGTGACGCACGGAGACGGGGGAACGGAATTGATCAAGACAATTGTCAAACGGACCTGGCGGGTCGCCGGAGGTGCGTTCCTGGCGGCGGTTCTGACGGCCGGACTGGTCGCGGTGCCCGTGTCGCCGGCGTCCGCGGCCATCGACTGCTCGGTCAGTCACTCCAGGAACGGCGAGGGTAGCGGCTACACCGAGGTGTCCAAGCCGCTCAAGGTCGGCCCGTACGGTGACTGCGCCAAGACCGGCGCCAACACCGGCGCCTGGGGCAAGGTCTGGCTGCACTGCTACGAGTACAACAGCTACGGCAACCTGTGGTGGTGGGTCCGCATCGACGGCACCAACAGCGCCGGCTGGATCTACTCGGACCACCTGACCGGCGTCGACTTCGACGACAACGACGACGGCCACGAGGACATCACCTACTGCTGATCGGCCCGGTCTGGCCCTCGTGCAAGCCACGGGGGCCAGCCGCGATCGTAGGATCGCGGTGAGTTTTCCGCGGCTGAGAGGAACACACCGTGTACCTGATGATCTCGACCTATCTCGCGCCCCTCGACCAGGTCGACCAGGCTCGGGACGCGCACATCGCCTTCGTCGAAGAACTCGGGCGGGCCGGCGTGCTCGTCTCCGCCGGCCGGCAGGATCCGCCCGTCGGCGGCGTCATCATTCTCGACGCTGACACCGAGGCCGAGGCGCGGGAGCTGCTGGCGCCCGACCCCTACCTGCTCCAGGGCCTGGCCGAATACACGGCCACGGGCTGGACGCCGGCCCGCGGCGCCCTCGTGGACTGGAAAAGCTAGACAAACCGGTGGACTGGAAAAGCTAGACATACCGGCGACCGGCCACGGGAGTCGTGGCCGGTCGTCCGCCGGGATGATCAGTTCGCCCGGTGCTCCACGTGCCCCTCGGGGCCGGGGAACACGAGCGCCTCGTGGTCGGTGTCCAGCCAGCGGACCCGGTACGGCGGGGTGCCGTCGGGGTGCGGGACCTCGACGATGTCGCCGACCCGCTGGGGGTCGCCGACGTGGATACCCTTCAGGACGAGCCGGTCTCCGGTGTGCGCGATCATCGTTCCTCCCGTCTGGGTCGGGGCCCGAGGGCCCGCGGGCCGCGGTCGCGCCCGAAACCGGACTTCCAGCGCCGTCCGGTCGCACCCCCGGGGGTGATTCGCCTCACAAGTGCGGGGCGTGCGCGCGGTCAGAACCACCATCGCACAGATGTGACCGCCGACACCCATGGTCGGCGATTCCGGGCGGTGGCCAGGAGATCGACCACCGTGGACCTCGGCGAGGGGGCGTCACGCCCCGTGGGAGCGGAGCCGGCCGACCTGGCCGGCGA
The DNA here is from genome assembly GCF_014205335.1 of Amorphoplanes digitatis. Taxonomy (NCBI): domain Bacteria; kingdom Bacillati; phylum Actinomycetota; class Actinomycetes; order Micromonosporales; family Micromonosporaceae; genus Actinoplanes; species Actinoplanes digitatis. Next base: position 8,742,311 of record NZ_JACHNH010000001.1, on the reverse strand, counting down.
TCGTGTTGATCAGCAGGGTGTTGAGCAGGGCGCCGGCGGCCACGCTCAGCCAGAGCATCGCGACCGCGAGCCAGCCGTCGCCGAGCAGGAAGACCGGCGCGAAGATCACCGAGACCGGCGCGGTGAGGCCGATGAGGTAGGCCGCCGCGGTGGACGGCTCGTGGTTGCCGGTCGCGAGGTTGCCGCCGATCAGGATGACCGCGGCGACCGCGACGGCGAACAGATAGATGCGGGTCGCCCAGTTGCCGAAGAAGAACTGCGTCATGCCGTCCATCGTGGTGAGACCGGGGTGGCCGCTCCTGAGTAGCGCTACTCAGCGCGTACGTGTGCTCAGCTCAGATCTTCGCCGGTCAGCAGGCCGCGGATGCGCAGCTCGGCCGAGACCGCCGGGTCGCACTCGTCGACGATGACCGCGGTGCCGACGGCCTTCGCGCCCAGCGATTCGACAAGGGTGTACAGGCCGCGGGCCTGTGCGCCGGTGGCGGCCCAATCGTCCACGACCAGGACGCGGTCGTCGAGGCCGATCAGCCGGCTGCGCAGCCCGAGGTGCTGCTGATCGCCGCGATGATCGGCCGGGACGGCCGCCCAGGCCATCGGCTCGGCGATCGGCCGCCGCGCACCCGCGCGGTACGCCTCCACGAATCCGACGCCGAGCGCGCGGGCCACCAGCGGGCCGACGAGGAACCCGGTCACCTCGGGCGAGACCACCACGGTCGGCTCGGCGTCGGAGAAAAGTGCGGCGAGTCCGGGACCGAGTTCGTCGAGCACCAGCGGGTCGCGCCACCAGCCGGAGCGGTCGCTGACAAGCAGATCGGTGTCCGGACCGGGGTCTGTCCAACGGAATCCGGCGCGCAGCCGGCCGCGCAGTTCTGAAGCCACACCGCCATCGTGTCATCGCGGGTGGGGTTCGCCGGCGACGAGTGGGCAGAACCCGCTCAGACTAGGGGTCAAGATGATGCAGCCGCCCTGGTCGATCAGGCATGCTGTTCGGCGTACCCATGCCTATTATCCCGGCGGGCCGCCACCCGCTCAGCCCAGGATCCCGCGCCGGCCTCGGCGCGGCCCTCGCGCTGCTCGTCGTCGTGTCGGCCGTGGAGCTGGCGGACGGTCCTCAGGCGAACTTCGTCGGGCTGTACGCGGCCGCGCCGTTCCTGGCCGCCGTGTTCGCCTACTGGCAGACGGTGCTCGCGGTCGGCGCGCTCGCCACGGTCGTCGGCATGGTCTTCTCCGGTGCCGACGCCCGGTTCGACACGATCGGCATGGTCAACGTCGCCGGCATCATGCTGGCCACCGGGATCGCGGCCGCGGTCGCCACCGTCCGGCAGCGTCAGGCCAACCGGATCGCCGAGCTGGTGCGCCTGGCGGCGGTCGCGCAGCAGGCCGTGCTGCGACCGCTCGGCCCGCAGGTCGGCAACCTCGCGGTGGCGGGCCGCTACATCTCGGCGTCGGCCGCGGCGGACATCGGCGGAGACCTCTACGAGGCCCTCGACACCCCGTACGGGGTGCGGATCATCATCGGCGACGTGCGCGGGAAGGGGCTCGAGGCGGTACGGCTGGCGAGCATCGTGCTGGGCTCGTACCGGCATGTCGCGTTCGAACGGTCGGACCTGCGGGCGATCGTCACCGACCTGGATCGGGCCGTGGCCCGCAGCGTCGGCGACGAGGACTTCGTCACCGCTGCCCTGGTCGAGGAGCGCGGCGGCACGCTCACCATCGTCAATTGTGGACATCCGGCGCCGCTGCTGTTGCGGCGTGGTCAGGTCATCGCGCTGGACCCGCCCGCTCCGGCGCCCCCGCTGGGGTTCATGCCGGTGGCGCGGCCCCGGGTGGAACGTCTCGAGCCGGGTGACCGGCTGCTGCTCTTCACGGACGGGCTGGGCGAGGCGCGACGTGAGGGCGAGTTCTTTCCCACCACCGACCGGGCGTGGCGGCTGTTGGGACATGGCACGGTCGGCGACGGCCTGGCGTCGCTCGAGACCGCGCTTGTCGACTGGGTGCACGGGCAGCTCGAGGACGACATCGCCCTGGTGCTGCTCGAGTACGGCGGCCCCGACGGCAGCGCGGCGGCAGCTATGCCGAGCTGGGAGGTCGGCGCGGCCGGCAGCTAGCTCAGGTCGTCGTCGGCGGGCTCTTCCGCGGCGGGCGAGTCCTCGGGGGCGGGCAGAGGCGCAGGGATCACGGGTACCGATGCCCGGGCGGCGACGGCGTCCGGCTGCCGGTGCCGGCCGACGTAGTGGCGCGGCTGGTCCGCCTGGCGCGGCTCCGGAATCAGGCTTTTGATCGTGGCGAACATGGTGACCTCCCCGGGTCGGCGCGTACGTGCCTTGCTGTACATCCGGAGCAACGAACCGCTGAGCACGTCGATACGTGTATGCGGCGCGGCGGCTTGCAAATGACCGAACGGTTGTCCTGTTTCCCACCCGATCGGAGACGTTTGACCCCCAATCCGACGGACAACCGAAGATCGAAGCCGACTTGTCGATACCTACCCGCGGGTAATACAGTGTTAGTTACTGACGGGTAACTCGCGTCCGGAGGGCGGGGCCAAAACGACATGAGCCACTACAAGAGCAACCTGCGCGACCTCGAGTTCAACCTCTTCGAGGTCTTCGGGGCTGATCGTGCGTTCGGTCAGGCGCCGTTCGACGGCATCGACGCGGACACCGCGCGCGACGTCCTCGCCGAGGTGAACCGCCTCGCGCGTGAGGACCTCGCGGCGAGCTACACCGACTCCGACCGCAATCCTCCGCGGTTCGACCCGGTGAACAACACGGCGGACCTGCCGGAGTCGTTCAAGAAGTCCTACGCGGCCTTCATGGCGTCCGAGTTCTGGCGCCTGGACCTGCCGGAGAGCCTGGGCGGCACGCTCGCGCCCCGCACCCTGTGGTGGGCGCTCGCTGAGCAGATTCTCGGCGCCAACGCCCCGGTCTGGATGTACTCGTCCGGTCCGTCCTTCGCGCACGTCGTGCACGTCGAGGGCACCGACGAGCAGAAGAAGTGGGCCGAGCTCTTCATCGACAAGCAGTGGGGCTCGACGATGGTGCTCACCGAGCCCGACGCCGGCTCCGACGTCGGCGCGGGCCGCACCCGGGCCATCCCCCAGGCGGACGGCTCCTGGCACATCGAGGGCGTCAAGCGCTTCATCACCTCGGGTGAGCACGACCTCACCGACAACATCATCCACTACGTGCTGGCCCGTCCGGTCGGCGTAGAGGGCGTCGGCGGTCCGGGCACCAAGGGCCTGTCGCTGTTCATCGTGCCGAAGTACCACTTCGACGCGGAGACCGGCGAGCTGGGCGACCGCAACGGCGTCTACGCCACGAACGTCGAGCACAAGATGGGCCTCAAGGTCTCCAACACCTGCGAGATGACCTTCGGCGAGAACGGCACGCCCGCCAAGGGCTGGCTGCTCGGCGAGGTGCACCAGGGCATCCGCCAGATGTTCATGATCATCGAGTACGCCCGGATGATGGTCGGCACGAAGGCGATCGCCACCCTCTCGACGGGTTACCTCAACGCGCTCGAGTACGCGAAGAACCGCGTACAGGGCGCCGACCTGGTCGAGAACAACGACAAGGCGGCCCCGCGCGTCACGATCACCCACCACCCCGACGTTCGCCGCTCGCTGATGCTCCAGAAGGCGTACGCGGAGGGCCTGCGCTCGCTGGTCATCTACACGGCTTCCTGGCAGGACAAGGTCGCCATCGCGGAGGCCGCCGGCGACACCAAGGGTGCCAAGATCGCAAGCGGCGTCAACGACTTCCTGCTGCCGCTGGTCAAGGGCGTCGGCTCGGAGCGGGCGTACGAACTGCTCGGACACGAGTCGTTGCAGACCTTCGGTGGCTCCGGCTTCCTCCAGGACTACCCGCTCGAGCAGTACGTCCGCGACGCCAAGATCGACACCCTGTACGAGGGCACGACGGCGATCCAGAGCCTCGACCTGATCTTCCGCAAGATCGTGAAGGACAACGGCCGGTCGCTCGCCGTCATCGCCACCGAGATCCAGGAGTTCATCGAGACCGAGGCCGGCAACGGCCAGCTCAAGGTCGAGCGCGCCTCGCTCGGCAGGGCGCTCGGTGAGCTGCAGAACATCCTCGGCATCCAGATGACCTGGCTGCAGGCGGCGCAGGGCGGTGACGCCCGTGAGCTGTACAAGGTCGGCCTCACCTCGCGGCGGGTGCTGCTCGCGCTCGGCGACGTCGTGGTCTCCTGGCTGCTGCTGCGCGGCGCCGAGGTCGCCCTCCGGGCGCTGGGCACCGAGATCTCCGAGGCGGACAAGTCCTTCTACGAGGGCAAGGTCGCCGCGGCGCGGTTCTTCGCCCGCGAGATCCTGCCCCGGATCGGCTCGGACCGCCGGATCATCGAGAACACCACTCTCGACGTGATGGACCTGTCCGAAGACGCGTTCTGATCTTCGTACTCTCCTGACAGCCGAAGCCGGCGGACAATGTTGTCCGCCGGCTTCGGCTTTTCCGCTTATCCGCGTGCGGTGTGCGTGAGCGCCAGGGGCATGGAGCCCGGCTCGGTCTGCGACCAGGAGGCCTCCGTGCGGTGCACCGCCATCCCGGAGGTCTTCAGGCCCTCCAGCACGGCGTCCCCGTCGTAGGGGCGCAGCAGGATGGACACATCGGACATCGTCGGGTTGTGCCCGATGACCAGCACGGTGTGCACCTCGTCCGGTACGGCCCGGAGCAGGTCGATGACCTCCGTTCGCCCGCCGTAGTAGAGGTCACGCTCGTAGTGCACCTCCGGCGACTGGGCATCGCGATCGGCCTGCGCCAGCGCCACCGCGACGCCGTGCCACGTCTGCCGCGTCCGGGTCGCCGTCGAACAGATCACCAGCCCCGGGCGCAGCCGCTCGTCCGCCAGCCAGGCACCGGCCGCGTCCGCGTTCGCCCTGCCGACTCCGGTGAGTTGTCGCTCGAAGTCGGGCAGCTCGCCGGGCGTCTCGGCCTTGGCGTGGCGCAGCAGTACGAGGGTCCGAACCGTCATGGGATCAGCTTGCCTGATTGAGCGTTCCGCCGTGTGGGTAGACACACCCATCGACGTTTTGCCGCCACCGAGTGCGGCAGCCAGGAGTCACGGAGGCCACTATGGGCATCGGCGGAAGCATCTTCCTACTCGCCCTGGGAGCGATCCTCGCGTTCGCCGTCAACGCGGATATCAGCGGGCTCGACATCAACGTCGTCGGCTATGTGCTGATGCTGGCCGGGCTGGTCGGCCTCGTCGTCACGATCTGGTTCTGGAACAGCCGCCGCCGTCCGGCCGTCGTGCGGACCGAGCGGCCGGTGGTGAGCGGCAACCCGGCTTACCGCGAGGGCGAGGTCGTCGAGGAGTACCGCGAGACCACCCGTCGTCAGCCCCCGCCGCCCCCGCCGTACGCCAGCTGATCGCACGGCGGGTGCCACCACAGCGTCGTGGTGGCACCCGTCGTCGTACTCAGGCGAGGGCCGCGCGGACGGCGTCGGCCAGCGGGGTTGCCGGGCGGCCGAGAAGCTTCGCCAGGTCCGCGGTGCCGGTGTCCAGCAGACCGGCGGACGCGCCGCGGTCCGAGTCGGCAAGGATCGCGGCGAACTGCTCGGGCAGGCCGACCCCGACCAGGAGCTCGGCGTACTTCTCCTGGGACAGATCGGTGTAGGTGACCTCCCGGCCGGACTGCCGGGAGACCTCGGCGGCCAGCTCGGCCAGGGTCACGGCCTCGCCGCCCAGCTCGTACGCCTGCTTGTCGTGCACGTCGGCGACGACGGCCGCCGCGGCGGCCTCGGCCAGGTCGGCGCGGGTGGCGAGGCTGATCCTTCCGTCGCCCGCTGCGCCGAACAGGCCCCGCTCGAGCGCGCCCTTGAGGTCGTAGTTCTCCACGTACCAGCCGTTGCGCAGGAAGACCGACGGGATGCCGGAGGCCTCCAGCGCCCGCTCGGTGGCCAGGTGCTCGCCGGCCAGGATCAGGTCGGACGTGTCGGCGTGCGGCGCGCTGGTGTAGAAGATCCGGCCGACGCCGGCGTCCTTGGCGGCCGCGATCACGTTGGCGTGCTGCTCGATCCGCCGGCCGACCTCGCTGCCGGAGACGAAGAGCAGCCGGTCGGCGCCCGCGAAGGCCGCGCGCAGCGACTCCGGCTCGTCGTACGACGCCCGCACGACGCGTACGCCGCGGTCGGCGAGGTCCTGGATCTTCTCGACGCTGCGGCCGCCCGCCACGATCTGGTCGGCGGGTACGCCGCGCGCGAGCAGCGACTCGACGGCGAGACGGCCCAGGTGCCCGGTGGCGCCGGTGACGACGATGGTCATGTGCGAACTCCCTCAATGTGGCGATGGCGGCGGCCGAGTGGCCGCCATCGTGCACAACAGGGCAGTTCGAGGATCACTTCCCAATAGAGAGTGAGCACCTTGAAGTGCAGTACGCACTCCAGGGATAGTGACCTGGTGGAACCTTTCGCGTACGAGAAGGACTGCCCGGGCCGGCAGCTGCTGGACCGGATCGGAGACGCCTGGAGCGTGCTCATCGTCTGCTCGCTGGCCGACGGCGACCTGCGCTACACGGAGCTGGCGCAGCGCATCCCCGCGGTGAGCCCGAAGATGCTGACCCAGACGCTGCGCGGCCTCGAACGCGACGGCCTGGTCACCCGGACGGTCCATGCGGTCGTCCCGCCGCGCGTCGACTACGCGCTGACCGCGCTGGGGCGCAGCCTGCTCGGCCTGGTCGGCGGGCTGCTGGACTGGGCCGAGACGAACATCACCGACGTGCTCAAGGCCCGCGAGGCCTACGACTCCAGAATCTAGGCGTAGAGCGCGAAGTAGATCGCGATGTGGTGGCAGATCGCCGCGACCAGCGTGCAGGCGTGGAAGAACTCGTGGTGGCCGAAGACGGTCGGCCAGGGGTTGGGCCGGCGCAGCGCGTAGAAGACCGCGCCGACGCTGTAGATCAGGCCGCCGACGGCGAGCAGCACGAGGCACGTCACGCCGCCGTTGTGCAGGATGTCCGGCAGGATCGCGACCGCGGCCCAGCCCAGCGCGAGGTAGAGCGGGGCGCCGACCCAGCGGGGCCCGTGCGGCCAGATCAGCTTCAGGGCCACCCCGCCGAGCGCGCCGCCCCAGATCAGGCTCAGCATCAGCACGGTCTTGTCCGGATCCAGGAGCAGGACGCAGAACGGTGTGTAGGTACCCGCGATGAAGATGAAGATCATCGAGTGGTCCATGCGCCGCATGATCTGGTAGCCGCGCTCGCTCCAGGCGCGCCGGTGGTACAGCGCGCTGGTGCCGAACAGGCCGCAGACGGTGATGCTGTAGATGAGGGTGCTCACGAACGGCGCGATGCCCGGACGGGTCGCGGCGATCGAGCAGAGGACTATGCCGCAGACCAGCGCCACGAAGAAGGCGTACTGGTGCAGGCGGCCGCGCAGCCGTGGTTTGCCGAGATCAGCGCGCTTCATGCGGAACGGAGCTGAGGTCGTCACGGCTACTAGGTTACGGCACCGTAGGTTACTCGTGGGTAGTGTTCCGCCTCACGTGGCATGACCAGCAGGTTTCAGGCGTCCAACCCGCGCAGGATCAGGGGGAGCCGGCTCGGCGCGCCCGGCTCGATCAGTACCGGGACACCCCAGTCCTGGCGGGTCAGGTGGCAGGCGGCGTGCTCCACGTCCGCGTCGCACGTCGCGGCCTGGGCCACCACCTGGAGGATGCCCTTGGGCACGGCCGGGTTGAGCACCAGCCGCCGGGACAGCTCGGTGGTGGTGCCCTCGCCCTCCAGCAGCAGCTCGGGCGGGGAGGCGGAGACCACCAGGCGGGTCGACGGCCCGTAGGTGGTGTCGAGCTTCTGACCCGGCGCCGGGGTGAAGACCACGTCCAGGACCACCTCGCCCGGTGCCAGCGGGGACGGCGGCCGCTCGGTGCGGTGCCGCTCCCCGGCGACGGTGGTGACCGCGCCGGGTGCCAGGCGGACCAGGCGGTGCGCACCCGACTCGACGACGAAGACCGCGCCGTCGCGGGTCACCAGGATGTCGCTCGGCTCGGCCAGGCCGGAATCCACGGTGGACACCGTGCCGGTCGCCGGGTCGAGGCGGCGGACGGCGCCGTTGTAGGTGTCCGCGATCAGCACCGAGCCGTCCGGCAGGGGGCCGACGCCCAGCGGATGCTGGAACAGGGCGTCCCCGGCCGGGCCGTCGACGTGGCCGAAGTCGAAGAGGCCCTGGCCGACGGCGGTGTGCAGCTCGCCCGCCTCGATCCAGCGCAGCGCGGACGTCTCGCTGTCCGCGATCCACAGCCGGTCGCCGGCGGCGGCGAGCCCGGACGGCTGCGCCATCCAGACGTCGGGCAGCTTGCCGTCGCGCAGGGCCTCGACGGTGGTGCCCGCGTACACGCCGGCGGCGCCGGTTGCCGGGTCGAACCACCACAGCTGGTGGATGCCGGCCATCGCGACGATCACCTGGCCCTCGAACCAGGCGACGTCCCACGGCGAGGAGAGCGACTCGCCGTCGTCCTCGGCGGAACGCCACTGGCGGCCGGTGCCCGCGACGGTGGTGACCTCGCCGGTGTCCAGCCGCAGGCCGCGCAGCAGGTGGTTCACCGTGTCCGCGACGACCACGTCGTAGCCGGCGGTGCCGGCGGGCAGCAGGCACAGGCCCTGCGGCTCGGAGAAGCTCGCCGCCGCGGCCGGGCCGTCCGCGCGGCCGCGCTCGCCCGTGCCGATGCGGCGGATCAGGGTCTCGCCGTCCGGGGCCAGCTCGACGAGGGAGTGGCGGGCAGAGTCCGAGACGAGCAGGTTGCCGTTCGGCAGCTCGATCGCCTTGCCCGGGAAGCGCAGGGTGGTTTCGGCGGCGGCCGGCGGGACGTACGGCCCGTCGCCGCGGTGCAGGGAGCCCTTCGCCTCGTGCGTGGCGATCAGCTCGTCCAGCAGGCGCCGGAGTCCCTCGGCGTGGCCCTCGCCGGCCATCGAGGCGACCAGGTAGCCCTCCGGGTCCAGCACGGCGAGGGTTGGCCAGGCCTTGCTGGCGTACTGCTGCCACATCGCCATGTCGGCGTCGTCGAGGACGGGGTGGTGCACGCCGTAGCGCTCGACGGCGGCGGCCAGGGCCTGCGGGTCGCGCTCGTGCTCGAACTTCGGCGAGTGCACGCCGATGACGACCAGCGCGTCGCCGTACTCCTGCTCAAGCGGGCGCAGCTCGTCCAGCACGTGCAGGCAGTTGATGCAGCAGAACGTCCAGAAGTCCAGCAGGACGATCTTGCCGCGCACGTCGGCGAGCTTCAGCTCCCGGCCGCCGGTGTTCAGCCAGTTGCGGCCCTGGAACTCGGGCGCCCGTACTCGCGCAGTCATGATCCCATCGTGCCGGATACCCGGGAATCGGCTCACGCGGGGCGGATCCGGGCCCGGAAACCGCCACGCGCCCGACGCGCGGCCACCGGGCGAGCCGGGATGACCGCGCCTCGAGCGCGTCGTGTGCTCAGGCGCGGGGCTTGAGGCAGAGCACCTGGGAGCCGCCGCCGGTGGTCGGGTTGACCACGTACGGCTGGTTGAGGTCGGGGCACTTCTCCTTGGCGTCGACGATCGCCGTCACCTCGAAGGAGCCCGCGTCGGTGCAGTTCGCGGTGACCGCCGCGGTGCCCTCGCGCTTGACGCAGTCGCCGGCCTTGACCGAGAAGCCGCTGCCGCCGGTGTCGCCGTCGTGCGAACCCCGGGCGATCAGCCAGGTGATGCCGAGGGTGAGGCCGACGAGCAGGCCGGCGCCGAGGATGACGCCGAGGATCACCGGGAGCATCCGCACGTGCGGGGTCTCCGGCTTGGCCGCCTCGGCGGGTGCCGGCTCCGGCGCGTCCGGCCGGAACGAGTCGAACCGGCCCTGGTCGGCCTCCCCGGGTGCGGGGCGGCTCGGCCAGTTGGCGGTCTGCTCCGGGTCCGGGGGTGCCACGGTCGCGCGGCTGGCCGGGCCCGGGAAGACGCCGCCCATCCGCGGGCGCTCGCCGAACGGCTGGGTGGAGTCCGGTGCCGGCGCGGGCGGGAAGCCGTTCTCCAGCGGCGGCGCGGCGTGCATCGTCGGCAGGGCGGGCGCGGGCACGTACGGCTGGCCCGGCGGCTGGTTGCGGCCCGCCACGTCGGTGGTGTGCTCGCCGTACTGCTCCGGCGGGGCCGTGCGGGCGGCGGGGCTGCCCGGCGCCGGAACGGCCTGGCCGCGGCCGGCTATGTCGGTGGTGAACTCGCTGAACGCCTGGGGGCCGCGCTCGTTCGGCTGGTCGGCCGGTGCGGGCGGGGCGAAGGGCTGCGCGGGCGGACTGACCCGGGCGCTGGCGGTGGCACGGGCCGCCGGGCGTTCGGGCGGCTGATCGCTACCCGGTGCCGGCACCGCGCCGAACGCGCCGGAGCCCGGTGCGCCGTCGGGCGCGCCGGTACGGCCGTCGAAGGGGCTGACCGGCGCGGCGCCGTATGGGCTTACGGGCGCGGCGCCGAAGGCGTCCGGGGACGGCCGGGTGGCGAACTGGTCCGACGGGGAGTCGGGCAGCCCGGACGCCGGTCCGCCGCCGAAGGGAGCCTCGGCCGGGCGGCCGTAGGTGCCGTCGGGGCTCTCCGCCGGTGGGGCGTAGAGGCTCTCGGGTGTCTGTTCGTAGGCGCCGGAGTTAGTGGCCGCGCCCCTGGCGCCGGAAGTGGGCGCGGCACGACGTGCACCGGACCCCGGTGCCGAGCCGTACGTGCCACCGGCCGAATGGTCATCGTCGTGGTAGGGATGTCCGGCGTCCCGGTAGGGATGCTCGGGTGCGGCCGGGGCCTCCTCGGCGGGTGCCGGGCGGCCGTAGACCCGCGACTGCGGGTTGGCCTGCGGCGGCGGCAGTTCCTCGGCCTCCGGGGGCGGTGCGACCCGGCTGGACACCGGAACGGAGGCGCTGGCCGAGACCGGGCGGGCCGTGCCCTTGGCCGGTCCGGAGTGCTCGGCGGGCGGCTCGGCGGCGGACTCCAGGCGCTCGGCTGGGTCGCGCGGCAGCGGAACGGACGCGGCGCTGCGCGGCTCCGCGACGACGGGTGCGCCGCCGCTGCCGAACGAGGCGCCCGGCACGCGCTGGGCGTAGCCGGCGCTGCCGCCGTCGGGCTGGCCGAGATCCGGTGAGCCGGCGGCCGCGTAGGAGGTGCCGGGGACCCGCTGCGGGTAGCCGCCGTCCTGGTCGGCGCGGGCGAACGGTGCGGACTGGTCCGGCTCGGCCGGGCGGTCGCCAAAGGGGCGGCGCGGGGGCAGGGCCGGAGCCGGCTGGCTGTCGTGTCCCGGGCCGTCGAAGGCGCCGCGGGCCGGGAAGCCGCCGCTGTCCGGCGAGCCCGGCGCGCCGAAGCCCGGTGCGTCGCCGGTGGACCCGAACGGGCTGCCGTCGGCGTCGCCGCGCTGGACGGGGGAGCCCGCCTCGCCGGGCGGGGCGAACTGGCCACGGGCGGCGAACGCGCCGCTGTCACTACGGGCGGCGAACGCGCCGCTGTCACTACGGGCGGCGAACGCGCCGCTGTCACCGCGGGCCGTGAACGCGCCACCGTCGGCGCGGGACGCGAAGGCTCCGCTGTCGGTGCCGGCCGCGAACGCGCCGCCGTCGGCCGGGGCCGCGTAGCCGACGCTGCCGCTGTCCGGGCCGCCGCGGACCGGGAAGCTGCCGCTGCCCGTTCCGCCGCGCAGCGGGAAGCCGCCGCTGTCGGAGCCGCCGCGGGGCCGGTCCGCGCCGCCGCGGGTGGGCAGGCCACCGCTCTCGTCGGCGTCACGGGGCGGGAGGCCGTCGGCGGGCGACGTGTCGGGCAGGCCGGTCAGGGTCGCGCCGGGCACCCGGATGCGCTGGTCGCCGAACGCGGACACGCCCGGCGCCCGGCCGGACTGACCGTCGGCGTCGTCGGGGCGTGCCGAGCCGAAGGGCTGCGGCGTTGCGGATCCGAACGCCGGGCGGGGCTCGCCGCCCGGCTGGGGCGCGCCGTAGCTGCCGGGCCGGCCGAACGACGGGGCGGGCGGCGCGGCCTCGGCGGGCTTGCGGGTGGGTGCGAAGCCGTTGAAGTCGCCGACCGGGCCGTCGAGCGGTCCGCCGGCGATGCCGGGCGAGCGCTGCGGCAGGTCGCCGGCGCCGCCGCCGTAGGGGTGCGGCTCGGCCACCCGGGGCACGAACGGGTTGTCCTCCGGCGCCGCGCTGGGCTGTGCCGGCGGCGGGGCCCACGCGGACTCCGGCGCCGGGTAGGCGCCGCCCTGTGCGGACGGGGCCGGTGGCCGCTGCGGAAGCTGGCCGGGCTCGGGCACGCGGGCGGAGCCGCTGGAGGAGAACTTGGCCGCGCCCGGCCCGAACGTCGGCCCGGGGAGCTGGGGCGCGGGGGACCCGGGCGGCGGCGTCTGGCCGGCCGGCGGGACCGCGGGCACCACGAAGGGCGAGCCGCCGTTAGGGGTGGCTTGTGGCGGCGGGCCGTACGCGCTGGGGAAAGACTCCTGCGCGTGCGGATAGGACGGGCCGCGATCGGCGGCCTGCCGACCGTCGAGGTCGGGTGGGAAACCGTCGGCGCCGAACGGGTCGACCCCGCCGCCCGACATGGCCCCCGGCTGCTGACCGGCGTGCTGGCCCTCGGACGTCATACCGCCTCCTCCATGACTGTCGGCCGTGCCAGCTTCGCACGGAGCGGCCGACCCTGCCGAGCTGGGCGTCGCCCGGTCGCTGTTGCCCGGCCGGCCGAGCCAGGGCGGCGACCGGGACCAACCGTACCGGTCGTAGCGGGTTCGAGGAATCCCGGTGTACGCCGTCCGGAGCGCAGTGGTGAGGCGAAAATCACGTCCCCGGGCGACGGTTAATCCCTAATTGCCCCGGTTGATGTGCCGACGGCCCGCCCGGAACCCGGGCGGGCCGTTCGATTGCGACGTCGATCAGAAATTGATCAGAAGACGCGGTGCTGGCTGAAGATGGCGATCTCGTCACGCATCGACTGCGTGGGTGCGGACGTCATCGCGCGCTCGATGGCGCGGGCGTCACGCTTGGCGATGCGGCGGTTGCGGATGCGCTCGATGGTGCTCATGGTGGTGCTCACTCCCTCGGCCTGCCTGGCCTCGTCTTTGGTGCCGTGTTCCGGCGCTAGATCTATTTAACTGCGCCGGAACACGACCCACCAACGATTTAGGGGGTGATCCCGCTTACCTGCCTAAGGATCGAAGGCTCCATAGCCCACCCGCCAGAAGAAACTCAGGTCCAGGAGAGCAGTGCGCCCTCCGGGTCCTCGAGGAAGGCGCCGATGTCGCGCAGGAACTTCGAGCCCAGTTCGCCGTCCACCATGCGGTGGTCGAAGGACAGGCCCAGGGTGGTGACCTGGCGAATCTTGATCTTCCCCTTGTGCACCCACGGCGTGGGACGGATCGCCCCGAACACCAGGATGGCCGCCTCGCCCGGCGGCAGGATCGGCGTGCCGGTGTCCACGCCGAACACGCCGACGTTGGTGATCGAGAGGGTTCCGCCCGACATGTCCGACGGCGGCGTCTTGCCCGACTTAGCGGTTTGCACAAGGGCGTTCAAAGCATCTGCCAGCTCACGCAGCGTGAGCCGCCCGGCGTCCTTGACGTTCGGCACGATCAGGCCGCGCTCGGTCGCCGCCGCGATGCCCAGGTTGACGTAGTCCTTGACGATGATCTCGTTCGTCGCCGCGGACCAGGTCGAGTTGACCATCGGGTGCCGCTTGACCGCCAGCAGCACCGCCTTCGCCACGAGCAGCAGCGGCGAGATCCGGACGTCGCGGAACTCGGGCCGTGCCTTGATCCGCTCGAGCGACTTCATCGACCGGGTCACGTCCACGGTCAGGAACTCGGTAACGTGCGGCGCCGTGAACGCCGAGGCGACCATGTTCTCGGCCGTCAGCTTGCGCACGCCCTTGATCGGGATGCGCTGCTCCCGCGAGGCGTCGAAGACCGCGGCCGGCGCGGAGGCCGGCCGGGCGGCGACGGCCTCGGCGGGCGCCGCCACGGTCCGCTGCACGTCCTCACGCGTCACCGAACCCAGCGGGCCGGTGCCGGCGATCGTCGACAGGTCGACGCCGAGGTCCCGGGCGAGCTTGCGCACCGGCGGCTTGGCCAGCACGGGCCCGGCGGGCCGGACGCGTGCCGCCGGAGAGGCGGGTGCCGGTGCGGCCGGCGCCGGTGCGGCCACCGGAGCCGGAGCCGGCGCAACGGCCGCGGGTGCCGCCGGGGCCGCCACCGCGGTAGCCGCCGCAGGCGGGGTTGCCGGTGCTGCGGTTGTCAGGCCGGTGGGCGTACCGATGCGGGGTCGGCGCTTCGCGGCGGCGGTCTTCGGGCCGTAGCCGACCAGGACGGCCGTGCGGCCGCCCGGAGCCGGACCACCGATCAGGCCGGGCTCGACCGCGCCCTCCGCCGGCGCGACCTCGACGGCCGCGAGTGACTCGGCCGAGGGGATCGGGCCCGCGCCGGGCTGGGTGTCGATCGAGATGATCGGCGAGCCGACCTCGACCGTCGTGCCGGCCTCGTGGAAGATCTGCGTGACGACGCCCGCCCACTTCGCGGGGATCTCGACCGCCGCCTTCGCCGTCTCCACCTCGACGATCGGCTGATTGAGCTCGATCGTCTCGCCGACCTGGACCAGCCAGGTCAGGATCTCGCCCTCGGTCAACCCCTCGCCCAGGTCGGGCAGGTTGAACTCCTTGATCCGCGACATCCCCGTCACCAGCCGAACGAGCGGTCGACGGCGTCGAGCACCCGGTCCAGGTCGGGCAGGTACTCCTCCTCGACGCGCGCGGCCGGGTAGGGCACGTCGTAGCCCGAGACCCGCAGGACCGGCGCCTCGAGGGAGTAGAAGCACTCCTGGGTGATCCGGGCGGCGATCTCGGCGCCGAGGCCGAGGTTGCCGGGGGCCTCGTGCACGACAACGGCACGGCCCGTCTTGCGGACGGAGTCGTACACCGGGCCCAGGTCGAGCGGCGAGAGGGTGCGCAGGTCGATGACCTCGAGCGTGCGCCCGTCCTCGGCCGCGGCCTGCGCCGCGTCCAGGGCCGTCTTGACCATCGGGCCGTAGGCGATGACGGTGGCGTCCGAGCCCTCGCGGGCGACCCGCGACGCGTGCAGCGGGAACGAGGCCGGAGCGTCGAGGTCGACCTCGCCCTTGTCCCAGTAGCGGCGCTTCGGCTCGAAGAACACGATCGGGTCGTCGGAGTCGATCGACTGCTGGATCATTCCGTACGCGTCGGCCGGGTTCGAGCAGGTCACGACCTTGAGGCCGGGGGTGTGCGCGAAGTACGCCTCGGGCGACTCGGAGTGGTGCTCCACCGCGCCGATGCCGCCGCCATACGGGATCCGGATGACGATCGGCAGCCGGACGTTGCCGCGCGAGCGGTAGTACATCTTCGCGACCTGGGCGACGATCTGGTTGTACGCCGGGAAGACGAACCCGTCGAACTGGATCTCGCAGACCGGCCGGTAGCCGCGGATGGCCAGGCCGACCGCGGTGCCGATGATGCCGGCCTCGGCCAGCGGGGTGTCGATGACGCGGTCGTCGCCGAAGTCCTTCTGGAGGCCGTCGGTGATCCGGAAGACGCCGCCGAGCTTGCCGACGTCCTCGCCCATGATGACGACCTTGGGGTCGTTCTCGAGCGCGCGGCGCAGGCCGTGGTTCAGGGCCTTACCTAGGGTCAGAGTCTCGGACATCAGTGTGCGCTCCCTTCGAACGAGGCCTCGTAGGCGGCGAACTGGGCGCGCTGTGCGTCGATCTCGGGCGAGCCGTTCGGGTAGACGTGGTCGAACATCGAGACGGGTTGGGGATCCGGCATCGCCAGGACCCGTTCGCGCAGGTCGAGCGCGAGGGTGCGGGCCGAGTCGTCGACCTCGCCGAAGAACGTGTCGTCGGCGATCTGCTGCTTGGTCAGGAACGCCTTCAGCCGGCTGATCGGGTCCTTGGCCTTCCAGGACTCGACCTCGCTGGCGATGCGGTAGCGGGTCGGGTCGTCGGAGCTGGTGTGCGCGCCCATCCGGTAGGTGTACGCCTCGATCAGGGTCGGGCCCTGGCCGTTGCGCGCCTGGTCCAGCGCCGCGCGGGTCACCGCGTAGGTGGCAAGCACGTCGTTGCCGTCGATCCGTACGCCGGGGAAGCCGAAGCCCGCCGCGCGCCGGTAGAGCGGGATGCGGGTCTGCCGCTCGAGCGGCTCGGAGATCGCGTACTGGTTGTTCTGGCAGAAGAAGACCATCGGGGCGTGGAACACCCCGGCCCAGACGAACGACTCGTTGACCTCGCCCTGGCTGGTGGCGCCGTCGCCGAAGTAGGCGATGACCGCCTCGCCGTCCGGGGTGCCGGTCTTGCCGTCCATGGTGATGCCCATGGCGTAGCCGGTGGCGTGCAGCGTCTGCGACCCGATGACGATCGTGTAGCCGTTGAACTTGTACTTGTTCGCGTCCCAGCCGCCCTGATCGACGCCGCGGAACAGGCCGAACGGCATGATCGGGTCGATACCGCGGGTGTAGAGCACGCCGTGCTCGCGGTAGGTGGGGAACGCCATGTCCTGCGGTCGCAGCGCGCGGCCCGAGCCGACCTGTGCGGCCTCCTGGCCCAGCAGGCTGGCCCAGATGCCCAGCTCGCCCTGCCGTTGCAGCGCGGTCGCCTCGGCGTCGAGGCGGCGGACCGTCACGAGGTCCCGGTAGAGCTCGCGGTACTCGTCGTCGGTGAAGTCGACCGAGTACGTCACGCCGTCCGCCGTGGTGGCGCTGTCCACGCGCTCACCGTCGGGCGTGAGCAGCTGAACGAAACCGCCCGCCGGGGCGTCTGCCCCGACTTCGCTTTCGCCGTTCGCCATCCGTGTCTCCCTGTTTCATCTCTCTGGCCCACGGCGGGTGTTGCCCGTCCGCGCGGCTGACCGCTGGGGTGCGCCGCGCCTGGCCCGGGTGGGGTTGCCGCGCGGCTGGCAGGCGTGGTGGAAGACCCCGCCTGGGGGAGTAACGACGACCACCGCCTTCCGCTGATGTACAGCCGGCGACGGCGGTGCCGTCGTCACCATCCTCGCAGAGAACGTGAGTGGCGCCACAGGTCAGGTCGATCACAGATACGAAATCTCGGCTCGGCCATTGGTGCCCACTTTTGTCCTATTAAGCGGTTTTCGTACGGTCACTTCCGTCTGAACGGGCACTTTTCGCCGCTGCCCGGACGGGCATGCGTCGTTCACCTCGATAGCCGAGTCCGATCCAAGTCGATCTTTATGTGCAGGGGGTGCAGGCCGTGCCGGAGCAACCGGGCGACGACGGGCTCGTCCCGCCGGTCAAGGTGATGCGCAGGCGCTTGAACGGTGTCTACAGTGCCGAGCACGGATTCGCCGGAACCACGCGCCGATATGTACTGATTGTTGCCATGTTGGTCGGTTTGGCATCATTGCCGACGCTGGCGGCGATCACCGCGGGATCCAACGAACTCGAGGAGAACCGCGGCGGGGCGATGGACGTGCCGTTCCTTCCGCCGGCGTCGTCCGGGCCCGTGCGGGTCTCGCCGCAGGCCTCGGCCGGGCCGGGCGCCGGAACACCGGACGCCTCGGCGTCCGCCGGGTCGTCGTCACCGGGCGGGCCCGGGGTCGTGCGGGGTCACGCTCAGAAACAGAAGACCAGACCCAAGGGGTACGGCCAGAGCACGCGCCGCCGGACGCCGGCCAAGGGGCTCGTCCCGGCGCACTCGACCTGGCGGCCCGCCGGCTCCGGCCGGGGCGGATGGTCCGGGGTCTCCGGCCCGTCGGCCGGCAGGCCCGCGAGGCCGGTGCGGCCCACCAAGCCGTCGGCGCCCGGCCTTCCGCAGCTGCCGGTGCAGCCGGCCGTGCCGGACGAGTCCCGGCAGATCCCCGGCTTCCCGCCCGCGCGGGATCTCCCGCCCGTGCCGGATCTGCCGACCGTGCCGGATCTCCCGGCCGTGCCGGATCTGCCCGCCGTGCCGGACCTGCCGACCGTGCCGGACCTGCCGGTCGTGGCGGATCTGCCGGCCGTGCCGGATCTGCCCGCCGTGCCGGACTCCCCGGACGGCGGTTCGGGCCGGCCGTCCGGGGACGGCGGTTCGGGCGGCTCGCCGCGCGGCGGTTCGGACGACCCGGACGGTTCGCCGGGCGGCGGCGAGCCGCAGGAGCCGCCGGCGAAGCCGGTCCATCCGGCGTGGTGCATGGACCGCACCGACTGCTCGGCCCGGCCGGCGCACCATCACCGCCCGGCACGGCTCCGGCGCGGGAAGTGCGACGACCCGGCCCGCCGCGCGCGCCGGTCGCAGCACCGCGCGGGCCGGGACCGGACGATCAAGGTCCACATCGAACCCGCCGACGGGGACGGCCGCCGCGTGACGATCGCGGCCGTACCCGAGCGCGTCCTCGACGCCGTACGCGACCGGCCGGAACCGGCCGGGAAAACCGTCACCATCCGGGTCGCGAAGCCCGCGCCCGGCCCGACTCCCGCCGGAGGTCAGCAGTGACCGAACGCCCGCAGAACGTCCGACCCGCCCGCAGCGCGGAACGCACACACAACAGCCACCGATATCAGCCGGCGGGCCCCGATGGTGGCCTGGCCGCGACGGCGGTCCGCGCCTATCGCGGCAGCCACCGGGCGGAGCTCATGCACCGCGCCGACGACCGCACGGGCGCGCTGCACCGCAGCTCCCGGATGGGACGGCACCACGCCGACCCGCAGCCGCAGGACCACCAGAACCGCTGGTGAACAGGCCCCTCACCCGGCGACGTGGAGGTTCGCCGGGTGAGGTAACCCCGCTCAGGAGTCGTCGGTGAGGCGGTGCCGGTTGTTCTCGATCCAGGCGTCTATGGCCGCCGTGTCGTTCGGGTCGACGCCCTCCGAGATCAGCTGGGCCACCGCCGCCGTCGCCGGGCTGCGCCTCTCGCCGGTGGCGTACAGCCGGGCGAACTCCGGGATCATCTCCTCGACCACGGTGTCCGTCTGCTCCCAGGCGGCGGCCGGCAGGCCGCGCTTGCGGGTCGCGTAGGCCGACCAGGCCCGGGTCACCCGGGGCAGCATCGCCGCGTCGTCCATGTCGAGCACCGCGCGGCGGTGCACCCAGTCCTGGAGGAACAGGCCCGCGACCGCCGGGCTCCAGCGCAGCGGGTCCGGCTCCGGCAGGCTCGCCGCGTGGTCGAGGATCAGGCTCAGGCAGAAGTGCAGCGACGCCAGCTCGTCGTCGGCCGACACGTCGTTGAGGGTGAAGCGGGCCGCCTCCGGAGAGGACAGGAAGTCGCGCAGCAGCCGCTCGCGATCCGGACCGCTGAGCTCCGGCGGCTCCGCCAGCGCCGGGACCGTCGACGCCGGCAGCAGGGCGAGCCGGGCCGTGGCCAGCGCCCGGTCCGTGGCCAGGTTGCCGTCCGACGGCAGGTCGCTGAGGCCGTCGGTGATCTCCAGGTACTTGCTCACCTCGCCGCGCAGGCGGCCGGGGTCCTCCTCGCGGAACCAGGTCAGCTCGTCGCTCGCGCACATCTCGCGGACCTGGGCCAGCACGCGTTCGGCCGGGCCGCCTACGAAGATGTCCTTGGTGATGCCGATGTTGTGGTCGACGAGCGCCACCACGGCGTGCGCCGGCCCGCCGTCCTCTTCGTCGTCGTAGGCGAAGGTGACCAGGTAGGACGTCTGGTCGCCGTACACGTCGCCGTACGCGTAGCAGCCGGTCGGACGCACCCGGCCGAGCTGCTCCGTCCAGGCCGGAGCCTGCGCGCCGCGGCGGACCTCGGCCGCGCCCGGCGCGTCCGGCACGAGCGCCGCGAAGACCTCGCGGATGGTCGTCGCCGAGGCCGTGCGGCGCCGGGCGGTCGTGGTCAGGAATTGTCCGACGAACTCCCGGACCGCCGCGGCGCGGTCGGTGGTCGCCACGGAGTAGACGCTGCCGAGGAGTGCGGTGCCCAGCATCTCGGCGTCCAGGGCGCAGTCGAGCTTCGCCACGTCGCGGGCCGCGTGCAGGACCGCGTCGTAGGGATTCTGGGGTGCCGCCATGCGGCCGAGCCTACCGGTAACGCAGGCCGGGGACCCTATTCCGAACGGACGACGGTCAACGCCTCACGCGCCTGCGCGTAGGAGTTCAGCACCTCGCGGACCGGCGCGACAACGTACTCGCGTGCCACCTCGGTGACCGAGACGCGCAGCCGCTGCTCGGCCCGCCGGCCGGCCCGCTTGGCGCCCAGGTCGATGATCGGGTGAATCAGCAACGCCAGCAACGCGCCGAACAGCAGGCCGCCGAGCAGCAGCAACGTCGGCAGCGGCACCGCGCCGACCTTGGGGTTGTCGAACGCCGGCAGGCCGAGGATGCGCACCACGTAACCGGCGATGAGCCAGCCCAGGCCGACGACCGCGGAGACGGTGAACAGCCACTGGAGCAGCCCGACCGCGGTCCACCAGTACGGCTTGCGGCTCATGCCAAGGTCGGTGCGGGCGACGGCCCGGTCGAGCGCGTCGGGCAGGTCGCCCAGCCGGGACCGGGCCGCGGCGTTCAGCGCGGGTGCCCAGACCTCGGGGATCGGCGCGGCCGCCCGCGCGGCCACGGCGCGCACGGACAGACCGACCGCGGACTTCTGCGCCGCGTCGGCCTCCGGCAGGGAGGTGCGCGATACGGGTACGAGGTCGGTCGACGGCGCGGGCTTCTCGGTCGACAGGTGCAGGCGCTTGAGCGGGTCCGGCCGCAGCTTGCGTACCCCTCGGACCAGCGGCCAGCCGGTGCTGGCGACCGCCCGGTGCCGGTACGCGCCCGTGGTCGCCGACGCCACCGCCGGCACGCCCGCCGAGGCGGCGAGCGCCTCGCTGAGCTGCCGCACCGTCGCGCGGTCGACCTCGTCCTCCGCGGCCGGCGGGCCGATCGTCACCCCGAGCTGCTCGGCGACCTGGTCGAGGTCGCCGGCGAGGCGGCGCAGCGCCGACTGTCGTTCGGCGACCGTCTTCTCCAGGGCCGCGCGCAGCTCGGTCAGCATGCCGGGCTGCTTCGCGGAGGTCGCCATCGCGGGGACGTCGGTCATGCCGTCCTCGGTGAGCAGCCGCCGCAGGTCGGTGAGGACGATCTCGGTGTCGCCGGGCGAGAGCCGGTCCGCCTGGTTGAGCACGACGATCGTGATGTCGCTGTGCTGCTTGAACTGCCGCAGGTAGGCGTTGTGCAGGATCCGGTCGCCGTACTTCTGCGGGTCGACCACCCAGACCACCTGGTCGACGAGGCCGAGCAGGCGGTCGACCTCGAGCCGGTGCCCGCGCTCGATCGAGTCGAAGTCGGGCAGGTCGAGCAGGACGAGCCCGTGCAGCGTGGCCTCGTCGTCGCCGTCGAGGGCGCTCTCCCGGATGTAGCGCTGCCGCGGCAGCACGCCCACCCAGTCCAGCAGCTTGTTCGCCGGGCCGAGCGGGCCCCAGACGCAGGCGTGCGCGACGCCGGTCGTCGGCCGCCGCACGCCGACCGGCGAGAGCTTCAGCCGGGCGAGCGCGTTGAACAGGCTGGACTTGCCGCTGCCGGTGCTGCCGGCGAGGGCGACGACCGTGTGGTCCTGCGAGAGCGCGAGCCGGCTGCCCGCCCGCTCGACAAGCGTGTGCGCGGCGACCAGATCGTTGTCCGGCAGGTACGGGTCGGTCACGCGCAGGAAGCGCCGCAGGGCGTCGAGCCGCGTGACAAGCTGCTCGGGATCCACCCGGTCGTCGCGCGACACGGTGTTCTTGACCCGCTCGACGAGGCTCATGACGGCGTCCCGGTCAACGCGACTTCCTCCCTGGCACGCTCCACATCGGCCGCGGCCCGCCGGAGGGCGGTGCCCGGTTCCAGTTCCAGCCGCGCGGCACCGGTGCGGTCCGTGTAACGGGCCGCCTCCTTCTCCAGCAGCACGTCGATCCGCTTGAGAAGCTCCTCGCGTGCCCGGGCGGCCAGGGTGCGGATCGCCTGGTCGCCGAAGAGCGCCTCGAGCACCTTCTGCGCGGCGATCGTGGTGCCCGCGCCGACGGCAAGCTCGGCGCCGGTCGGTATGAACGCGGTCGTGGTGAAGACGGCGACCATCACGGTCAGGCCGACACCGTTCACCGCGTACGCGGTGCCGCGCGCGAGGGTCCGCTTGTCGCCGGCCTCGCTGCGCACCAGTTCGAGCACGAACTGCTGCCAGTCGCGAACCACCCGCTCGGCGCGCTGCGGCAGGTCTGCGGAGGCCTTCTGGAGGCCCGGCTCCAGCAGCGCCGCACCGGCCGGGTGCGCCTGCCACGCCGAGTACGCCTGCTCCGCGGCGTCCGCGGCGACCCCGCGCAGCAGGGTGACCAGCTGGGTCTCCAGGGCCGCCTGCAGGTTGCGCCCGGGCGCCGGGCGGCCGGTGACCGCCGCGACGACCTTGTCGCGCAGCTGGCCGACCCGCGACTCCAGGGCACGGAGGAACTCGCCGGTGCCGATGAACTCCTGCCATCGGGCCAGCACCTCACCGCGGAGCAGGCGCCCGTCCTGTAGGCCGGCCTCAATCGTGCGGCGGCCGGTGCGGTAGGCCGCGGTCACCCGCTCCTCCAGCGCCTGTGCCGCGAGGGCCTGCTCGTCCGCGGCGTCGGCGAGCCCGGCCACGGCCGGGCCCAGCGCGGCCAGCGCGCCGTTGAGCGTCTGCCGGACGACGGTCGCGCGCGCGTCGGAGTCGGCCGCGAGCTGTGCGAACCAGTCGCGCAGCGGCCGCATCGCGGTCTCCGGCAACAGCCCCTGCCCGTCCAGCGTGGACTCCGGCAGCACGAACAGCGGCGCGGCGTCCATGTCGCGGGCGGCGAGCATCTCGCCGAGGTGCGTGGTGACCTCGCCGGCGGCCTCGGGCGGAACCCGGTCCAGCACCAGCGCGATGACCGTGCCGCGCAGCCGGGCGGTGGTCAGCAGCTCCCACGGCACGGCGTCCGCGTAGCGCGCGGCGGTCGTGACGAACAGCCACAGGTCGGCCGCGGCGAGGAGCTGGGCGGCCAGCTGCCGGTTCCCCTCGACGACCGAGTCGATGTCCGGGGCGTCGAGGAAGGCCAGGCCGGCGCCGAGCGCGGGCGCGGAGACCAGTTGCAGCGCCCGCGGGTCCGAGGAGACCTCGGCCGTACGGACGAGGCCCGGCAGGAGCCGGCCGGTGCGGAACCAGGACGAGTCGGACGGGTGGCTGACCAGGACCGGCGAACGGGTCGTCGGGCGCAGCACGCCGGCGGTGCTGACGGGCGCCCGGACCAGGCTGTTGACCAGGGTGGACTTGCCCGCGCCGGTGGAGCCGCCGACGACGACCAGCAGCGGCGCGTCGAGCCGGGCCAGGCGCGGCAGCAGGTAGTCGTCCAACTGCGACACCAGGGCGGTGCCGATCCGCCGCGCCTCGTCCGCCGACGGCATGACCAGCGGGTACGTGGCGCCGCCGATCGTCGCGCGGAGCCGGGATAGCGCGGTGGCGAGCTCACCGACGGCGGCGGGCGGCTCGACCGGCAGGTCCGGCGCCGCCGGGCCCGGCCGGGCAACGGCCCTGGTCGGCGCCGGGGTCGCCGGCGCCGCGGCCGGCCGCCTCCCGGCCGTTGGCACGCCGACCGGCGGGTCCGCGGCAGGGGCCGGGTCGGAATCCGCGTCAATCGCGTCTGCGGGCATCGGCTCATCGACCGGCTTCGTTTCGCCGTCCTCGGAGCCGTCCTCGGGCGCGTCCCGGTCGGTGACCGCGGGAGCGCTCCCCTGCCGGTCCTCGGCGGCGGTGCCGGCCTCGGCCGTCGACTCGTCCGGGGCATCGACCTCGGCGGGCCGTTTCGACTTCGTCGTCACGACGTTTCCCGTGGTGGAGGCCGTGGCCGGGGGCCACTCCGGCTTCGGCGGCTCGGCGGCGGCCGGCTCCCGCACCGCGTCGGCCTCCGGCTCCTCGGCCCCGCTGGGCGGGGCTGCGGCGTCGGAGGTTGGTGCAGTATGGGATGGTTTGTCGGAGTTTTTGCGGGCCGGGGCCGTCGAAGCGCCGTTCGCCTGGGCTTTTGTGGGGAGCGGGTCGGCTACGGCGGGAGTGGCCGACGGACCGACCGCGTCACCGTGCGTCGTCACGGGTAAAGCGTGCCCGATCTATGCATCGCAGACAACAGGTACCCCACGGCCGTGACCGGACAGGTACCTCCCGACCGTGACTTGCGCCGCCCTGACTCAACTTTGACTTGCACCCGTGCGACCCCGTGGCATCATTGAGCCCGGTCCACTCAACTTGAGAACCCAACCACTCGAAGTTTTTGGCAAGAAGCGAGGAAGCGAACATGGCACGAGCGGTCGGCATCGACCTCGGCACCACGAACTCCTGCGTCAGCGTTCTGGAGGGCGGTGAGCCCACCGTCGTCGCGAACGCGGAGGGTTCCCGGACGACGCCGTCCATCGTCGCCTTCGCCCGCAACGGCGAGGTGCTCGTCGGCGAGGTCGCCAAGCGCCAGGCGGTGACCAACCCCGATCGGACGATCCGGTCGGTCAAGCGCGAGGTCGGCACGAACTGGTCCGTCGACATCGACAGCAAGAAGTACACCCCGCAGGAGATCTCGGCGCGGGTGCTCATGAAGCTCAAGCGCGACTCCGAGGCGTACCTCGGCGAGTCGGTCACGGACGCGGTCATCACCGTCCCGGCCTACTTCAACGACGCCCAGCGCCAGGCCACCAAGGAGGCCGGCGAGATCGCGGGCTTCAACGTCCTGCGCATCGTCAACGAGCCCACCGCCGCCGCCCTCGCGTACGGCCTGGACAAGGGCTCCAAGGAGCAGACCGTTCTGGTCTTCGACCTCGGCGGCGGCACCTTCGACGTCTCCCTGCTCGAGCTGGGCGAGGGCGTCATCGAGGTCAAGGCGACCTCCGGCGACAACCACCTCGGCGGCGACGACTGGGACCAGCGGGTCATCGACCACCTGGTCAAGACGTTCCGCGGCGAGCACGGCATCGACCTGGGCAACGACAAGATGGCGTTGCAGCGTCTGCGCGAGGCCGCCGAGAAGGCCAAGATCGAGCTGTCGGCCGCGTCGACCACCAGCATCAACCTGCCCTACATCACGGCCGGCCCGGCCGGCCCGCTGCACCTCGACGTGAACCTGAGCCGCTCCGAGTTCCAGCGCATGACGCAGGACCTGCTGGACCGCTGCAAGGGCCCGTTCGAGCAGGCCATCAAGGACGCCAACATCAAGGTCGCCGACGTCGACCACGTCATCCTGGTCGGCGGCTCGACCCGGATGCCCGCCGTCTCCGACCTGGTCAAGTCGATGACCGGCCGCGACCCGAACAAGGGCGTCAACCCGGACGAGGTCGTCGCCGTCGGCGCCGCCCTCCAGGCCGGCGTGCTCAAGGGCGAGGTCAAGGACGTCCTGCTGCTCGACGTGACCCCGCTGTCGCTGGGCATCGAGACCAAGGGCGGCATCTTCACCAAGCTCATCGAGCGCAACACCACGATCCCGACCAAGCGCTCCGAGGTCTTCACCACGGCCGACGACAACCAGCCGTCCGTGCTGATCCAGGTCTTCCAGGGCGAGCGTGAGATCGCGGCCTACAACAAGAAGCTCGGCACCTTCGAGCTGACCGGCCTGCCGCCGGCGCCGCGCAACGTGCCCCAGATCGAGGTCACCTTCGACATCGACGCGAACGGCATCGTGCACGTCGCCGCGAAGGACATGGGCACCGGCAAGGAGCAGAAGATGACGATCACCGGCGGCTCCGCGCTGCCGAAGGACGACATCGAGCGCATGATGCGCGACGCGCAGGACCACGCCGACGAGGACAAGCAGCGCAAGGACGACGCGGAGACGCGCAACCTGGCCGAGCAGCTGCAGTGGCAGACCGAGAAGTTCCTCGCCGAGAGCGGCGACAAGCTGCCGGACGAGAGCAAGGGTCAGATCAGCGAGGCGCTGGGCGACCTGCGCGGCGCGCTGGGCGGCAGCGACATCGAGAAGATCAAGACCGCGCACGAGAAGCTGGCCTCGGTCTCGCAGCAGGCCGGTTCCCTGCTGTACGCGCAGCAGAACCAGGACGGCACCCAGGACGCGCCGGGTCCCGACGGCACGCAGGGCGCGCCCGGCGGCGCCGGCGCGAGCGCGGGCCCGTCCGCCGGTGCTGACGATGTGGTGGACGCCGAGATCGTCGAGGACGACAAGAAGTGAGCCGCTCGGACGACGAGAACGACGGTCAGGGCACCGAGCGCGTCGTCATCCGGGACCGGCGCAAGATCGATGTGAAGGGTAAGGGCGCCGCGGTGGCCAAGCAGGCCGAGGAGGGGTCCACGGGAGGCGCGCACCGCGCGGCCGAGGAGCCGGAGGAGGACGTGGCCGTCATCGCCGCGACCGCCCTCGGCGCCGAGCTGGCGGCGTTGCGCACCGAGCTCGACGAGCGCACCCGGGACCTCCAACGGGTGACGGCCGAGTACGCCAACTACCGCAAGCGGGTCGACCGCGACCGGAGTGCGGCGGCCGAGCAGACCACCGGCGCGGTGCTCACCGCGCTGCTGCCGGTGCTGGACGACATCGACCGGGCCCGCGAGCACGGCGACCTGGTCGGTCCGTTCGCCACCGTGGCCGAGGCGCTCGCCGCCTCGGTCGGCAAGCTCGGGATCGTGGCGTTCGGCGAGAAGGGCGACCCGTTCGACCCGACCCGCCACGAGGCGGTCGCGCACCTGACGTCCGCGGACGTCACGGAGCCGACCTGCGTCGAGGTCATGCGCCGCGGTTACAGCCTGGGCGAGCGGCTGTTGCGGCCCGCCCTGGTCGCGGTCGCCGACCCCGCGTGACGATCACTCGTCCCGCCCGCCGTGAGGCGGGCGGGACCCGTCATCCGTTGGAGGAGGTGGACTAGATGAGTTCGAAGGACTGGCTGGAGAAGGACTTCTACGCCGTTCTCGGGGTGGGCAAGTCCGCCTCCGCCGACGAGATCAAGAAGGCATACCGGAAGCTGGCCCGGGCGAACCACCCGGATCACAACCCCGGCAACACCGACGCCGAGGACCGGTTCAAGGCCGCGTCCGAGGCTTACGACGTGCTCTCCGACGACAAGAAGCGCAAAGAGTACGACGAGATGCGCTCCCTGTTCGGCTCGGGCGCCTTCCGCCGCGGCGCCCGCGCGGGCGGCACCACGTTCGACCCGTCCGACCTGTTCGGCGGCGGGTTCAGCGGTGCCGGCCAGGCCGGCGGTGCCGGTGACCGCCGGTTCGGCGGCGCGGGCTTCTCCGACATCTTCAGCTCCATCTTCTCCGGCGGCGGTGGCGCCGGCGGGGCGGGAGCCGGCGGGCGCCGGGGACCCCAGCGCGGGCGGGACGTCGAGGCCGAGGTCACGCTCGACTTCGGGCACGCGGTCAAGGGCACGACCCTGCCGCTCACGCTGCGATCGCCGGGCGTGTGCGACACCTGCCACGGCAACGGCGCGAAGCCCGGCACGGTGCCGCGGACCTGTCCGCAGTGCCACGGCTCGGGGCTGATCTCCCGCAACCAGGGGTCGTTCAGCTTCTCCGAGCCGTGCCGCGAGTGCCAGGGCGCGGGCAGCATCGTCGAACACAAGTGTCCCGAATGCCGCGGCACGGGCGGGGTCACCAAGAACCGCACGATAAACGTCCGCTTCCCCGCCGGCGTCGCCGACGGCCAGCGGATCCGGCTCAGCGGCCGGGGCGAGCCGGGCGACAAGGGCGGCCCGGCCGGCGACCTGTACGTGCAGGTCAAGGTCCGGCCGGACGAGCTGTTCGGGCGCAACGGCGACGACATCACGCTGACCGTGCCGATCACGTTCGCGGAGGCGGTGCTCGGCACCGACCTGCGAGTGCCCACGCTGGACAGTCCGGTCACGCTGCGGGTGCCGCCTGGCACTCCGAGCGGCCGCACGCTGCGGGCGCGCGGCAAGGGCGTGCAGCGCCGCGACGGCCAGGTCGGCGATCTGCTGGTCACCGTCGAGGTGCAGGTACCCGCCGCGACCGCGGTGAGCACCGAGGCCCGCGACGCGCTGGAACAGTTCGCCAAGCTCACGCCCAACGCCGAGCGGGAGCGCATCGAGGCCCGGCTGCGCCGGGGCTGATTCAGGAACCTGTCAGGAGGTGGCACATGTATGAAGAGATCAGCATCTCGGTGGAGCAGGCCTCCGACGCGAAGGTTCTGATCATTTCCGTCGCCGCGAGGCTGGCCGGGATGCATCCGCAGACCCTGCGCCAGTACGACCGGCTCGGCCTGGTGCAACCGGGCCGGGCCGGCGGCGGCGGCCGGCGCTACAGCGAGCGCGACGTCGCCCTGCTCCGCGAGGTGCAGAAGCTGAGCCAGGAGGACGGCGTCAACCTGGCCGGCATCAAGCGGATCATCGGGCTCGAGCAGCTCGTCGGAGAGTTGCAGGAACGCGTTGCCGAGCTGGAACAGCAGCTCGGCAACGCGTATCAGCAGATCGCCCAGTTCGAGGCGATGCGCGCCTACCCGGGCCGTGACCTGGTCCGCCAGGAGCGTCCGTCGACGGCCCTGGTGGTGTGGCGGCCCCGTCGCGCGGGCGACAAATAGGACCGCGAGGGCTCAGCGCCGACCGAAGGCGGCGAGGCGGCGCGGGTGGCGGACCAGGCCACCCTCGATCCAGTCCTCGTAGTCGAACAGCTCGGGGCGGTTCATCAGCACCCGGCAGTTGTGCGCCCACGTCGCCATCTGCTCGTCGCCGACCTCTTCCGCGCGCTCCACGTACTTCTTCATGCGGCGCTTGCGCTGCGCCGTCGCGTTCTGCCGGACGCCGTCCGCGGCATAGATGTACATGCAGTGCAGCGCGAACCGGCGGGCCGGGCACTGCCGGTCCATCGCCAGCTCGTAGAGGGTCGGTGCGAGCACGTCACCGGCGATGAGCAGGTCCCAGTCGGATGGCATCGCGTCCAGCGGCACGGCCTCGGGGTGGTATGCCCAGGCCTGTAGCTCCTCTGGCCGCGGATCGACCGGGTTGGCGAACCCGAAAAATGTCGACTCACTCACGGTCACGACGCCGCCTCGTTTAGCTCACTCATGCCGCCGTCCTCCCCGGCAGAGGGCCGTGCTGCCCCGTCGGGAGGTAGTCCTCATCCGGCGAGTCGCTGGTCACCCGATAACACGTTGTTGTCGCGGCGACACGTTAGCGCGCCGTGTGTGGGTAACGGAAGTCATAGGAGATCACTTTCGGATACTAATCAGTAGCGCTCGGCTGCCCGGCCGGTCAGCGGTCATTCAGCGGCGGTGACAGGCTCCACAGGACGCCGCAAGACCATGCGTTTGCGGACCATAGCCTTGAACCAGGTGTAGTCGGTCAAACGCGCAAGCAACGGGCCGGTGACGACGGTGATGAGTACGTACGCCGTCGCGAGCGGCGCCAACTCGGGCTCGACCCCGGAGGCGACGGCCAGCCCGGCGATGACGATCGAGAACTCGCCACGGGGCATCAGCGCAAGTCCGGCGCGGACCTGGCCGGGCAGCGCGATGCCGGCGCGCCGGGCGGCGAGGCCGCCGGTGAACACCTTGGTCAGCATGGTCAGCACGGCCAGCCCCAGGGCCGGCAGGAGCACCGCCGGCATCGCCGCTGGATCGGTGGACAGCCCGAAGAAGACGAAGAACACCGCGGCGAACAGATCCCGCAGCGGCGTCAGGATCTGGGTCGCGTTGTGCGCCACCGGGCCGGAGAGCGCGATGCCCACGAGGAACGCGCCCACGGCGGCGGACACCTGTAGCTGTGCGGCGACGCCGGCCACGAACAGAGTCAGGCCCAGCACGCTGAGCAGCAGCGCCTCGGGGTCCTTCACCGAGATGAAGCTCGAGATGGCGTGGCCGTACCGGATCGCGACGACCAGCACCGCGATCACCGTGAGCACCGCGACGGAGAGCGCCTTCACCCCGCCGAGCAGGCCGACCCCGGCCAGCACTGCGGTGACCAGCGGCAGGTAGAACGCCATCGCGAGGTCCTCGATCACGAGGATCGAGAGGATCACCGGTGTCTCGCGGTTACCGAGCCGGCCCAGGTCGCCGAGGACCTTGGCGATCACGCCGGACGACGACACCCAGGTGATGCCGGCCAGCACCAGTGCCGCCTCCCAGCTCCAGCCGAGCAGGAACGCGAAGGCGGCGCCGGGCAGGGCGTTGAGCAGAGCGTCGATCACGCCGGCGGGCGCGGCCGAGCGCAGGTTGCCGACGAGCTCGCTCGCCGAGTACTCCAGGCCCAGCATGACCAGCAGCAGGATGACGCCGATCTCGGCGCCGACCTCGATGAACTCCGTGCTGGCCGGGAGCGGGCGCAGGCCGCCCTGCCCGAAGGCGAGCCCGGCGAGCAGGTAGAGCGGGATGGGTGAGAGCCCGAAGCGGCGACTGATGCGACCGAGCATGCCGAGCGCGAAGAGGAGCGCGCCGACCTCGATCAGCAGGGCCGTGGTGCTGTGCACCTCAGTCGCCGGTGTCGCCGGCCAGGATGGCGGTGACACCGTCCAGGCCGTCGCGGGTCCCGACGGCGACGACCACGTCGTTCGCCTCGAACTGGAACGACGGTCCGGGGGAGGCGATCACCTCGCGGTCCCGCAGGACCGCGACGATCGACGCGCTGGTGCGGGTCCGGGCGCGGGTGTCGCCCAGGCGTCGGCCGACGAACGGCGAGCCGGCGGGCAGGGCGACCTGCTCGGTGAGCAGGCCCGCGGCCTGCTGCCGGAGTCCGGCCAGCTGGCCGAGCATGAGGGAGGCGCCGAGCACGTCGGCGAGCGCCTCCGCCTCGTCGTCGGTGAGCGGGATCGACGCCAGGCAGGCGTCGGGATCGTCGACGTCGTAGAGCACGAGGTCGCGGCGGCCGTTGCGGTGAGAGACCACGCCGACCGTGCGGCCGGACGAGGTGATCAGGTCATGCCTGACACCGATGCCAGGAAGCGATGTTTGCTCTACCCGTACGCGCACGGGACCAACGGTAACGGATCTGTCATGCGTGCCGTGTCGGGCGGTCGTTACGCACCACGATCAGGAGCAGCAGGCCGGCCGCGCACAGGGCCGTGCAGAGCCAGTACGCCAGCCGGTAGTCGAAGTGCTGCGCCAGCCCGAACAGCGGCCCGGCCAGCATCGCGCCGAGCGGGAACCCGTTGGTGAACAGCGTTGTGGCCCGTCCCGGGTGCCCCGGCAGCATGTTCTGCATGTAGGAGATGCCCAGCCCGGTGACGGCGGCGATGAACATGGCGTTGAGCGCCTGCCCGGCGACCAGCGCCCCGAGGCCGGTGGCCGTGGCGGCCACCGTGTAGTACGCGATGCCGCAGGCCGCGCCCGCGAACAGCAGCCGGCGCAGCGGCACGCGGACGGCGAGCATGCCGAGGCCGAGCATCAGGGGGATCTCCAGCGCGGCGCAGAGCCCGAGCAGCAGCCCGGCATCGCCGACGTCGCCCTGTAGCTCGGTGCCGATGAACAGCGGCAGGGCCTGCACCGCGAGCGTCAGCGGGGTTTGCAGGAGGGTGAACGCGGCCGCGGTCAGCCACAGCGTCCACCTGCCGGCGTCGACCGGCCGGTCGGCCGGATCGTCCGATGCGCGGTGCGCCCGGGCCGGCACCTCGTCCAGCCAGAAGACCGCGACAAGGGCCGCGAGCGCGTACATCAGCGCGGCCGTTCCGTAGATCCATACGAAACCGCCGGTGGCGAGCAGGAACGCGCCCAGCGGCGGCCCGGCGACCCAGGCCAGGGAGAAGACCGTCCGCAGCGCGCTGATGCCCATCGGCGCGCGCGCCGGGTCGTCGCGCTCGAGGACCTGCCGGGCGTACGCGAACGACTGCGGGAAGAGCGAGCCGGCGATCGCGAAGGCGGTGACCGAGAGGGCGAGCAGCACCCAGTAGTCGCGGACCACCGCGGTCACGCCGGTGCCGAACACGCCGGCCGCCGCGCCGCTGATCAACAGCGCGCGCCGGATCGGCCGCCGGTCGGAGAACCGGCCGATTATCGAGGAGGCGAGCACGCCACCGAGCGGCGCGACGATCAGGAAGATCGTGATCTTGATCGGGCCCGCGTCCACCTCGGTGCTGAGAAACAGCGACAGGAACGGGTTGAACAGCGCCACCGAGACGCCGACGGAGAGGAAGAGCAGGCCGAGCGGAAGCAGTGTGCGACCGAGACGTGACGCCGGCCGAGCGGATGTCTCCTGGGTCACCGCGGCCACGCTACGGCGCACGGGACGCGTTGCGCATCGTGTTTCCCGTTACGGTCGGTGCTGGTGGGGTATGCGAGCCGGCCGGGGAGCCCTCGTGTGGTGTCGCCGACCTAGAGTTGAGTGGAATACGCTCAAGTCTCGGATTGCTGAACTACTCGGGAAAAGATCCGATCCAGGGGAGCTCATGAACACCGAACGTCTGACCACCAAGAGCCGTGACGTCATCACCGGCGCGGTTGCCGACGCGAACCAGCGTGGACACGCCACCGTCGAGCCGTGGCATCTGCTGCTCTCGTTGCTCGACACCGGCGGCTCCACCGCGGCGGCCCTGTTGCGCGCGGTCGGCGCCAATCCCGCTGACGTGCGGCGCGCGGCCGTACGCGCGGTCGAGCAGCAGCCCTCCGCCCGCGGCGCGAGCACCGCCGAGCCCAGCCTGTCGCGGGAGTTCGTCAACGCGATCGGCGAGGCCGAGTTGATCGCCAAGCCGCTGGGCGACGAGTACGTATCCACCGAGCACCTGCTGGCCGGCCTGTCCCGCGTCGGCGGCGCGGTCGGCAAGGCCCTGCGCGACGTCGGTGCCACCGAGGAGACCCTGGTCGGGGCGTTCCCCGCCGTCCGTGGCGGCGACCGCCGGGTCACCACCGCCGAACCCGAGCAGACCTACAAGGCGCTGGAGAAGTACAGCGTCGACCTGACCGCGCTGGCCCGCGACGGCAAGATCGACCCCGTCATCGGGCGTGACGCCGAGATCCGTCGCGTGGTGCAGGTGCTCTCCCGGCGTACCAAGAACAACCCGGTGCTGATCGGTGAGCCCGGCGTCGGCAAGACCGCGATCGTCGAGGGCCTGGCGCAGCGCATCGTGGCCGGGGACGTCCCCGAGTCGCTGCGCGACAAGAAGCTGGTCTCGCTCGACCTCGGCGCGATGGTCGCCGGCGCGCAGTACCGGGGCCAGTTCGAGGAGCGGCTCAAGAGCGTGCTCGAGGAGATCCGCAACTCCAACGGCCAGGTCGTCACGTTCCTCGACGAGCTGCACACCGTCGTCGGCGCGGGCAAGGGCGAGGGCTCGATGGACGCCGGCAACATGCTCAAGCCGATGCTTGCCCGTGGCGAGCTGCGGATGGTCGGCGCGACAACGCTTGACGAGTACCGCGAGCACATCGAGAAGGACCCGGCCCTCGAGCGGCGCTTCCAGCCGGTCGTCGTCGGCGAGCCGACCGTCGAGGACACGATCGGCATCCTGCGCGGGCTCAAGGGCCGCTACGAGGCGCACCACCGGGTGCAGATCACCGACGCCGCGCTGGTCGCGGCGGCCGCGCTGTCCGACCGCTACATCAGCGACCGGTTCCTGCCCGACAAGGCCATCGACCTGATCGACGAGGCGGCCTCGCGGCTGCGCATGGAGATCGACTCCCGGCCGGTCGAGCTGGACCAGCTACAGCGCCAGGTCGACCGGATGCGCGTCGAGAAGCTCGCCCTGGCGAAGGAGACCGATCCGGCGTCGATCGCCCGGCTCCAGCGGCTGGAGCGCGATCTCGCCGACCGCGAGGAGGAGCTCACCGCGCTCAACGCCCGCTGGGAGCGCGAGCGCAGCGGCCTGAACCGGGTCGGCGAGCTGAAGAAGCGGCTCGACGAGGCGCAGGCCGATCTCGAGCGGGCACAGCGCGACGCGGAGTGGGAGAAGGCGTCCCGCCTGCAATATCAGGAGATCCCCGCGCTGATCGCGGAGATCGAGGACGCCTCGGCGGCCGAGGAGGAGAAGACCGAGCCGCCGATGGTCAAGGAGGAGGTCGCCGCCGACGCCGTCGCCGAGGTCATCGCGTCGTGGACCGGCATCCCGGCCGGCCGGATGATGGAGGGCGAGACCGCCAAGCTGCTCCGCATGGAGGAGTCGCTACAGGCCAAGGTGGTCGGCCAGGCCGAGGCCGTCGCCGCGGTCTCCGGCGCCGTGCGCCGGGCGCGCGCGGGCGTCGCCGACCCGGACCGGCCGACCGGCAGCTTCCTGTTCCTGGGCCCCACCGGCGTCGGCAAGACCGAGCTGGCCAAGGCCCTCGCGGGCTTCCTCTTCGACGACGAACGCGCGATGGTCCGCATCGACATGAGCGAGTACGGCGAGAAGCACTCCGTCGCGCGGCTGCTCGGCGCCCCGCCCGGGTACGTCGGGTACGAGGAGGGCGGGCAGCTCACCGAGGCGGTGCGGCGGCGGCCCTACTCGGTGGTGCTGCTCGACGAGGTCGAGAAGGCGCACCCGGACGTCTTCGACACGCTGCTCCAGGTGCTCGACGACGGCCGGCTCACGGACGGCCAGGGCCGCACCGTCGACTTCCGCAACGCGATCCTGGTGCTGACCTCGAACCTGGGCTCGTCGGTCATCTCCGACTTCACCCTGGGCGACGAGGAGCGGCGCGAGGAGGTCATGGCGGCCGTGCGGGCGCACTTCAAGCCCGAGTTCCTCAACCGGCTCGACGACATCGTGGTGTTCCAGGCGCTGACCGCGCAGGACCTGGCCGCCATCGTGGACATCCAGCTGGGCCGGCTGCGCAACCGGCTCGCCGACCGGCGGCTCAGTCTCGAGGTCTCGGAGGCGGCGGTGCTGTGGCTGGGCGAGCGGGGCTACGACCCGGTCTACGGCGCCCGGCCGCTGCGCCGGCTGGTGCAGTCCTCGATCGGTGACTCGCTGGCGAAGGCGCTGCTCGCGGGGGAGATCGTCGACGGCGACACCGTCGTGGTGGATCTGAACGAGACGAAGGACGGGCTCTCGGTACGGTCCTGAACGGCGAGAAGGGGCCCCGCTCACAGAGCGGGGCCCCTTCGGCGTTTCCTAGCTCGCCTGTGCCTCCCGTTGCCGGTAGGCGTGTGTCATGAGGATGTCCGTGAAGGCGTGCTCGCCGTCTTCGGACCAGATCCTGATCCCGTCGCGGTGCAACTGGTAGCGGACGTCGGTGTAGCTGGTTCTCGTGTCGTCGTGGTGCACCACGGTCAGGGTGTCTGCGTGCGGCATGGGACTCACCGGTCCTTGTCGAGTCTGGGCGGCCGCGGCATGGTCACGCGGCTCGCGTAATCGGGAGGGTGCCCGTGTCCGGTCTGCCTGGGCCCCGGCTGTTTCTGAGCGGGGGCGGCGACGCGGTCGGGCAGGGGGCGCCGCCGGAGCTCTCTGCTGCCTACGGCACGCCACGAGATGGAAGTGTATGGCCGGCGATCGAGTTCTGTCGCCCCCTGAACGAGCGACCTATATCGTCCGATTTAGTGCTACATCGGGCGATGTTGTCATACGGGATGGTCCGATGTCGGCCGGTCGACGGATCTGGCGTGCGCCCGATACCGTAAGTGGATCTAGGAGGGAGCGCCGTGTCTGATCCGATGTACCCGGGAATGTCAGCGCCGAGATCGCGTCCATCGGTGGTGACGGTCTCGTCCTACCTGCTCTACCTAAGTGCCGCCGCGTCGATCATCGCGGCGGTGCTGTCCCTGACCACCGTCGGGACCGTCCGGGACGTCTACGCGGATCTGTACGACGGCACCGCGAACGCCGGCATGGAGACCTTCATCGTCGCGGCCACCGTCGGCGCCGTGGTGATCAACATCCTGTTCGCCGGTGCCCTGGCGATTCTCGCGATCTACAACAACCGCGGCAAGCAGCCCGCCCGGATCACCACCTGGGTGGTCGGCGGCATTTTCCTCTGCTGTAACGGCTTCGGCCTGCTCGGCACCGCCCTGTCCGGCGTGTCCGGCCTGGACTCCGGCGGCACTGGCGGGCCGAGCGCCAAGGAGATCCAGGCGCGGCTCTCCAGCGAGCTGCCGGGCTGGCTCGAGCCGGTCTCGACGCTGCTGACCGTCCTGGTCGTGCTCGCCCTGCTGGCCGCCGTGATCCTGCTGGCGCTGCCGGCGGCGAACGAGTATTTCCGCAAGCCGCAGGTCGCCTGGGACCCGCTGAACCAGTACCCGGGATACCCGGCCCAGCAGCCGCCCTACCCGGGCCAGCCCCATCCGGGTCAGCCCTATCCGGGGCAGCCCTACCCGGGCCAGCCGGCGTACCCGCCGTATCCCGGCGGGGATCCGTCCTATCCGGGCGGCACGCCCACGCCGCCGGCCCCGCCCGCCGCCCCGCCGGCGCCGCCCGCCGCCCCGCCGGCTTCCGGCGAGGGCCCGGGTGCCGCCCCGGAGCCGAACCTTCCCGGTACGCCGCCCAACGATCCGTGGAGCGCGCCGCCGCCCCCGCCGCCCGGTGAGGACAAGCCGGGCCGGTCGCCGACCGATCCCGCCTGACCCCGCTCGCAGCGCGCCGCCGGCTTGCCCGGCGGCGCGCTGCGCGTCCGGGTAGGTTCGTCCGCAACGGATCACCGGGAGACGTCCATGTCGTACGCAATGCAGCCGCCGGTCGCCGCGCCGCCCCTCGCCGCGCCCCGCCGGCCGGTTTCGGTGGCGTTCGCCTCCATCCTGTTGGTCGTGATGGCGGTGGCCGGGCTCGCGTACGCGATCGCCGCGATCGCGATCGCGCCCGGCACGATCGACCGGTTCCGCGCCGCGACCGGCGGCTCGGGCGGCGCGGACGTCGACGGCATGGTCACGGTCGTCTGGATCGTCGCCGCGGTGGGCGCCGTGCTCGCCGTGATCCTCTTCGCCCTCTACATCGTGCTGGCGCTCGGCCTGCGGCGGGGCAGCAACGCCGCCCGGATCGCCGCCTGGGTGGTCTCCGGCCTCGGGCTGCTCGCCGGCTGCGCGTCGACGGTCGTCATGACCGTCCAGCTGAGCGGCGCCGACGCCGCTCAGGGCACGCCGGAGGCCGCGCTGGCCGACGCCTACCCCGGGTCGTGGTTCGGGCTCAACGTCGTGCTGTGCGTCGCGCAGATGGCCGGGTACGTGGTCGTCGGGATGCTGCTGCTCGCCGCGCCGGGCACGTTCTTCGGCCGGGCGCCGAAGCCGCTGCCGCCGGACCCCTTCGCCTCACCGGCCCTCGCCGGCTATCCGCGGGTGCCGGCCGGCTACGGCCCGCAGCCCACGGGTGGCTACTCGGCGCCGCCCGCCGGGGGCTACGGATCGCCGTACCCGTCGGCGCCGCCCGCCGCGGGGCAGCCGATCCAGCCGGGCGGGCGCCCGCAGCCGGGCCCCGACGATGAATACTGGTCGCGTCCGTCCAACTGACGGGCGACACGCATCGACGAACGTGCGTCACCCGAACGGGTAACGTTGTACGCCGAGGATGTGCCTGATTTCGCTGTCTGGCCGATTTTGGCTTGCCGCTCGGTGGGTGTTTTCCGCTGGACGGGTAGACGTGCGGCGATGACAACGGTGTCGGTGCGTACTCGTTCGATGACCGTCGTTGTCTGCCGACCCTGGAACGGCACCACGAAAACGTGCTTTGAGCTGCGTCTATGCCTCTTTGAAAGGGTGGGCCGCGACCGCTTCAGTTAACAACATTTCCAGTACCCTCCGGCCAATGCCGTGGGTCAATAGTTCCTTTCCGCCCTGGCGGGGCAGAACGTTCCGGTTTCCCGTCAGGAAGTACGCTCGAAGGCATGGAAGCCCGCCACGACCTGCGTAAATTCATCGCTGAATTGCCCGTCGCGTAGCGTTGTGTCGTGCTTTCATCGGGTCGTGAAGTTGACTGTGACCTCGACCCGCGCCGTGTGACGGTGCAGTACACGGGCCCTTCCGACGACCGGGCGGACGTCGGACGGTCACCGTCCTGATCGTGAATCGACAATGTGGGGCGTCTCACTCCGGGGGCGGGGATCGAGAGCTCGACGGCGATGAGCAGCGACCAGACGGCGGCTGAGGCGTTGCAGGAGGCAGAGACCGAAGTCGGTGTCGCGGGAATGGTTGATCGGGGTGCGGACGCTGCCGTGCGGGGTGCCGGACAGACGTACCGATCGGCCTACCGTTCGACCGATCTCGGCCTTACGGCCTGAAAGTTAGCCGGTTCGTTCCTGCGCACATGCAGGAGAATCGATGCAGTTGGTGGAAGGATGGAGATCGTGGGAACTGCGTTGGCGGAAATGACAATGCCTCAGATCTCGCCGCTTGCCGGCGAGCCAATTGAACGTGCGGATGCCGAGCGGCTGGCGGGGGTGCTGAAGGCACTCGCCGACCCGGCTCGGCTTCGGCTGCTGAGCCTCATCCAGTCCGCAACGGACGGCGAAGCGTGTGTCTGCGACCTGACTGCCCCGCTCGGGCTGTCGCAGCCGACCGTGAGCCACCACCTGCGGATCCTGACGGAGGCCGGCCTGCTCGAGCGCGAGAAGCGCGGCGTGTGGGCTTACTACCGGCTGGTCCCGTCCGCGATCGCTACCATCGCGGACCTGCTCACCCCGCCACGCAAGCGGGCCACGAAGAAGGCACGCTGAAAGTAGACCCGACAAAGCCTGGCGTCACCGTTTATCAGGCGTGACGCCAGGCCGGCCACCTCCATCAGGATCCACCCCCCCGGACCCTAGGAGTTAACGGGTGAACTATGTGCCCGGCGATCTGCGCGACCAGCTCGCGCATGTGGGCTATGACGTGGTGCAGGCCGGACTGGTCTGCGGCTCCGGCGGCAATCTCTCCGCCCGGATCCCGGACGAGGACGACGCCTGCTGGGTGACCGCGAGCGGCGCCTGGCTGGACAGACTCAGCCGGACGGCCTTCACGGCGGTACAGATCTCCGACGGCGCGCCTGCGGCCATCGGGGTGATTCCGGCCCCACGCATAGCACCGACAAGCGAAATCGCCCTCCATCTTGCGTTGTACCGTGCCCGCCCGGACGTGAACGCGGTAGTACACCTGCACCCACAGACGGCGCTGCTACTGGATGCGCTCGGTGAGCACATCCGCATCGTCACCACCGACCATGCCTTCTACCTGAAGCGCGTCTCCACCGTGCCGTTCCGCCTGCCGGGCAGCACCGAGGTTGCGGCGCTGACGGCGGCGATGGCCGCCGACGGCACAGACTGCCTGGTGCTGAGCCAGCATGGCTGCGTCGTGATGGCGGACACCGTTGAGCTGGCCCACAAGAGGGCCCGCAACCTGGAAGAGGCCGCGGCGCTGACCTACAAGGCGCTGACCATGGGCCGCCTGGGCGACCTCCGCGAAGTCCCGGAGGAGTTCCTGGACCGCCTGGCCTCGCACACACCGGTCACGGTCTGACGAAGAACGCCCCGCGTCCCGGCTCTCCCCGGAGCCGGGCCGCGGGGCGTTCCCGTCGTCGTTTCAGCTAGGCCCAGGGCCGTGGCTCCTGGGTGCCGTCGTCGTAGTGACCGGACCGGTAGTGGCCGGATCCGTGTGGCTCCGCCTGGTGGTGACCGGCCTGGTGGTGACCGGCCTCGTGGTGGCCGTGGTGGCCGGCCTCGTGGTGGCCGTGGTGGCCGGGCTCGTGGTCCGTGATCGCCTCTGCCATGCCGACCACGGTCGCGGCCGCCACCACGCCGATCGCGGTGGCCGGGCCGGCCTCGTGAACCGCGTTCTTCTTCGCTCGCCGCTCGCGGATGATCTCGATCAGGATCGGGAGCACCGAGATCAGGACGATCAGTGCGACCACCGGCAGGATGTAGTGGTCGATCTTGTCGCCGATGGCGTCGTAGATCTGCTGGGCCAGCAGGTAGCCGAGCAGGATCACGCCGTCGCACCAGAGGACCGCGCCGACCACGTTCCAGATGAAGAACTGGCGGGCCGGCATGCCGAGGGTGCCGGCGACCGGGTTCAGGAAGGTGCGGACGATCGGGATGAACCGGGCCAGAACCACTGCCTTGGCCGGGCCGAACTTCTCGAAGTAGTACTCCGCCTTCTCCACGTACTCGCGCTTGAACAGCTTGCTGTCCGGGCGTTCGAACATGCGGCGGCCGTACCTCGCGCCGAGCCAGTGGCCCAGCTGGGCGCCGGCGATGGCGCACAGGGGCGCGCCGATCAGCAGCCCGGCCAGCGAGAGCCGGGTGCCGTTGCCGAAGATCGAGTCCGCCACCGGCGAGGCCGCGACGCCCGCCAGGAACAGCAGCGAGTCACCCGGGAAGAAGAACCCGACG
The DNA here is from genome assembly GCF_014205335.1 of Amorphoplanes digitatis. Taxonomy (NCBI): domain Bacteria; kingdom Bacillati; phylum Actinomycetota; class Actinomycetes; order Micromonosporales; family Micromonosporaceae; genus Actinoplanes; species Actinoplanes digitatis. The sequence goes on along the minus strand of NZ_JACHNH010000001.1, from coordinate 8,702,322 downwards.
AGCAGGCCCGTCTCCGCGAAGAGAATCGCCCAGACGCCGATCAGCCCGAAGGTCTGTAGCAGATCCTTCGGGTCCATCGGGTTCAGGGCAAGCTGCTCGGAGAGCGCACGGATGTCCACGAGGAGCCAGGGTACCGGCCGCCGCCACGCAGTGACCTGTTCGAATGCTGTGGATTACAGGCGCGGGTCCACCGGCTCCGACTCCGCCGCGAGGATGGCGAAGACAAGCTCGTGAATGCGCCACAGCGGTGCGCCCTCGGCCAGCCGGTCCAGCGCCGCAAGGCCGAGGCCGTGCTCGCGCAGTGCCAGGCCGCGCTTGCGGCCCAGCGAGCGCTGCCGCAGCCGTTCGAGCTGCTCCGGGCGGGTGTACTCCGGGCCGTAGATGATCCGCAGATACTCCCGGCCGCGGCACTTCACGCCCGGCTGCACCAGCCGGCCCTTCGCGTCGGTCGCGCCCGGCCCGGCGTACGGCTTGACGACCATCCCCTCGCCGCCCGCCGCGGTCAGGGCCAGCCACCAGTCGGTGGCGGCCAGTTCCGCCGCGGGATCGCCCAGGTCGACCACCATGCGGCGGGTCGGCGTGAACAGCTCCGGGTCGGCACGCACCAGCCGGTCCGCGATGCCGAGGTGCCAGCCGTGGTCCCGGTCCCGGTAGCTGACCCCCGCGCCGGCCAGCACCGCGAACGGCGCCAGCGTCACGCCGGTCAGCCCGTCGGTCGGCTGGACGTACGCGCGGTAAGCCGCCGAGTAGCCCGCGATCTCCGTCGACCGCAGCTCGAGCCGGTCCCGCAGCCCGGACACGTCCAGGCCGCGCCCGGAGGCCTTCCGGAGCACCTCGAGGGCGGCCGGGAGCGCGGCTCGCCCGGCGGCGCCGACGCCCGCGTACCGTTCGCGGATCAGGCCGCCGGCCTTGGCCGACCAGGGCAGCAGCTCGGTGTCGAGCAGCAGCCACCCGGTGTCGAGCTCTTCGAAGATCTTGTCGGCCGCCCGGCGGACGCGGGCCAGCAGCGCGAGGTTGCGCTCGGCGTCGAAGAACGGCCGCCCGGTACGGGTCCAGATCGCGTCGCCGTCGCCGGACTTCGAGACCCGCACCACCGCGCGGGACCCCATGTGCTTCTCCTCACAGATCACCGTCGGGACGCCGGCCGAGCGGAGGTCCGCGAGCGCCGTCGACGGATGCTCGAGGTAGCCCTCGACCGTCGACGTCGAGCACGGCGCCATCGTCGGCGGCAGCCACACCAGCGTCGCCGGGTCGAGCGCGAAGCGGCTCATCACCTCGAGCGCCGCGGCGGCGTTCTCCGCGGCGACCGTGGTGCGGCCGTACCCGTAGTCGAGGTGCCGGCGGCCGGTGACGTCCGCCAGGTCGATGCCCTCGTCGGGCCGAGTGTCGACCGGGACCAGCGGGCGGGCCGGCGCGTAGTACTCCCGCTCGGCCGGCACAGAGACGAGCTCGCGGGACGGCCAGCGCAGGGCCGTCAGCCGTCCGCCGAACACGCACCCGGTGTCGAGGCAGATGGTGTTGTTGATCCACTCCGGTTCCGGCGTCGGCGTGTGGCCGTAGACGACCGCCGCCGAGCCGCGGTAGTCGCGGGCCCACGGGTAGCGGACCGGGAGGCCGTACTCGTCGGTCTCGCCGGTGGTCTCGCCGTACAGGGCGAACGCGCGGACGCGGCCGGACGCGCGGCCCTGGTATGCCTCCTTGAGCCCGGCGTGCGCCACCACCAGCTTGCCGCCGTCCAGCACGTAGTGGCTGACCAGGCCGTCGATGAACGATCGGACCTCGGCGGTGAACGCCTCGCCCTCCCGGGAGAGCTGTTCGAGCGTCTCCGGCAGGCCATGCGTGAGCTGCACGTTGCGGCCAGCCAGCTTGCGGGCCAGCTTCTGCTCGTGGTTGCCCGGCACGCAGATCGCCGTTCCGGCGGCCACCATGCCCATGACCAGGCGCAGCACCCCCGGTGAGTCCGGGCCGCGGTCCACCAGGTCGCCGACGAAGACGGCGGTACGGCCGTCAGGATGCACCGCGTCGACGGGCCGGCCGTCGTCGTCGCGGACGAGCCGGTAGCCAAGGGTGGTCAGCAGGGTCTCCAGCTCGGCGCGGCAGCCGTGCACGTCGCCGATGATGTCGAACGGGCCGGTGACCTCGCGCCTGTCGTTGAACAGCTTCTCGTAGCGGATCGTGGCCGCCGCGATCTCGTCCGCGCCGCGCAGCACGTGGATCTTGCGGAAGCCCTCGCGGGACAGCTGACCCAGCGAGCGCCGCAGGTCGCGGTGCATCCGGCCGAGTACCTGGCGGCCGAACGTGCGGTCGTCGCGGCCCTGCGTGCGTTCCCAGGCCAGCGCCTCCGGCACGTCCAGCACCACCGCGACGGGCAGCACGTCGTGTTCGCGGGCGACCCTGATCAGGCCGGCCCGCGCGTGTGTCTGGAGGTTGGTGGCGTCGACGACGGTCAGCCGGCCGGCGGCCAGCCGCTTGCCGGCGACGTAGTGCAGCACGTCGAAGGCGTCCGCGGAAGCGGACTGGTCGTTCTCGTCGTCGGCGACCAGGCCGCGGAAGTAGTCGGAGGAGAGCACCTGGGTCGCCTTGAAGTGCTCCCGGGCGAACGTCGACTTGCCCGACCCGGAGATGCCGACCAGCGCGACGAGCGCGAGCTCCGGGATGTCGATCTCGGTCATGCCTTCTCCTCCTTCGTGAAGATCGCCATCTGGGTCGGTGTGCCCCGCACGGCATCGTCGTCGCCAACGCCGCGGAAGGCGACCCCGTAGCCGTATCCGGCTGCGACGCGGGTGGCCCAGGCCTGGAATTCCGCGCGGGTCCACTCGAAGCGGTGGTCCGAGTGGCGCATGCCGGTCAGTCCCTCGTAGAGCACGTTGTACTCGACGTTCGGCGTGGTCACGACGGCCGTCGCCGGGTTCGCATGCCCGAAGACCGAGGCCTCCAGCGCGGGTAGCCGGGCCGGGTCCAGGTGCTCGATGACCTCCATCAGCACCGCCGCGTCGTAACCGCGCAGCCGGTCGTCGCGGTAGGTCAGCGCGGACTGCCACAGCGTCACCCGGCCGCGCTGCCGCTCGGGCAGCCGGTCCAGTCGCAGCCGGCGGTGCGCCAGGTCGAGGGCGTGCGACGACACGTCGGTGCCGACGATCTCCGTGTAGCGGCGGTCGGCCATCAGCCCGGCCAGCAGCGCGCCGCCGCCGCAGCCGAGGTCGAGCACGCGGGCCGCGCCGGACTCGGCGAGCGCGGCCAGGACCGCGTCGCGCCGCTGCTCGGCCAGCGGCCGCCGGCGGGCCACCGGCAGCTCGGCCTCCTCGTCCGCGACCGTGTCGGCCGGTGCGTCGACGGAGTCCGGGTCGGCCCGGTCCAGCCGCTCGAGCGCGCTGGCGGCCAGCCCGCGCCGGTGCGCCAGGTAGCGCCGGGTGATCAGCACCTTCTCCGGGTGGCCGGCCAGCCAGCCCTCGCCGGCGCGCAGCAGCTTGTCGATCTCGTCGGGCGCCACCCAGTAGTGCTTGGCGTCGTCGAGGACGGGCATCAGCACGTACAGATGGTTGAGTGCGTCGCAGAGCCGCAGCGTGCCGGTCAGGGTGAGGCTCACGTACGGGCTGTCGCCGGCGAGCGGGTGCCCTTCGGGCACGTCGTCGAGCGGGATCGGGTCGGCGGTGACCGTCCAGCCCAGCGGCGCGAACAGCGCGGCGGCGTCGCCACGGCAGCGCAGCACCGGCACCCGGATCTCCAGCGGGATGGCCTCGCCGGCCAGCTCCGGGCGGTCCTTCGACTCGCCACGCAGCGCGCTGCGGAAGACCTTGGCCAGCGCGCCGGCGAGCAGGCTGGACGCCGCGTACGGGCGGTCGTTGACGAATCGGCCCAGCGTGAACGACTCCGGCGCCTGCTGCTGCGCGCGGGCGCCGCGCGCGGCACCGAGCCGCTGCGGATCGACGTCCAGCAGCAGCGCGGCCGTGCACCGGTCCTCGGCCGCGTCCGGGAACAGGACGTAGGCCGTGCCGGTGGGCACGTCGAAGGAGTGCACCCGGTCGGGGTGCTTGACCAGCAGGTATCCGAGGTCGGTAGCCGGCCGTCGGGTGGTCGTCACGGTGAGCAGCACCGGCCGATGATCGCAGCGAGCGGGCGCCGGCGGCGACCTATTTGACGGCCACCGCAATGATTCCCGGGCCCGGATCCGTCGTATGAGCGGAGGTGCCCGTGACCTACGAGGAATTCGCCGACAGCCGGCTCGGCGCGCTGCTGCGCTACGCCGTCATGCTCACCGGCGACGAGCACACGGCGCAGGATCTGGTGCAGGAGACCATGGTCCGCGTCCAGCTCAACTGGCGCCGCGTGGCCCGCAGCGATTCGCCCGACGGTTACGTGCGCAAGATGCTCACCAACCAGTTCATCGACCTGCGCCGGGGCTCCTGGCTCAAGCGCGTGCTGCTGCGCGCCGAGCCCGCGCCGGTGCGGGCGGTGCCCGGCGATCACGCCGACGAGACCGCCGAGCGGGACCGGGTCTGGAGCATGTTGGCCGGGCTGCCGCGCCAGCAGCGGGCCGCCCTGGTCCTGCGCTACTACGAGGACCTGCCCGACGGTGACATCGCCGAGGTGCTCGGCTGCGCCGTCGGCACGGTCCGTTCGTCGATATCGCGAGCGCTCGCCGCGCTGCGCACCGAGCTGGTGGAGGTCCGATGAGCAGCCCGATCGAGGATGAACTGCGGGCCGTCTTCCGGCGGCACGAGGTCGAGGTCCCGGCCGCCGGCCCGGTGCGGGCCCGGATCGACGTGGCCTGGGTGCGGGCGAGGCGCCGCCGGCTGGTGCGCCGCGCCGCCGGTGCGGCCGCCGCCGTGCTGATGGCCGGCGCCGCGGTGCCGGTGGCGGTGGAGAGTTGGCAGCACGAGGCGCCGCTGACGGACCTCACCACCGGGGTCCTGACCACGCCCGCCGAGCCGGGACCGGTGAACGTGCTGCTGATCGGCGGCGACAACCGGCAGCGCAACCCCAACCCGGGTGATCGGCGCGCCGACACGGTGATGATCATCCACGTGCCGGCGGATCGCAGCCGGGCCTACCTGGTCAGCCTGCCCCGCGACGGGGAGGTGGAGCTGCCCGGCGGCGTGCGGGGCAAGCTCAACGAGACGCTGCGGATCGGCGGGCCGGAGCTCACCGAAAAGATCGTCACCGGCCTGACCGGGGTCGAGTTCGACGCCACCGTCACGATCGACTTCCGGGCCCTGCGCGCGGTCACCAAGGCCGTCGGCGGGGTCGAGGTGTGCCTGCCGCAGTCGTTCACGTCCGTGCACAACGGCAGGAGATATCCCAGGGGCTGCCAGCGCCTGGGTGCCGACGACGTCACGCCGGTCCTACAGGCCCGATACGGGCTCGAGAACGGCAGCTACGACCGCGACCGCAACGGCCAGCGCTTCCTGCGCGCGCTGTTCGCCAAGCTGACCACCGACGGCACGTTCCGCAGCCCGATCCGGATGAACGAGCTGTTGATGGCGGGCCGGGACGGCATCGAGATCGACGGTGAGCCCGCCACGCTGCTTCGCGCCATACCGCGGGGGTCGACCGAGGTCGTCGGCGTGAGCGAGCCGGGCTTCCAGTCGATCGGCAACGGCCGTGAGCGGATCTACCCCAGGGTGGGCCCGGAGCTGTACGCGGCCATCCAGGACGACGACCTGGCCGCGTGGACGGGGGCCAACCCCACCTACCTCCTGAGGTAAGGACGGACGGGGCCTCCGGCGCCGCCGGGCCGGCGATGGCTCGGCGGCGCCGCCGCGAGATGCGAGCATCGGGATGATTACGGGTCAAATATCTGACTAATCCCCGGTGACCCGTTTGCCGTCAGCGGTACTCGTCCTCCAGGTGCACGATTTTGGCCTGCTCCAGGGCGTCCCATTCGGAGACCTCGGCCGACCGCGGGAGCACAGGCTCCTCGTCGGCCTCGTCGTCCGCGCTGGGGTCGGCAACCGTCGCCTGCTCGGCGGCGTCTCCCTCCGGCGCCTCAAGGTCGCGCTCGTCCTCCAGGTAATTCATCGTGACTCCCTCCGGCTTGCGGGCACCCCCTTCATGCTGCCGGGTCCCCCGCTGTACCGCGCGTAAACGGTCGCTCAGGTATCGGCCCGATTTCCGTCGCGGACGGTGACTGCGGAATACTCTGCCTGCTGGAGGACAGCGCGGTCCTGCCCTCTTTTCCGCTTGAGATCAAGGAGCGCACCGATGCCCATCGCTTCCCCTGAGGTCTACGCCGAGATGCTCGACCGCGCCAAGGCGGGCGCGTTCGCGTACCCCGCGATCAACGTGACGTCCTCGCAGACGCTGAACGCGGCCCTGCAGGGCTTCGCCGAGGCCGGCAGCGACGGCATCGTCCAGGTATCCACGGGCGGAGCCGAGTACGCGTCCGGCCCGACGGTGAAGAACATGATCACCGGCGCCGTCGCCCTCGCCGAGTACGCGACCGAGGTGGCCAAGAACTACCCGGTCAACATCGCGCTGCACACCGACCACTGCCCGAAGAACAAGCTCGACTCGTACGTGCGCCCGCTGCTCGCGCTCTCCAAGGAGCGGGTCGCGAACGGCCGGGCGCCGCTGTTCCAGTCGCACATGTGGGACGGCTCCGCCGTGCCGGTCGACGAGAACCTCCAGATCGCCGAGGAGCTGCTCGCCCTGTCCGCCGCCGCGCACATCATCCTCGAGATCGAGGTCGGCGTGGTCGGTGGCGAGGAGGACGGCGTCACCGCCGCGATCGACGACAAGCTCTACTCGACGGTCGAGGACGGCCTCGCCACGGCCGCCGCGCTGGGCCTTGGCGAGAAGGGCCGCTACATGACGGCCCTGACCTTCGGCAACGTGCACGGCGTCTACAAGCCCGGCAACGTCAAGCTGCGCCCGGAGATCCTCAAGGAGATCCAGGAGGCGGTCGGCGCCAAGTACGGCAAGGACAAGCCGTTCGACCTGGTCTTCCACGGCGGCTCCGGCTCGCTGCTCTCGGAGATCCACGGCGCCCTGGACTACGGCGTGGTCAAGATGAACATCGACACCGACACGCAGTACGCGTTCACCCGCCCGGTCGCGGACCACATGTTCCGCAACTACGACGGCGTGCTGAAGATCGACGGCGAGGTCGGCAACAAGAAGCAGTACGACCCGCGGGCCTGGGGCAAGCTGGCCGAGGACGGTCTCGCCAAGCGCGTCGTCGAGGCGTGCGAGCACCTGCGTTCGACGGGCACCACTCTCAAGAAGTGACTCACCGGTAACGGCCGGTCCCCGGACGTGGGGACCGGCCGTTCCTGTGTTGCGGCATTACGCAGAGGCATGGGTACGATCGTCGTCTTGTCCCGGACGAGGGCGGTGATCATGCTCGGCATCGGGGGGTACGATCCCGTTTGGCACCACGACGCCGAGGCGTTGGCCGCGGTGCACAGGGCGCGGTTTTCCCGGCTCATCGGGCGTGAGCTCGTCGCCGGATGGCTGATGTGGGACCTCTCCGAACGCGGCTGGTTCGCGGACGGTCCGGTGATCCTCGGCTTTGGCGACACAAACGTCGAAATAACCCACCGTAAGTTCGACGAATGTGCAATCACCTGGGACCAGGTGGACATGAGCTCACCCATCGAGTGGTACTCGACGGGCATCCAGCTCGACTGGCGCGCCGATCCGCACGCGGCGCTGCGCAACGCCCGCGGCAAGGTGCTGCGCGAGGTCAACATCGTGGAGCGGACCACCCTCACCGAGTGGCGTCCCAGGGTGCTGCACGCGGTCGAGTTCCTCTTCGAGGGTGCGCGACTGGCGGTCTTCAACGCCATGGACGAGAACGGCCTGACCGACGTACCGGAGATGGATCTCCCGGTGAACAGCTGGCGCCGGGTCCGCATCGCCTGACGGCCGGCGCCCGCTCAGGCGTCGTCGACGCTCAGGGCTCGCATCGCCTCGTCCAGGTCGTCGGTGACCAGGATCAGGTCCGACTGGTCGCCGTGCGGCGAGCGGGCCAGCAGGGGCCTGAGCAGGGCCTCGACCGGCAGCGCCGCCCAATGGTCGACGCCGAGGAAGACGAACGCGCCGGACGGGCCGTCGGTGCGGTAGAACGTCTTGGTCGCCGCCTGGAAGATCTCCTGCACCGTCCCCGCCCAGCCCGGCGCGAAGACGATGCCGCCGCGGGACAGGCGCAGGATCGAGTCCTCCCGGACCGCGTTCGAGAAGTACTTGCCGATCTGGCCGGCGAAGAGGTTGGCCGGCTCGTGCCCGTACAGCCAGGTCGGCAGCGCCAGGCCGCCGTGGGTGAGATGTCCGACCACGTCGCCGACGACGGCGGCCGGCGCCGGATAGGCGGCCCGCACCGCGAGCGCCGCCGCCGTGTACGGGTCGTGGTCCAGGAAGTTCGGCGTTCCCGCGAGCCGGTCGATCGCCTCGGACAACTCCCCGGACGTGCGGGTTGCGAAGTAGGAGCCCAGGTTGGCGGCCTCCATGACACCCGGCCCGCCGCCGGTCACGATCAGCCGGCCGGCACCGGCCAGGCGCCACGCCAGGGTCGCGGCCATCCGGTACGCGTCCGAGCCGCGCGGTTCCGCGTGGCCGCCCATGATCCCGACCGCGCCGCGGGCGCCGTGCGCGTGCACCCAGGCCGCGAGGGCCTTGCCCAGCGCGTTGTCGATGCCGGCGTCGTGCAGCCGCTGCGCGATCGCCTCCCGCAGGTCGGGCGCCGCGCCGCCGTGCTCGAGAAAGTGCTCGTAGACGCAGGTGTCGTACATGCCGGCGAAGCCGTCCTGCGCGAAGCCGTACGCGAGATCCTCCGGCGTGTACAGATGCGCCGGATGGGTCGGGTACGGCCGGGCGTCGAACGGCGGCACCAGGTGCGCGCCGCGGCTGATCAGGTCGATCTCGACCTCGGGCGCGGCCAGCCGGCAGCCGACGAACAGGGTGCCCTTGACGTCGACGCCGGTGAAGTCGGGCGGGTCGAGGTCGAGCCGGAGCCCGAGCACGATCAGCCCGGCGAGCGACCGCTTGGCGTGGTGCACGTTGAACTCGGCGCGGGACTCGACCTCACCAGCGGTGCCGTCGAAGGGGATGTCGCCGCCGAAAACGGGCTGCAATGGATCACCGGGCATCATCGTAGGGTAGTCACCGTGGAAAAGGCCTCCGGTTCGTTGTTAGGACTGGCGTACGGGGACTCGCTCGGAAAACCGACCGAGTTCCAGGACTACGCCGCCATCGTCGCCGAGTACGGTCCGGCCGGGCCGCTCGCGCTCAGCGGCGATCCCGCGCTGGTCACCGACGACACGCAGATGATGCTCGCGGTCGGGGAAGCCCTGGTCGCGGCCGGTGAGCCGACCCCGGAACGCCTCGAGCCGGCGCTGCGGCAGGCTTTTCTCGACTGGGCGATCAGCCCCGACAACAACCGTGCGCCCGGCATGACCTGCCTGCGCGCCTGCGGTGCGCTCGCGGACGGCCGGCCCTGGCAGCAGGCGTCGCAGATTCATTCGAAGGGATGCGGCGCGAACATGCGCGTCACCCCCGTTGGCCTGATGCCCGGGCTCACACCCGCGCAGCGCGCCGGGGCCGCGCAGCTACAGGCCGGCCTCACACACGGGCACGCGACCGGGCTGGCGGCCAGCGAGCTGACCGCCTTCGCCGTACGGTGGCTCGCCGACGGCCTCGCGCCGAAAGATCTCCTGGCCCGGCTGCTCGCGCACTGCGCCGAGCAGCGCTCGGTCTATCACCACGACTGGCTCGGCGACCTGTGGCAGCGGCCGACGGTACGGACGCCGGAGGAATTCATCGCGCGCGGCTGGGACGAGAGCGCGGCCGCCCTCGGCCGGGTCGACGACGCGCTGCGCCGCGGCGACTTCGCCGGCGATCCGTGCCTCGCCACCGGCGCCGGCTGGATCGCGGAGGAGGCACTGGCCACGGCCCTGTACTGCTATCTCATCTCGCCGGACGAGCCGGTCGCCGTCCTCGGCCGCGCCGCGGCCTCCTCCGGCGACTCCGACTCCATCGCCTGTCTGGCGGGCGGCTTCGCGGGCGCGTCGCTCGGCCTGGCCGCCTGGCCGCCGGCCTGGCGGGAGCGGATCGAGTACGCCGACCGCCTGCGCGCACTCGGCGACGCGTGGGATTGAGTGGGTGACCTGTGCGACCCGCGCCCGGAAGCGTGGGTGCAACGGGGTTGAATAGGGCAATGCAGAACCTCCTTCCCGAGCCACCGGCCACCCGTCTCCCCGCCGAAGTCGAGGCCGACGCGGCCCTGGCCGAGGCGGCGAGGGCCGGCACCGACGACGCCTACAAGTCCGTCGCGGCCCGCTTCCCCTCCTACAGCGGCGGCTGGGCGGCGCTCGCCGCGAGCGCGCTGGCGGAGAAGCAGCCGGTGACGGCCTACGCGTACGCCCGCACGGGTTACCACCGCGGCCTGGACGCGCTGCGCCGCAACGGCTGGAAGGGCCACGGCCCGGTGCCGTGGTCGCACGCGCCGAACCAGGGCTTCCTGCGCTGCCTGCACAGCCTGTCGCTGGCGGCCACGGAGATCGGCGAGTCGGACGAGGCCGCCCGCTGCGCCCAGTTCCTGCGCGACAGCGACCCGGCGGCGGCCGACGCACTCACCTGATCCGTACGGTAAAGGCCAGGCCGCGCGGTGCGGCCTGGCCTTCGTGTCGACCCGGCGGTTACAGACCCTCGGCGACCGCTGCGGCGATCTTGAGCCAGGAGTCGCGGGTGCCGGCCGACAGGTGGCCGTAGCGCAGCGGCTCGCCCGAGTCGATCAGCTTCTCGTAGGGCGCCAGCAGCACCGCGCGGGTGCGGGCCGCGAAGTGGCGCTGGATCGCCGGCAGGTCGATGTCCTTGCGGGTCGGCGGCATCGTCACCACGCTCACCGCCTGGCGGACCAGCCGCTGCCGGCCGCTCTGCTCCAGGTGGTCGAGCATGCGCGCCGCCGTCTCGGCCGAGTCGTTACGGGCCGACATCGTGATCACCAACTGGTCGGTGGCGTCCATCGCCGCCTGCCAGTTCTGCGCCCGGACGTTGTTGCCGGTGTCCACGAAGATCAGCTTGTAGAACCGGCTGACGATCTCGCGGATCTCCGCGAACGCGCTGGCCGTGAGCATCTCGCCGGCCGTCGCGGACTCGTCGGACGCGAGCACGTCGAACATGCCCTCGCCCTGCGCCCGCACGTACTGGCTCAGGTCGCCGACCCTGCCGTGCGAGCCACGGAACAGCTGGAGGTCACGCATCATGTCGCGGACCGTTCGGGCGTGGAAGTCCTGCTGCGCCCGCATGCCGAGGGTGCCCTGGGTCTCGTTGTTGTCCCAGGCCAGCACGTAGCCGCCGCGCTTCTGCCCGAAGGTCATCGCCAGCAGCAGCACCGCGACGGTCTTGCCGGCGCCGCCCTTCGGGTTGACCACGGTGACCTGCCGCAGCCCGCCGAAGTTGCGCCGGACCATCTCGACGTCCTGCTTGTACTCCTGCTCGCGCTTGCCCGGCGCCAGCCGGACCAGGCCCATCGTGCCCTTCTGGAGCATCGCCCGTGCGCCCATTGTCGCGGTCGGCTCGGCCGGCTTCGCCAGCCGGCGCCGGGCGAACTCCTCCGCGGTCGGCGTGCCGTCCGACACCCACGGCAGCTGCTGGTACGGGTCGGCGGGCGGCGGCTGGAACGGCCCGGGCGCGGGCTGCTCGCCGTGTACCGGGGGCGGGGGCTGCGGGTGCGGTCGCGCGGCCCGCGGGTCGACCGCGGGCGGGTAGGGGCCGGGTGGCGCGGGCGCGACCTGGCCGTTCGCCGCCCACTGCGGTGGCGGGGCGGCCGGCCCGGGTGCGGGCTGACCATGGTGGTGCGGCACGCCGGGGTGGCCCTGCTGCTGCGGCGGCGGTCCGGGCTGCTGGGGTCCGGGCTGCTGGGGCACCGCGTGCTGCGGTCCCGGCTGCTGCGGTCCCGGCTGCTGCGGTCCCGGCTGCTGCGGTCCCGGCTGCTGGGGGCCGCGCTGCTGTGGGACGGCCGGGCTTGGGACGGCCGGGCTTGGGACGGCCGGGCTTGGGAGCGCCGGGCCGGGGCCGCTCTCCGGGGGCGCCGGGAGCTGGTGGGCGCCGTTCGGGCCGACCGGGCCCGGGCGGTAGACCGCGCCCTGGTGCTGCGCGTCGGCGCTCTCGGGGCTCTGCCGCGGTGTGACCGCCGGGTAGTAGGCGGCGCCGAGGCTCGGCACGTTCGCGCTCACCCCGGCCCGCGGCTCGGTGCCCTCCGGCCCGGTGCGCCGCTCGGGAACCGGGCGGCCGTCCGCGGCCGCGGGCTGAGTGGGCGCCGGGCGCTGCGGCGGCTGGGCCCACGGCGAGTCCGGCGCGGCCATCGCCGGCGCGTCGCTGATCGGTGCGGCGGGCAAACCACCGCCCGCTCCGGCGTCCGAAACGGGCGAGGCGCCGCCGCCCGCGGCGCTCATGCCGACGGTGGCGTCATCGTCCGAAGTGGGCGGAGCGGGTGAGACGTGCGCGGAACCCGAGAAGTGGCCGGATTCCGCGGTGTGCCGCGGCCCTATGTTCGGCCAGGGCTGGGCCGGCCCTTCCGGGCTCGCGGTCGGCAGCGGCCGCGGCGGCTGCGGCGCGGGTGTCTGCTGGTGGTACACCGGCGGCGCCGGCCGGGGCGGCACGGGCCGGTCCGCGGGGCGGTACACCGCGGGGTCGCCGTGCTGGGGTACGGACACCGGCGTGGCCGGCGGGAGCGGGAAGGCCGGCGGCGCGTCCCGGGGCACCGGGACGCCGCCGTGCACCGGGGCGCTCAGCTCCTCCGGCGGCCAGAACGGCTCGACGTCCCGGTCAGGTGGCGTGCCGTTGGTGCCCGGGACGTAGACGCGGTCGGCGTTCTCGTCCTCCACGGATGCGACCTCCCCGTATGCCAGAGACTCGTGCCTTAATGCCGTTTCAGACTCGCACAGGCGGTCATCCCGCGTACACCGCCCAGGCGCCCGGCTCGGTCCACCACGAGCGCTTGCGGCTCATCGTCCCGGCCACGCCGTCGTCGAGGAACTGCAGCTCACCGTCGCGGGGGAGCACCGACACCGCGCGTCCGCGGGCACGACGCACCTCGATGCGTACCCGTGGCTTCCTGAATCGTCGCTCGACCAGGACCGGAACCGCCACCGCGACCTCGACCCGGCCGTCGGTCGGGTCCGGTTCGGTGAGCAGCGGCAGGCCGTCGAACTCGGCGTAGGCGCCGGCGTTGCCGATCGCGCACGCGATGATCCGGTCGGTGCCGTCGGAGAGCACGGCGTCGTCGACCTCGATGCGGCCGCGCCACGGCACGGCGGCGCCGCTGTCGTCGGAGCCGCCGATCAGCGCGCCGTCGACGGTCACCGAGCCGCCGTCGTTGCGGAGCAGGTCGAGCCGCCGGACGGTGCCGCCGAGCACGGCCGCGGCGACCGCGGCCGGCTCACGCGGCAGGCCAAGCTGGGCGGCGAGGTCGGTGGTGCTGGCCGGGTCGAGCGGCAGGATCGCGATCGGCGGCAGGTCGGGCAGGGTGCGGTTGTCGGCCAGGTCGGCCGGTCGCTTGCTGGGCGGCGGGGCGTACCGCCGGACCAGCCGCCGCATCACGGCGCGGAGCTGGCCGTCCGCCGCCGTCGCGACCACCAGCCGCACCTTGCTGTCCGGGTCGGGCCAGGACAGGCCGTCGGGGCGGTCCGCGACGTCGAACCGCGCGATGACCGCGTCGATCTCCGCGTCGGAGGACGCGGTCACGGTCTCGACCCGCGCACCGGCCTGGGTGAGCGCGTCCGCGCACTTGAGCACGGGCACCCGCGGGGTGTCACAGGCCTGTGCCTCCGCGGGGCCGCAGCCGCCACAGGCCGAGCCGCAGGCGCCCGCGGCGGAGCCGGCGCCCTCGGCGAGGCTGAGCAGGACGACGTCGTACACGTCAGGAGCCGCTCAGCACCGAGTGCCGCTCGATGACTTCCTCGCGGCCCGGGCCGACGCCGACCACGGAGATCCGCGCGCCGATCCGCGCCTCGACGAACTCGACGAACCGCTGGGCGTTCTCCGGGAGATCGGCGAAGACGCGGGCGCCGCTGATGTCCTTCTTCCAGCCCGGCAGCGTCTCGTAGATCGGCGTCGCGTGGTGGAAGTCGCTCTGGCTGTACGGCATCTCGTCGTGCCGCACGCCGTTGACGTCGTACGCGACGCAGACCGGAATCTCGTCCAGCCCGTCGTAATTGTCCAGTTTGGTCAGGACGAAGTCGGTGACGCCGTTGATGCGCTGCGCGTACCGGCCCATGACCAGGTCGAGCCAGCCGATCCGGCGCGGGCGGCCGGTGGTCGTGCCGTACTCGTGGCCGACCTTCCGCAGGTAGTCGCCGACCTCGTCGTGCAGTTCGGTCGGGAACGGCCCCTCGCCGACCCGGCTGGTGAACGCCTTCAGCACCGCGACCACCCGGTCGACCCGCGTCGGCGGGATGCCGGAGCCCGTGCAGGCGCCGCCGGCGGTCGCGTTCGAGCTGGTCACGAACGGGTAGGTGCCGTGGTCGACGTCGAGCAGCGTGGCCTGGCCGGCCTCGCAGAGCACGACCTTGCCGGCGTCGAGAGCCTGCGACAGCTCGAGCGCGGTGTCGGCGACCATGGGCCGCAGCCGCTCGGTGTACGACAGCAGGTCGGCGATCACCTCGTCGGGCTTGATCGCGCTGCGGTTGTAGATCTTCGAGAGCACCTGGTTCTTGAACGACAGGGCCGCCTCGACCTTCTGCCGCAGGATCGAGGAGTCGAAGAGGTCCTGCACCCGCACGCCGAGGCGGTTCATCTTGTCGGCGTACGTCGGGCCGATGCCGCGGCCCGTCGTGCCGATCCGCCGCGCGCCGAGGTAGCGCTCGCTGACCTTGTCGAGGGTGCGGTTGTAGGAGGCGATGACGTGTGCGTTCGCGCTGATCCGCAGCCGGGACGTGTCGATGCCGCGGGCTTCGAGCCCGTCGATCTCCTGGAACAGCACCGCGAGGTCGACCACGACGCCGTTGCCGATCACCGGCGTGACGCCGGGGGTGAGGATGCCGCTCGGTAGCAGGTGCAGGGCGTATTTCTCGCCCTCGATGACGACGGTGTGGCCGGCGTTGTTGCCGCCGTTGAACTTGACCACGTAGTCGATCCGGTCGCCCAGGAGGTCCGTGGCCTTGCCCTTGCCCTCGTCGCCCCACTGGGCGCCGACCAACACGATCACCGGCACTTGACTGACGCCTTCCGTTGACACACGTCGTACGCGGAGAGGCCCGGGTACTGCCGAAGTTTACGCGACCCCGCAGCTCACCGCCGTGGGGTCCCGGCAGGTGGCACCCGGTTATCCACAGGCGGGGGCGAGTTATCCACAGGCGGTCATCCGGCCGTAGCAGCACGTTCACTGTGGACCGGTGGACGACCGCGATGGTGATCGGCGGCGGGCCGTAGGATCTGCGGCGTGCGTGTACTTCTGATCGGATCCGGCGGCCGCGAGCACGCCCTTGCCGTCGGCCTGGCCGCGGACCCCTCGGTGGAGCGCCTGACGGCGGCCCCGGGCAATCCCGGCATCGCCACCGTCGCCGACCTTCGTGAGGTCAGGGCCGACGACCCGGCCGCCGTGGCGGCGCTCGCCGTCGAGCTGGCCGCCGACCTGGTGGTGATCGGCCCGGAGGCGCCGCTGGTGGCCGGCGTCGCCGACGCCGTGCGGGCCAAGGGCATCGCCTGCTTCGGCCCGAGCGCCGCGGCCGCCCGGCTGGAGGGCTCGAAGGCGTTCGCCAAGGACGTGATGGCGGCGGCCGGCGTGCCGACCGGCCGCTCGCACGCCTGCACCACTCCGGAGCAGGCCGCGGCCGCGCTCGACGAGTTCGGCGCGCCCTACGTGGTGAAGAACGACGGCCTCGCCGCGGGCAAGGGCGTCGTGGTGACGTCGGACCGCGAGGTCGCGCTGGAGCACGCCCGCGACTGCGGCCGGGTCGTCATCGAGGAGTTCCTGGACGGGCCCGAGGTGTCGCTGTTCGTGGTGACCGACGGGACGGCCGCGGTGCCGCTGATGCCCGCGCAGGACTTCAAGCGGGTGGCCGACGGCGACGAGGGGCCCAACACCGGCGGCATGGGCGCGTACGCGCCGCTGCCCTGGGCGCCGGCCGACCTGGTCGAGCGGGTGATGGCCGAGACCGTGATGCCGACGCTCGCCGAGATGCGCGAGCGGGGCACGCCGTTCGCCGGTCTGCTCTACGTGGGGCTGGCGCTGACCGGCAAGGGCCCCCGGGTCATCGAGTTCAACGCCCGCTTCGGCGACCCGGAGACCCAGGTTGTGCTGGCGCTGCTGGCCTCGCCGCTGGGCGGGCTGCTGCACGCGGCGGCGACCGGCACGCTGGCCGACCTCCCGCCCCTGCGCTGGCACGGCGGCTCGGCGGTCACGGTGGTGGTGGCCGGCCACAACTACCCGGGCACGCCGCGTACGGGTGATGTCATCTCCGGCGGCGAGCAGCCCGGCGTGATCCACGCGGGCACCGCCCGCCGGGCGGACGGCGCGCTGGTGTCGGCGGGTGGCCGGGTGCTCAGCGCGACGGCGACCGGGCCGGACCTGGCCGCGGCGCGCGCGGCGGCGTACGCCCTGGTGGACGGCATCAAGCTGGAAGGCTCCCACCACCGCACCGACATCGCCCTCGGCGCGGTGGAAGGCCGGATCAAGCTCTGAGACGCCAAACGCCCCGGCCGGGCCGCTCGGTCCGCCGGGGCGTTTCGTGCCGGGTGCGCCGCTGCGCGGGTACTCCGGTCAGTTCTTCGGGATGTCGAAGAGCTTGGCCACCTGGGCCGCCAGGCCGAGGTCGCCCTTCGCCTTGATCTTGCCCGTCATGAACATCATCATCGGGTTGCCGTCGCCCGTCACGACCTTGAGGAACGTCACCGGCTCCATGGTCATGCTGAGCTTCGGCTCGCGGGCCGGCTGGTTCGTGACGGTGCAGGCGCCGTTCTCGATCACCGTCTCGTAGCTGTCCGTGCTGCCGCCCGGGCCGCCCGAGATGTTCCAGTGGATGACGGCCTGCGTCGCACCGGCGCGGTCCGCGCGGAACAGCGTGGGCATCCGGTTGAACACCTCGTCGAGAATCTTGTTCCGATTCTCCGCGGCCATCACCTCGGCGAGCTTGGAGTCCGGAGTGGACTTCACGAGCTGTGCGAACTCCGCGGGGCCGATCGCGGCGAACGACTCTGGGCTGAAATCAGTCATCGGTGGACCTTTCGGAATGAGCGCCAAACCTACTCGCGGGTAACCCTAGCGATAACCGCGTCATATTGCAGTGTCTCAACCCCCGAACGGTTGGTGGACAGTGAGGCCGGTCTCTGCCAGACTCCCCAACATGTCTTTGGGAGATGCGCCCCGCCAGGCCGCGCTGCGGGCGATGGCACACCCGCTCCGGCTACAGATGCTGTCGCTGCTGGCGAGCGCGCCGCTCACCGCGGCGGACGTCGCCCGCGAGCTCGCGCTCACCCACGCCAACGCCAGCTACCACCTGCGCAACCTGCTGTCCGCCGGCCTGATCGTGCAGGCCGGCGAGGAGCGCATCCGCGGTGGCGTCGCCAAGCGCTACCGCTACGACGCGGATCGCGGGCGTGACCCCGGGGGTTTCCCGGACCAGCACGCCGCGGACGCCCAGCGCGCCCTGATCGCGGCGGTGGCCAACGAGCTGATCCGGCGCACGGCCGAGGCCGACTGGTCCGTCGGCGGCCTGATGGTCGACGCCGAGCTGTGGGTCGACCCCCAGGTCTGGCGCGAGACCCGCGACCGGATCGCCGAGGCCGCCCGCGGCCTGCACGACGCGGCGAGGGCGCCGCACACCCCCGGCACGGTCCGCGCCAACACCACCATCGCGATGTTCCACATGGAGGACCAATGAGCGAGCTGAAAGGCGCGGGTACGGGTGCTCTCGCGCCGCTGCGTCTCGCGCCGTTCCGGTTCCTGCTCGCCGGGCGCACGATCAACGCCCTCGGTAACGCGATCGCGCCCATCGCCTTGGCCTTCGCGGTCCTCGACCTGACCGGGTCGCCGAGCGACCTCGGCCTCGTCGTCGGCGCCCGGATGCTCTTCAACGTCGTGTTCCTGCTCTTCGGCGGCGCACTCGCCGACCGCCTGCCGAAACACCTGCTGATGGTCGGCGCGAGCGTCGCGGCGGCGATCACCCAGGCGGCGGTGGCCGCGCTGGTCCTCTCCGGCGCGGCGACGGTGCCGCTGCTGATCGCCCTGTCCGCGGCAAACGGCATGGTCAGCGCGCTGGCCCTGCCGGCCTCGTCGGCGATCGTGCCGCAGCTCGTCCCGGCCGACATCCGCCAGCAGGCGAACGCCCTGAACCGCCTCTTCCTCAACGGCGCGATCATCGTCGGCGCCCCGGTCGGCGGCGTGATCGTCGCGGCCGCCGGCCCGGGCTGGGGCATCGCGATCGACGCCGCCACCTTCGCCCTCTCGGCGTTCGCCTTCGGGCTGCTCCGCCTGCCGCCCGCGGCCGCCGCGCCGGCCGCCGCCGCGCCGGACGCCGCGCCGGGCGGGATCCTCACGGACCTGCGTACCGGCTGGACCGAGTTCCGGAGCCGCACCTGGCTGTGGGTCGTCGTCGCCGGCTTCAGCGTCATCAACCTGGCGCTCAACGGCGGGATCAGCGTGCTCGGCCCCGTGGTGGCCGACGACACCGTCGGCCGCCGGGCCTGGGGCCTCGTGCTCGCCGCGCAGACCGTCGGCATGGTGCTCGGCGGCGTCCTCGCCCTGCGGCTGCGGGCGCGCCGGCTGCTCTTCGTCGGCGTGCTCTGTACCGCGTTCGAGGTGCTGCCGATGCTCACCCTCGGCGTCGCGCCGCATCTCGGGCTGCTCATCGGCGCCGCGTTCCTGGCGGGTCTCGGCATCGAGCAGTTCTGCGTCGCGTGGGAGACGACGATGCAGGAGCACATCCCCGCCGACCGGCTCGCGCGCGTCTACTCCTACGACATGGTCGGCTCGTTCGTCGCGATCCCCGTCGGGCAGGTCGCCGCCGGGCCGATCGCGGAGGTCATCGGCGTCGAGTCGACGCTCGTGGGCGCTGCCGCGCTCATCGCGCTCGCCGTGGCCTGGATGCTGAGCAGCGGTTCCGTGCGTAACCTGCGGCACCGTCTCCCGACGAGCCCGGAGGCCGCCGAGCGGACCATGGAAGAATCGGCGCCGTGAGCATCCCGAACGTCCTCGCCAGCCGCTACGCGTCCGCCGACCTCGTCGACCTCTGGTCGCCGGAGGAGAAGATCCGGATGGAGCGCCGGCTGTGGCTCGCGGTGCTGCGGGCGCAGCGAGACCTCGGCATCGCGCTGCCGGACGGCGTGGTCGAGGCGTACGAGGCGGTGGTCGACGATGTCGATCTCGCGAGCATCGCCCGGCGCGAGCGGGTCACCCGGCACGACGTGAAGGCGCGCATCGAGGAGTTCAGCGCGCTGGCCGGGCACGAGCACATTCACAAGGGCATGACCTCGCGCGACCTCACCGAAAACGTCGAGCAGCTGCAGATCCGGGCCTCCCTCGAGCTGGTACGCAGCCGCGTCGTCACTACGCTGGCCCGGCTCGCCGAGCGGGCGCTCGAATACGGCGACCTGGTGCTGACCGGCCGCTCGCACAACGTCGCGGCACAGGCGACCACGCTGGGCAAGCGGTTCGCCAGCGCCGCCGAGGAGCTGCTCATCGCGTACGAGCGGCTGGACGACCTGATCAGGCGCTACCCGCTGCGCGGCATCAAGGGTCCGGTCGGCACGGCCGCCGACCAGCTCGACCTGCTCGACGGCGACGCGACGAAGCTGGCCGAGCTGGAGCGCAAGGTCGCGGCGCATCTCGGCTTCGAGCGGGTGCTGACCAGCGTCGGCCAGGTCTACCCGCGGTCGCTCGACTTCGACGTGGTGTCGGCGCTGGCACAGGTCGTCGCCGCGCCGTCGTCGCTGGCCACCACGATCCGGCTGATGGTCGGCCAGGAGCTGGCCACCGAGGGCTTCAAGCCGGGTCAGGTCGGCTCGTCGGCGATGCCGCACAAGATGAACACGCGCTCGTCGGAGCGGGTCAACGGCCTCGCGGTGATCGTCCGCGGTTACCTGTCGATGGTCGGCGAGCTGGCCGGCGACCAGTGGAACGAGGGCGACGTCTCCTGCTCGGTGGTCCGCCGGGTGGCCCTGCCGGACGCGTTCTTCGCGACCGACGGCCTGTTCCAGACCTTCCTGACGGTGCTCGACGAGTTCGGGGCGTACCCGGCGGTGACCGCGCGCGAGCTGGACCGCTTCCTGCCCTTCCTCACCACCACCAAGCTGCTGGTCGCGGCGGTGCGCAAGGGTGTCGGCCGCGAGCTGGCGCACGAGGTGATCAAGGAGCACGCGGTGGCCGTCGCGCTGGCGATGCGCGAGCAGGGCATCGCGGAGAACGACCTCTTCGACCGCCTGGCGGCGGACGGCCGGCTACAGCTCTCCCGTGCGGAGATCGACGCGCTGGTGGCGGACCGGGCGGCCTTCGTCGGCGCGGCACCGGCGCAGGTTCAGGCGGTGGCGGAGCGGGTGGCGGAGATCGTCGCGGCCCACCCGGAGGCGGCGAAGTACGCCCCGGCGCCGATTCTCTAGGCCGATGATGCCGTCAGGGTGCGGCGGAGCTTCCATCGCGCCGCACCCCGACGGAGATCTCAGACGCCCGCGACCGAGGTGATCCACGCCCGGTTGTAGGCGACGCTGCCGTAGTACTGCCGGCTCTGGCCGTCCGCGGTCGACGCCACGCCGACCTGGGCGCCGTTGTAGACCTCCGGGCCGCCGGAGTCGCCGCGCCACGCGTTGCCGTTGATCCGGCTCGACGCGATCGCCCGGCCGCCGTACGCGTCGGTGACGTTCGTCGAGGTGACCTGGACCGTCGCGGTCTTCAGCACCGTCGAGGCGCCGCACCCGCTGTAGCAGGTCTGTCCCCAGCCGTAGAGCGAGTTCGTCGAGCCGACGGGCGGGTACGAGCTGGACAGCGGCATGTAGCTGGTCGAGACGGAGCTGCTCAGCCGCATCAGCGCGAGGTCGTTCTGGGTCGTGGTGGAGCTCACCGTGCGGGTGACGCCGCCCGAGGTGCGGTTGACGCTGCCGACCCGGACCGACATCGTGCCGCTGATGCAGTGCCGGGCGGTGAGGACGTAGTTCGCCGAGATGATCGTGCCGGAGCAGGTGAAGCTGCCGTTGCTGAAGACGGCGGCGGCCCAGGGCGCCGAGGAGACGGTGCTGCCGCCGATGATCTGGTCAGGCCCGGACTCCGCCGCGTTCGCGGCGGCGGGGATGGCCAGGCTGCCGGCCAGGGCGGTGGCCAGAGAGGCGACGACGATGCGGATGCGCACGTCGGGCTCCTTCCGAAGGTCAGTCGATGCGGGGGATTCATCGAACTATTTCGACCGAACGTTAAGGTTGACCGCGTTCCGCGACAAGACTCCAGTTCACACATATCACCGTGTGATGACGCGAGTGACCGAACGTGATCATCCGACACCTCGCCGTGATCTCCCCGGTGGTCGAGATCACCAGCGAGATTCCCTGCTCAGCGCCCCTGGCGTCGGCCTGCCGACACCGGCCGATGGGCCGCACGGGAGTCGTACAGGGTAGGCTGTGGCCGCTCGCCCCTTAGAGGGCCACCCAACTGCGGACCTACACAGTCAGGAGTGCCCGTGGCTCGCGTCGTCGTCGACGTCATGCTCAAGCCGGAGATTCTCGATCCGCAGGGCCAGGCAGTCGCCAACGCGCTGCCGCGGCTCGGTGTCAGTGACATCTCCTCTGTACGCATCGGGCGCCGGATCGAGATCGAGTTCGCTGGTGAACCCGACCTCGACACCGCTCGCGAGATCGCCGATAAGTTGCTCGCCAACCCGGTCATCGAGGACTTCTCGATCCGGGTCGACGAGGCCGCCGGTGACGCCGCTCAGATGAGCGCGTGACCATGCGGATCGGAGTCGTCACCTTCCCGGGTTCGCTCGACGACGGCGACGCGGCACGCGCCGCGCGGATCGCCGGCGCCGAGTCCGTGCGCCTCTGGCACGGCGACCCGGACCTGCACGGCGTCGATGCCGTGATCCTGCCCGGCGGTTTCTCCTACGGCGACGCGCTGCGCTGCGGCGCCATCGCCCGGTTCGCGCCGGTCATGGAGACCATCGCCGACGCCGCCCGCGGCGGCCTGCCGGTGCTCGGCATCTGCAACGGTTTCCAGATCCTCTGCGAGGCCCACCTGCTGCCGGGCGCGCTCACCCGCAACCAGCACCTGCACTTCCGCAACCGCGACCAGCACCTGCGCGTCGAGTCGGCGTCGACGGCGTGGACGAACGCGTTCACCGCCGGGAGCGAGATCCTGATCCCGGTGAAGAACGGCGAGGGCTGCTTCGTCGCGGACAAGCGCACCCTCGACGAGCTCGAGGGCGAGGGCCGGGTCGTCGCCCGATACACGCGCGGCAACCCGAACGGCTCGCAGCGTGACATCGCCGCGATCACCAACGCGGCCGGCAACGTGGTCGGCATCATGCCGCACCCGGAACACGCGGTGGAGGCGCTGACCGGCCCGTCGCTCGACGGCCTCGGCTTCTTCACCTCCGCACTGCGGCACCTGGCCGGGACGGCCGCGGGCGGGCAGCTCACAGGGGGAGCCCAGCGATGACCACCCAGCACGACACGGCGACCAGCGACGCCGCAGCGCCGGGGCTACCGAACCAGCCGCCGGCGGCGTCCGGCCAGCCGGCCAAGCCGACCGGCTTCGCCGCCACCGACGTGCTGGTCAACCAGTTCGACGGGGGTCCCGACACCGTCGAGCGGGCGCTGAACACCGGCGACGAGCTTCAGCCGCACACCGAGCTCGGCCTCAAGGACGACGAGTACGACCGGATCCGCCAGATCCTCGGTCGCCGTCCGACCGCCTCCGAGCTGGCGATGTACTCGATCATGTGGAGCGAGCACTGCTCCTACAAGTCGAGCAAGGTGCACCTGCGCCAGTTCGGCGAGAAGGCCCCGAAGAACACCCGGATGCTCGCGGGAATCGGCGAGAACGCGGGCGTGGTCCAGATCTCCGACGAGCTCGCGGTCACCTTCAAGGTCGAATCGCACAACCACCCGAGCTTCGTCGAGCCCTACCAGGGCGCGGCGACCGGCATCGGCGGCATCGTCCGCGACATTCTCGCGATGGGCGCCCGCCCGATCGCCGTGATGGACCCGCTGCGCTTCGGTGCCGCGGACCACCCGGACACCGCGCGCGTGCTGCCCGGCGTCGTCGCCGGCATCGGCGGCTACGGCAACTGCCTCGGCCTGCCCAACATCGGCGGCGAGATCGTCTTCGACCCCTGCTACCAGGGCAACCCGCTGATCAACGCGCTGAGCATCGGCGTGCTGCCGGTCGAGCGCCTCCAGCGCAAGGAGGCGGCCGGCGTCGGCAACGTCGTCGTCCTGATGGGCGCGCGCACCGGCCGCGACGGCATCGGCGGCGTCTCCGTCCTCGCCTCCGCGACCTTCGACGAGGGCGCCGAGCAGCGCCGTCCGTCGGTGCAGGTCGGCGACCCGTTCATGGAGAAGCTGCTCATCGAGAGCTGCCTCGAGCTGTACGACGCCGGCCTGGTCGTCGGCATCCAGGACCTCGGCGGCGCGGGCCTGACCTGCGCGCTCACCGAGACCGCCGCCGCCGCGGGCACGGGCATGCGGGTCTACCTGGAGCGCGTGCCGCTGCGCGAGGCCTCGATGTCGCCGACCGAGATCCTGGCCAGCGAGTCGCAGGAGCGCATGCTCCTGATCGTCGCGCCGGAGAAGCTTGAGGACGTGCTCAAGGTCGCCGAGAAGTGGGGCGTCTGGGCCACGAACATCGGCGAGGTTACCCCCAGCGAGACCGACGGCCAGCCCGGCCGCCTGGTGATCAGCTGGAACGACCACATCGTCGTGGACGTGCCGCCCGGCTCGCTCGCCGACGACGGCCCGGTCTACGCCCGGCCGATCCGCGAGCCCGCCGACCTGATCCTGCTCCAGGCCGACCGCGCCGAGACGCTGCCGCGCCCGTCCACCCCGGACGACCTGCGCGCGACGGTGCTGCGGATGATCGCGTCGCCGAACCTGTGCGACAAGAGCTGGGTCACCGAGCAGTACGACCGGTACGTGCTCGGCAACACCGTGCTCGCCCAGCCCGAGGACGCCGGCGTGCTGCGCATCGACGAGCGCACCGGGCTCGGCGTCGCGCTCTCCGTCGACGGCAACGGCCGCTACGCCCGGCTCGACCCCTACGAGGGCGCGAGGCTGGCACTGGCCGAGGCGTACCGCAACGTCGCCGTCACCGGTGCCGAGCCGATCGCCGTGACCGACTGCCTGAACTTCGGCTCGCCCGAGGACCCGGCGGTCATGTGGCAGTTCGCCGAGGCCGTCCGCGGTCTCGCCGACGGCTGCCAGCAGCTCGGCATCCCGGTCACCGGCGGCAACGTCAGCTTCTACAACCAGACCGGCGCGGCCGCGATCCACCCGACCCCGGTGGTCGGTGTGCTCGGCGTCTTCGCCGACGTGGCGCGCCGCGTGCCGATGGGCTTCCCGCCGCCGGCCGGCGACGGCGACCTGCTCTTCCTGCTCGGCGACACCCGGTGCGAGCTGTCCGGCTCCGAGTGGGCGTGGGTCACCCACGGCCACCTGGGCGGACGCCCCCCGAAGGTCGACCTGGCACACGAGCAGGCGCTGGGCCGGATGATGGCCCAGGCGGCCGAGCGCGAGCTCGTCGTCGCGGCGCACGACCTCTCCGACGGCGGCCTCGCCCAGGTGCTCGTCGAGTCCTGCCTGCGGCGCAACGTCGGCGCCCGGATCGCGCTCCCCGACCTGGACGCGACCACCACGCCGTTCGTGTGGCTGTTCAGCGAGTCGGCGGGCCGTGCCCTGGTGACGGTGCCCCGCGGCCACGACAAGGCCTTCGTGGCGCTCGCGGCGGAGCACAACGTCGCCTGCGCGCAGATCGGCGTCACCGCGGCGGAGCCCGTGCTCGAGGTGCAGAACGAGTTCTCGATCGGGCTCGACGAGCTGCGCGAGGCCTTCACGGCGACGCTGCGCAACCTGTTCGGCGGCCCGGCCGAGACGATCGCTGCCCCGGCCGCGCCGTCCCAGCCGACCGCATCGGCCCAGTCGGCCGCGCCGGTCGCCGAGGTCGGCGGTCAGTCGGTCACGCTGGAGATCGGGGAGCCCGCTACCGCTCAGCCCGAGCCGGCCGCGTCCGCCGCGGCGCAGGAGGCCGGCGGTTCGGCGACGGCCGGGGCCGGTGAGGTGCCGGGCGGTCCGATCACGCCGGAGCCGGGCCAGTCCGACGAGCCGGAGAGCAAGGACTGACAGCAGAACGATCCAGAACGCCACGGCAGGGCACCAGCCCGGTCGTGGCGTTCTGCTTTCCCGGCCCACGAATGCCGGGCGGTCTCTCGTAGGGCAGGAAAAAGCCGGCCCCGTCAACTGACGGGGCCGGCTTCGGTGATTCGGTGGGTCAGTCGTCCATCCAGTCGAGGGGACGTCGCTGGCCCGGGCGCGTCGCCTCCGGCGGCGGTCCGCCGTGGCGGCCGCCCCCCTGCTGCTCCGCGCCGTAGTAGCCACCCTGGTCGGCTCCGTAGCCGCCCTGGCCGACCGGGCCGCCGTAGCCGCCGCCGGGGGGCTGCTGACCCCGGCCGCCGCCCTGCTGCGGGTCGTAGCCGTCCGGCCGCCCATATGCCGCCCGGGGGTCGTAACCGCCCTGCTCGGCGCCGTAGCCGTCGGCCTGGTCGTAGCCGCCGCCCGCGGGAGCGCCGTAGTTGGGGTTGCCGTAGGCCTGGCCGCCCTGCGGAGCGCCGTACGCGCCACCGCCGGCGGGGGCGCCGTAGGCGTTGCCGTTGTCGACCGCGCCGCCCTGGCCGTCCCACTGGCCGTAGCCGCCACCCTGGTCGGCCGGCTCGGCGGGAGCGCCGTAAGCGCCACCGGCGTAGCCGTTTCCGCCGCCCGGGTAGGCGCCGCCCCGGGCCGGTGCCTGGCCGGCGTAGTCGTCGCCGCCCTGGCCGTAGCCGGCGTTCTGGCCGTACGCCGGCTCCGCGCCGCCGTAGCCACCCTGGTCGGCGTAGCCGGCCTCCTGCGGGTAGCCGCCGGGCTCCGGCCGGTACATGCCGGTCGGCTCGTCGTAGCGCTGCTGCGGCTGCTGCTCGTAGCCACCCTGGGGAGCGCCGTACGGCGCCGCCTGGTCGTAGCCGTCCGGCTCGTTGTAGCCGCCCTGGGGAGCGCCGTAGGGCGCCGCCTGGTCGTAGCCGGCCTGCTCCGGGTAGCCGCCCTGCGCCGGCACCTGAGCGCCGCCGTACTGGCCGGCCGCGCCGTACGCGCCCGGCACCGCACCCGCGGCACCGGCGGCGCCCGCGGCACCCCAGCCACCGGGCGCGTTGTAGCCGCCGCCCTGAGGCATCGGCGCGCCGTACGGGTCCGGGAACTCGTCGACGACCGGGGGCGCGCGGTGGATCATCGTCGGAGCGTCCCCGATGGACGGTGCGCCCGAGCGCGGAGCGATCATCGTGGCCTGTGCGCCACCCATCGGCGCACCGGCCAGCCGGGTCTCCCCGGCGCCGGGGTACCGGTTGCCGGCCGCGGCAGGCTGTGCTCCGCCGAGGGGTGCGTCCGCGCCGTCGGCGCCGTCCGCGTCCTCGCCGGCCTTGCGGCGCATCAGGACCAGCACGATCGCGCCGATGCCGGCCGCGACGAGCAGGCCGCCGAGGATGATGAAGAGCATCGAGCCGGAGCCCTCGTCCTCGCCCGAGGTCGGGGTCTGGTCGAGAGCGGCGGCGCTGTCGTCGGTGGCGGGGTCCGTGGCGTCCTCGCTGACCTCCTCGGTCGGCTCGGCGCTCGCGCTGGCCGTCGCGGAGGGGCTGGTGGACGGCGACGCGCCGGCCTTCAGCTTGATGGTGAGCGGCACGTTGATCGACTTGCCGGAGCTGCCCTGCGCGTTCACCGAGGCGACGTCGTAGCCGCCCTTGGTGGCGGCCACGGCCAGCGCGCCGACCGCGATCGGCTTGCTGTCGGTGCTGGTGAAGGAGTAGCCACCGTCGCCGTTCGTGGTGGTGTCGTACTGGTGGTTCTGGCTGTCGCGCAGGCCGACCAGCGCGCCCGCGACGGCCTTGCCTTCCTGGTCCTTCACCTTGCCGCTGACCTGGCGCACGGTCTGCGCCTGTTCGGGGCCGCGCAGCGTGACGTTGCGGCCGGCGTTGCCGCTCTCCCCGCCGATGTCCGCCGAGACCTGGATCCGGGTGTCCTTGGTCTGGCCCGGGTCGACGTTGCCGGCCTTCAGCTTCGCCGTGTATTCCTTGGCCTCGTTGGGGCCGATCGGCTCGTCGAAGTTGCACTGTCCACTGCAGGACATGCCGTTGGCGCTGACCACGACCGTCACGGTCCCGGCCTCTGCGTTCCGATTTGTCACCTTGTAGGTGAGCGTGGTCTCGCCGCCCGAGGGGACGTCACCCGACGACAGTGAGCTCACGGTTACAGTCGGTGCTGTCGCTAGAGCAGCTGAGGGTGCGGCAACGAGAACGCCACCGATCAGTGCCAGGAACGCACCGGCCTGGAGGGCCCTGGCTCGTAGGTGCGTTGTCACGTCCACCGCCTTCCGGGTCGCACGGTCACCGGGCGCTTTCGAACTGCCCTAAGATCCCGCTACGAGTACACACCGTCGGCCACTATGCCCTGTCACACGACGTCGGCGCGACCCAGGGCCGCCTGGTTCTTATCCGAAGCCGGGTCGTATTGTCCCGACGTGTCTCCTGCGCACAATAAATCCGAGTCCGTGACAGACGCGTTGGACGCGCTGGATCGGGGCGATGAACCCGAGCGCACAGTGCTGCGCGACGCTGTCCGGGCGCTGCTCGGCGAGTTGGCGCGGACCGCGCCCGGCCGATCGGTGGAGGTCCGTATTCCACCTTTCGGTGCGATTCAGTGCGTAGCCGGTCCGCGTCATACCCGGGGCACCCCGCCCAACGTGGTCGAGACGGATCCGATGACCTGGCTGCTGGTCGCCACGGGGCGTCTGACCTGGGACGACGCCGTGGAGTCCGGCCGGGTTCGGGCCAGTGGAATACGCACAGATCTGACTCCGTACCTCCCTGTGCACCCGAGTTGACCGCTCCCCGGCTCGCGTACACTGGGCGGTCGGAAGAGACCCGCAAGTCCGAGCAGATCAGCATGAGGGAGCAAGCGCGTGCCCCGAGGCGACGGCCGGTTGACCGACGATCTCGACCCCCAGGACCGCGGACCTCGCGATGCCTGCGGCGTCTTCGGGGTCTGGGCCCCTGAGGAAGAGGTCGCGAAACTTACCTATTTCGGCCTTTTCGCACTCCAGCACCGGGGCCAGGAGGCAGCGGGCATCGCCGTCAGCGACGGCTCGGGCGTGGTCGTCTATAAGGATCTCGGACTCGTCTCGCAGGTCTTCGACGAGCCGACCCTCGCCAGCCTGCGCGGGCACCTGGCCATCGGGCACACCCGCTACTCGACCACCGGCGGCTCGAACTGGGAGAACGCCCAGCCGACGATCCGGGCCACCACCGCCGGCACGACGATCGCGCTGGCGCACAACGGCAACCTGGTCAACACCGCCGAGCTCGCCCGCGAGATCGCCGAGCGCGGGCTCGAGGCCGACATGGGCACCTCCGACACCGCGCTGGTGACGACGCTGCTGGCCAGCCGCCCCGACCTGTCGGTCGAGGCCGCGGCCGTCGAGGTGCTCCCGCGCCTGCGCGGCGCGTTCAGCTTCGTCTTCATGGACGAGAGCACCCTGTACGCGGCCCGCGACGCCCAGGGCGTCCGTCCGCTGGTGCTCGGCCGGATGGAGCGCGGCTGGGCCGTGGCCAGCGAGACCGCCGCCCTCGACATCGTCGGCGCCAGCTTCGTCCGCGAGGTCGAGCCGGGCGAGATCATCGCGATAGACGAGCACGGCCTGCGCTCCACCCGCTTCGCGGCGCCGGAGCCCAAGGGCTGCCTCTTCGAGTACGTCTATCTCGCCCGTCCGGACACCACGATCGCGGGCCGCAACATCTACTCGGCCCGGGTCGCGGTCGGCCGCAAGCTGGCCAAGGAGCACCCGGTCGAGGCCGATCTCGTCATCGGCGTACCGGAGTCGGGCATTCCGGCCGCGATCGGCTACGCGGAGGCCTCCGGAATCCCCTACAGCGCGGGCTTCATGAAGAACGCCTACGTCGGCCGCACCTTCATCCAGCCCTCGCAGACAATCCGCCAGCTCGGGATCCGGCTGAAGCTGAACCCGCTGCGCGAGGTCGTGCGCGGCAAGCGGATCGTCGTGATCGACGACTCGATCGTGCGCGGCAACACCCAGCGGGCCCAGATCCGGATGCTGCGCGAGGCCGGCGCCCTCGAGGTGCACGTGCGGATCTCGTCTCCGCCGGTGAAATGGCCCTGTTTCTACGGCATCGACTTCGCGACCCGGGCCGAGTTGATCGCCAACGGCCTGGAGATCGACGGCATCCGGCGCTCGATCGGCGCGGACTCGCTCGGCTACGTTTCGCTGGACGGCCTGGTCCAGGCGACCGAGCAGCCGAAGACGCGGCTCTGCATGGCCTGTTTCGATGGGCAGTATCCGATCGAACTGCCGGCGGGTCACCTTATCGGTAAGCACCTGCTCGAGGGTGTCGGCAAGCGCGCCACCATGCCCGACGCCACTGCGCAGGGCACCGGTGCCGCGCTGGCCGGGCTCGACCAGGATCATGAAGACGAGCAGTACCCGGAGGATGAGCGGGAGACCGCGAAACCCCTGGTGGGCAGCCCTGGCGGCGCCGACGCCCTGCGTCGCCCGTAGTTGACAGGTCCGCACACCGGAACCACCAGCACCACCCGAGACGTCGTAGACCGCGGCACCGGCAGTTGCAACCGCGCGGGTACCCGCGCACTAAGGGGAGAACCGTGACGCACGTGTCCGAGCGCAACAGTGCCGGATCCAGCGGTGCTGAAGGCGCCGACCACCAGCCGTGGTCGGCGGGTGCCGGCCGGAGCGGACGCAAGCGCACGGTGACGTACGCGGACGCCGGTGTCTCGATCGACGCCGGCGAGCGCGCGGTCGAACTGCTGAAGTCCAAGGTCAAGCGGACCACCCGCCCCGAGGTCATGGGCGACCTGGGCGGCTTCGCCGGTCTCTTCAAGCTCAACACCCAGAAGTACAAGAGCCCGATCCTGGCCTCGTCCACCGACGGCGTCGGCACCAAGCTGGTGATCGCCCAGCAGCTCAACATCCACGACACGATCGGCATCGACCTGGTCGCCATGGTCGTCGACGACCTGGTGGCGTGCGGTGCCGAGCCGCTCTTCCTGCTCGACTACATCGCCTGCGGCGAGGTCGTGCCGGACAAGGTCGCGGAGATCGGCGCGGGCATCGCGGACGGCTGCCGCTACGCCGGCTGCGCGCTGCTGGGCGGCGAGACCGCCGAGCACCCCGGCGTGCTGCGCCCGGACGAGTACGACGTCTCGGCGACCGGCGTCGGCGTGGTCGAGGAGAGCGAGATCCTCGGTGCCCACCGGGTCGAGATCGGCGACGCCGTCATCGCCATGCGCTCGTCCGGCCTGCACTCCAACGGCTACTCGCTGGTGCGCCACGTGCTACTCGGCGCCGGCCGGATGCGCCTGGACACGGTGGTCGAGGACTTCGGCCGGCAGCGCACCCTCGGCGAGGAGCTGCTGACGCCGACCAAGATCTACGCCAAGGACTGCCTCGGCCTGATCGAGGAGGCCGACGTCCGCGCGTTCTCGCACGTCACGGGCGGTGGCATCCCCGGCAACCTGGTCCGGATCCTGCCGGAGCACGCCGACGCGGTCGTCGACCGCTCGTCGTGGCGGCCGCAGTCGATCTTCGACCTGATCCAGGCCAAGGGCCGGATCGAGGACACGGAGATGGAGGCCACGTTCAACATGGGCGTCGGCATGTTCGCGATCGTCTCCTCGGACGACGCCGACCGGGCGATGGCCTACCTGACCGGCCGCGGCGTCGAGGCCTGGCAGGTCGGCGAGGTCATCGAAGGCACCGGCCAGGTGCAGATGGTCGGCCAGTACACCCGAGGCTGAAATTTCCCTTGCCTGATGTGAAATGATCCGCGCGTGTCGATGTGTTGGCACGCGCGGATCATTTTTTCAACAGAAGGGTGGACGACGGCACCTAGCCTGACGAAGAACGGGGGTGTATGAGCGGTGGCAGGCCTTTGGAGCGGCATGCGGGGCATCGCGCCGGTGCCCACCTATGTCGTCATGCAACCCACCACCCTCTGCAACCTCGACTGTTCCTACTGCTACCTGCCCTTCCGGCAGGTGGACCGGAGGATGTCCGTCGAGGTCGCGCAGGCCGTCGCCGCGTCCGTGAACCCCTGGTCGCGTACGGGAAGGTTCTCGGTGGTCTGGCACGGCGGCGAACCGCTCGCCGCGGGCCGGGCCCACTTCGCTGACCTGCTGGCGCCGTTCGACGCCGGCGTCGAGCACCACGTGCAGACCAACGCGACGCTCATCGACGACGCCTGGTGCGAGTTCCTCGCCGACCGGCAGATCCGGGTCAGCGTGAGCGTGGACGGGCCGGAGGCGCGCAACGGCGACCGGGTGACCCGCGGCGACCGGCCGGCCTATGACCGGATCGTGCGCGGCATCGACGCCCTGCGCCGCCACGGGATCCCGTTCTCGGCGCTCTGCGTGGTGGGGCGGCCGGAGCCCGGCCTGGCCACCGAGCTCTACGACTACTTCCTCGACCTCGGCTGCGACGTCCTCGGCATCAACGTCGAGGAGCTCGAGGGGGTCAACAAGCGCGACAACCGGCATCCGGCGGGCGCCGTGACGGCCTTCTGGGCCGAACTGGTCGGCGCCTGGCGCCGCGACCCCCGGATTCACCTGCGCGAGATCGAATGGTCGTTGCGGTACGCGGCCGCGGCCCTCGACGGCACCGCCGACGAGGTGCTGCCCCGGCGGCTGGACCCGATACCGACCGTCGCGCACGACGGCAGTGTGGTGTTGCTCTCACCCGAGCTGGCCGGCTTCGACGACCCCCGGTACGGCGACTTCTCCAGCGGCAACGTGCTCACCACCCCGCTGGGCGAGATCCTGGCCCGGGCGACGGAGACGCCGTGGATCCGTGAGTTCCTGGACGGCGTCGAGTCCTGCCGGGCACAGTGCCCGTACTTCGGCTTCTGCGGCGGCGCGCACGCCGCCAACCGCTACTTCGAGCATGGCCGGTTCGACGTCACCGAGACGGACCACTGCCGCAACAGCAAGATTCGCCTACTGGAGGGAGTGCTGGACCATGCCCGAGATCACGAGCCCACGGCCGTCTGACCGCGTGGAGACGGATCCCGTGACGGCACGGCTGGACCAGACCCGGACCGGGCTGGCCGCGCTCATCGACGAGGCGGAGGAGGCCCGGCAGAGGCGCGCGGAGGCCACGACGAAGGACGGCTCGGCGGTCTGCGCCTGGAACCACTTCGAGAACATCCCGACCTTCTACAACTGGAACAACCGCCCCCGCTGAGGGTTCGGTTCATGAAGCCCACGCGGTGTTCACCGCGTGGGCTTCATAGTTCCCGCCGGAATGACCAGGGATTGACCACGACACACGGAAGCACGCGGTAAGCCGCGTGCTCTGTGCAATACGGGTCAGCGCCTTGTAGGCGACCAGGGGTCCTGGTCGTCGTCCGCGTCGTCCTCGTCATCGTCGTCGACGAACTGATCATCGTCGTCGTTGAAATGATGGTCGGACTTACCACCGGCACCCGCCAGTTCGCGCTGCAAGGCGGTGAGGTCGGTGTTCGGGGAGTGGTACTTCAACTCCCGGGCCACCTTCGTCTGCTTGGCCTTAGCACGGCCGCGCCCCATGGCTCGACCCCCTCGCACAGAATTCGGGGCAGCCCGAAGGCGGGCCCCGATGACGTCAGGCATCTCTCGTGGGTCTTACGGTACATGGACGATGCCTGCTTCGGCACCTCGGGTTGCGTGTACCACCATCGCGCGTCCTCGCTTGTCACGGACCCGACGCGCGATGGTGTACAAACCGCACAACCTTCCGGGGGCGCCGCCCCGGCCTCCGCGGCGGGTCAGCTCAGGAAGATGCTCCGGAGCCGGCCCACCTCCGCCATGCGCCGCTCGGCGAGCCGGTCGGCGGCGACCGCCGGCGGAACGCCCTCGTTCTCGGCGAGGCGCAGGATCTCTCCCGTGGTGGCGAAGATCCGGGTCGCCCGCAGCTTGGCCCGCTCGAAGTTGAAGCCCTCGATCTCGTCGGCCACCTGGATCACGCCGCCGGCGTTGACCACATAGTCGGGTGTGTAGAGGATGCCGCGCTCCTCGAGGAGCTTCTCGATGCCGGAGTGGGCCAGCTGGTTGTTGGCGCCACCGGTGACGATCTTGGCGCGCAGCGCTGGCACGGTGTCGTCGTTGAGCGCACCGCCGAGCGCGCAGGGCGCGTACACGTCGATGTCGCTGGTGATCAGGGTCTGGGTGTCCGCGACGAGGTCGATCTGCGGGTACGTGGTGCGTGCCCACTCGATCGCGGCCTCGTTGACGTCGGTGGCGACCACCGAGGCGCCGTCCTCGATGAGGTGACCCGCCAGGTACTTGCCGACCTTGCCCAGCCCGGCGATGCCGACCCGGCGCCCGGCCAGCGTCGGCGTGCCCCAGGTGTGCTCGGCCGCGGCGCGCATGCCCTGGAAGACGCCCCACGCGGTCAGGATCGACGAGTCGCCCGCGCCGCCGTACTCGAGGCTGCGGCCGGTCACGTAGCTGGTCTCGCGGGCGATGACGTCCATGTCCGGCACGTAGGTGCCGACGTCGCAGGCGGTGTAGTAGCGGCCACGGAGCGACTCCACGAAGCGTCCGTACGCCCGCAGCAGCCCCTCGGTCTTGATCTGGTTCGGGTCGCCCCAGATGACGGCCTTGCCGCCGCCGAGGTCGAGCCCGGCCAGCGCGTTCTTGTACGCCATGCCGCGGGAGAGGTTGAGGACGTCGGCGAGCGCCGCCTCCTCGTTCTCGTACGGGTAGAACCGGGTGCCGCCCAGCGCGGGCCCGAGGGCCGTCGAGTAGATACCGATGATCGCCTTCAGGCCGGTGTGCCGGTCCTGACAGAAGACGACCTGCTCGTGCCCGGCGGCATCGGTGCCGTCGCTGCTTACGAACACGCCCATGACTGCTCACTCCTACAGGTGTGTGGGTCGGCCCTTGTGGGGCCTGGCTGCCTGCTCCGGCTTGGTGTGCCGGACATCAGCGAGCCTAGTGCCTGTTTCGGACAGGTGGCTTGGGCCCGCCGCGGCCCGGCCGCCTGTCCGGAACAGGCACCAGCCGTGGATCGGGCCATCCGATTGGCCCCGTGGCACGAGTCAATCCCGGGCGATTTCGTGAAAGGATCGCGCCGTGCCGTCACTGTTCGCGTCGTACCTGCGGGTTTACGAACCGCTGACCGCCTTCGACCGGGACCGACAGGTTTTCTGGCGTCGCTATGCGCGGGAGGGCCGGGCGCTGGGTCCGCTCGAGGGACCGGTCCGGCAGCGCACCGCCGTGCTCGAGGCGCTGGGCGCGGGCTGGACCCGCCTGCCCGACCTGCCCGACGAGGCGTACGTGCTGGAGTGGGGCGACACGCTGCTGGTCTGCCCCTGGAACCTGCGCCTGCGCGTGGCCGAGGCCGCGCTGAACGCCCGGGACGGCGTGCCCAGCGTGCTGGCCGACGCCTTCGTGCCGCCGGTCCTGGCCGGCCAGGCCAAGGCCATCGTGGAGGACTGGCGCAGCGGGGCGAAGGTGCTGGAGCACGGGGTGCCCCGGGTGCACGAGCAGATCGCCACCTGGGGCGTGCCGCTGCGCTGGTTCGTCTTCGTGGATCTCGACGAGCGGGAGATCAACCTGACCGGCGGCAAGCGCACGCTGCGGTACCGGACGGAGATCTCCAAGGCCCGCCGCCGGGCGCACCGGGCGGTCTCGGTGCTGCGCAAGTCGCTGGGCGACGCCCCGATCACGGACGCCGTCGAGGAGGGCACCCGCTGGCTGGAGGAGTTCCACCCGCGGTCGGTCGTCGAGCTGGACTACGGCGGCCTGACCGGCCTGCTCGGCGAGGAGGCCCTGGCCGAGGACGATTCACCCGGACTGGCGGCGGCGGGGCTCTCGGCACTCTCCCGTGGCGATGCCGATGCGGCGACCGAGGCCTACGAGAAGCTCGTCGCGCGGTGGCGCGCCGTCCAGCTTCTCGAGCGTTGCAACTGATCGACACATGTAAGCCTGTGACCAGCGAAAATGGGACGAACGGGTATGGAAGCGGTCGCGAGAGAGCGCTCTCTAGGCGAACACTCTTCGTAATCGCCGATCCGCGAAGCGTGATAATCGGTCCAAACAAGACGCTTTCTGGCGTAGAAAACAGGTAAAAATCGGGCATGCTTCAACCGTCTATCTAGGGACGTTCGGCCGTTCGGCCCATGTCGGACATCGGGGACTAGCCGGACCATGAGAGACGCACCGGCCGGCGGGACCCCGGCCGATGTCTTTAGGTACCTGTGGAGGAGTGACCGATGGCATCGCGTACGCATGATCCTGAGCCGCTACTCACGCCGGCCGAGGTGGCATCGATGTTCCGCGTCGACCCGAAAACCGTCACCCGGTGGGCCAAGGCGGGCAAGCTCAGTGCAATTCGCACTCTGGGCGGGCACCGTCGCTACCGTGAGTCGGAGGTTCGTGCCCTGCTGCAGGGGCAGATCCCCACGCAGCGTCAGGGCGACTGAAAACGAACCTCAGTCGGCCGAGAGATCGATAGCAGGGGCGAATGCCGAAAGGCAGTCGCCCCTTCTTCGTCTTCTCAGGCGATCGGCCCCTCAGGTGACCGGTTCCGCGGAGACCAGGACGGCGACCGTGCCGTCGATGCCCCGGCGCAGCCGGCTGCCGAGCAGGGTGAGCCGGGCGATCATGCCGTACTTGCGCTTGAGGCCCTCGCCGACCCGGCGGCGGTCCGCGGCGTCGCCGATCCGCGCCCGCGCCTCGATCGGCTCTCCCGTGGCGTTGCCGCGCATGTCGCAGGCCGCCACCGTGACGCGTCCGCTGTTGCGGATCCGCTTGAGCTTGCCGGCGCCGTTCGGCGTCCAGAACGCCAGCCCGGCCCCGTCGGGCACCACCCAGAGGGGGGTCGGCACCGCCCGGCCGTCCCGGCGGAACGTCGTCAGAAGGACGTACTTCTCGGAACCGAGTTGCTCGAGCGTCGCCATGGACCAAGAGTAGTGACAATGGATCAGCCACTGCTGGGTGACGTGTTCGGGGAGATGATCCGGGACGCGTACGCGGTGCGTACCGGGATCGGGCCGCGGCCGCTGGCCGGTGGGCGGGTGCCCCGGCCGGTCGTCGAGGTGATCGAGCGTGACGACGGACTGATCAACGGCGCGCCCGCCGACCACTACCTGGCCGGGCCGGACGAGTGGCAGCCGCACGACCACCGCGCGCTGCGGCTGGTCCGCGGCGCGGTGCTCGACATCGGCGTGGGTGCCGGGCGCACCGCGCTGGAGCTGCAGAAGCGCGGCATGGCCGTCACCGGGCTGGACACCTCGGCCGGCGCGATCGAGGTCGCCCGCAAGCGAGGCCTGCGGGACACGGTGCTCAACACCGTCGACGCGTACGCCCGCTCGGGTGCCGGCTACGACACGTTTCTGTTGCTGGGCAACAACCTCGGGCTGATCGAGGGGCCGGAACGGGCGCCGGCCTTCCTGGCCGCGCTCGCGAGCCTGGCCCGCCCGGGTGCCCAGATCATCGCGCAGGGCACCGATCCGTACGGGACCACCGATCCGGTGCACGTCGCCTACCAGCGCCGCAACGCCGAGCGGGGCCGGCTCGGCGGGCAACTCCGGCTGCGGCTGCGCTACCGGCTCCTGGCCACCGAGTGGTTCGACTACCTGAACTGCTCGGTGGACGAGCTGGAGAAGCTGCTCGACGGCACCCGGTGGCGTCTCGCGTCGGTCGACACCGAGGACCGGCCCTACTACGTCGCGGTCATGGAGCTGTGCGCGTGACCGCGTTGACGCCCGAGCAGGTTCGGCTCAGCAAGCGCATGTCGCTGGTGCTGCGCCACCGGCCCGAGGCCGCCGGCCTCGCCCTGGACCCCAACGGCTGGGTGCCGGTCGCCGAGCTGCTCGCCGCCCTGAACATCTCCCGCGCCGACCTGGACGCCGTGGTCGCGGGCAATGACAAGTCCCGCTTCGCGATCGAGGCGGACCCGGGCGGCGTCGAACGGATCCGTGCCAGCCAGGGCCACTCCCGCCGGGTGAACGTCGACCTCGGGCTGCCCGTCGTCGAGCCGCCGGCCACGCTGTTCCACGGCACGCCCCGCGCCAACCTCGAATCGATCATGAGGGACGGGCTCCGGCCGCGGAGCCGGGACCACGTACACCTGTCGCCCGATGTCGCGACGGCCCTCGTCGTCGGCCGCCGCCGCGCCACGGAAGTGGTGATCCTCGAGGTGGCGGCGGGCGCCATGGCCCGGGCCGGGCACGCCTTCCACCGCAGCGAGAACGGGGTCTGGCTGACCGGGACCGTGCCACCGGGGATGCTGCACGAACGTTTGGAGTAAACGGACAAAACGTTCTATGCCGAGAGTCCACCCGAATGGGCCGTTAGCGTATTGGGATGGGGTGGGTCACTCGGCGTCAGCTGACGAACCTTCTCGGTGCGCTCAGCCTCGTCGCGGCCCTCGCCGGCCTCGCCTTCGGGCTACCCGCGTTCGACCGCGCCCTGCCCGCCGACCGCCCGGTGCCGACCGACCGCCCGTACGTGATCGGCGGTGGGGTGACGGTCGTCCCGCCGCCCGGCGCGCGCATCGACGTCACCGAGACCCGGCCCACCGAGGAAGCGGGGACGGTGCTGTTCCGGCTCGGCCCGGTCCGCTATCTGATCACCGTCCGCCCGTTCGACGGTGACCTGAGCGCCGCGGCGATCCGGCTCCGCCAGCGGATCACCGGCACGCCCGGCTACCAGGTCACCGGCACCGAGCTGACCGTCGCCACCGGCACCGGCCTGGCCGGCCTGCAGGGCGGCTACACCGCGCCCGGCCGCGGCGGCCGGTACGCCGTCTTCGTCGCCGACGGCCGCACCATCGAGGTCACCGTCAGCGGCGCCGACCTGGACCTCGGCCGGATCCTGCCCGCGATCGACGCCAGCACCAGGACGCTGCGATACGTGCCGAGGGCCGGGCAATGACGGCCGAACCCCGGCTGCGCAGTGCCCGGAGCGCACCCGTGCAGCCGGGGTACGCGCCGGGCGAGGGGCTGATGCGGCTACCCGCGTTCTGGGTCGTGCTCGCCCTGCTGGTCACCGGTGGCGTCCGGATGACGATGATCGCCGGACGGTTCGCCGGCACCTACCCGGTGGCGACGATGACCGCTATCGCCCTCTTCGCGCTGCTCGCGGTCCCGTTCTGGCTGGTCGTCACCGAGCTCGACTTCCTCGAACGCGAGCCGCCCGCCCTGCTGGTGCTGGCCTTCGCCTGGGGTGGCCTGGTGGCCACCACCGTGTCCCTGCCCGGCAGCGCGGCCCTCGACGACCTCATCGCGAAGCTTGGCTCGCCGCACCTCGCGGCCGACTGGGGTGCCGCGCTGGCCGGCCCGACCGTCGAGGAGATCGCCAAGACCCTCGGCGTGGTGGCGATCGTGCTGATCGCTCGCGCGCAGGTCAACAGCGTGCTCGACGGCGTCGTCTACGGCGCGATGGTCGGCCTGGGCTTCCAGATCATCGAGGACATCGTGTACGCGCTCGGCGCGGTCGCCCTGGCCGGCCGCGGCGACCACGTGGAGCCGGTGATCACGACGTTCCTGCTCCGCGGCTTCCTCTCCGGGGTGTGGAGCCACACGCTCTTCGGCGCGCTGGCCGGCGCCGGCATCGGCTATCTGGTCGTCCGCGCGGATCGCGGCTGGCGCACCCGGCTGGGGGTCGCCATGCTCGC
Source organism: Amorphoplanes digitatis (assembly GCF_014205335.1). Classification (NCBI taxonomy): domain Bacteria; kingdom Bacillati; phylum Actinomycetota; class Actinomycetes; order Micromonosporales; family Micromonosporaceae; genus Actinoplanes; species Actinoplanes digitatis. The sequence goes on along the minus strand of NZ_JACHNH010000001.1, from coordinate 8,663,477 downwards.
CGTCCTCGGCGCCTGGGCCTCGCACGTGCTCTGGAACTCGCCGCTCTTCCGCGACGGCCTCGGCAACGGCGCGCTGGCGCTGCTCGCGGTGCTCCTCTTCAAGGGCCTTCCGCCGCTACTGCTGATCATGGTGCTGGTGAGGTCCGCGCACGACCGCGAGGCGGACTACTACGCCGACCAGCTGGCCAAGCTCGACGACCCGGAGCTGATCACGCCGGACGAGCTCGAGGTCCTGAAGTCGGGCTCGCGCCGGGCGACCGCGCGCTGGCACGCCCGCATCCGGGCGGGCCTGCGGGCCCGGTCGGCCGTGCGGCGGTTGCAGCGCGCGCAGGCCCGGCTCGCGGTCGAGCTCAGCCGCGGCACGCCGGACCTGGGTCGCTGGTGTCACGAGGTACGCCGGCAGCGTCGCATCCTCGTCGGGCTCGGCCACCCGGAGGCGACGGCGCCCGAGGGCAAGGGGCCGTGGCGGCGCACCGCCTCGACGGTCTTCACCACGGCCCTCGCCATCGCCGTGCTCTGGGCCGCCATCAGCACGCTCGGCGGCGGGTAGGACGGGTCAGACCGCCGGGGGCAGCCCGCCGTCGCCGTCGACGACCTTGTCCGGGGTGCCGTCCTCGTCCAGGTCGACCATGGTGATGTCGACCTTGCCGTCGCCGTCGGTGTCGAACTGGAACAGGTCGGCCTTGCCGTCGCCGTCGGTGTCGGAGACCCAGACGTCCGGCCTGCCGTCGCCGTTGGTGTCGCCCGTCAGCAGGTCGACACGGTCGTCGCCGCGAGTCTCGACGATCTCCTGGGGCTCGCTCATGAGTTTCTCCTCGGTGATGCGGCGGAGGTGGGTCCTGCCCAACCTAGGGCCCGGGCCGCCCCCTCGCGACCCGAGACCGAGATCGAACTCTAGGTATGCGCCGGGCGGGACTGCTCCCGGGAACGTGCCAGCCCGGTGTGACAGAAGTCGCTGGCCCCCACGCGACTCGCCGGTAACGTTGCCCGACATGAGTACAGCGGCGGACGGCTTGCAGAGGCTATTCGGCAGTGCGGGCGGCGGTTCGCTCGGCGAGCGGATGGGCATCGAGATCACCGAGGCGACCCCGGAGCGGGTCGTCGCCACGATGCCGGTCGAGGGCAACACCCAGCCGTACGGCCTGCTGCACGGCGGCGCGTCCTGCGTGCTCGCGGAGACCCTCGGCTCGGTCGGCGCGGTGCTGCACGGCGCGACGGTCGACCGGCCGTTCGCGGTGGGCGTCGACATCAACGCCACCCATCACAAGGGTGTGCGTTCCGGGGTCGTCACCGGCGTCGCGACGCCCGTGCACCGGGGCCGCACGGCGGTCACCTACGAGATCGTCATCACCGACGAGGACGGCGAGCGGGTCTGCACGGCCCGGCTCACGTGCCTACTCAGGGGCGTCTGAGCCGCATTTCTTGACGGATCCGCGTACCTTTTCCACGTGACGGAAATACCACAGCACGCATTCGACGACGCGACGCAGGTCTTGGACTGCGCGCTCAGCGGCGACAGCGACGCTGTGGTGGGCACCTTCGACGCCGTTGTCGACCGCTCCGGGGTCGTCGGCGCCTACGACGTGGCCTGGTGTCTCGCCGCGACGATGGTGGGACAGAACGTGCCCAAGGGCGGCGCCTGGACCCTCGACTTCCCCGGGATCGACGACGCGCGCTACGACAAGCGCTGGGTCGCGCGGTTCGTCAGCGCGTACGTCAACGGGGACATCTTCACCGGTGAGGCGCTGTTCGGCGCCGCGATCGCCGACGGCCAGCTCCCGGACTGCCTGCTCGCCCTCGCGGGCTCGACGGTGGCCACGCTGCGCCACCGGGCGGCATGACCGACGATCCCCTGCTCGCCCGGGTACGCAAGCTGCTCGCCAAGGCCGAGGATCCCGCCTGCACGCCGGCCGAGGCCGAGGCGTTCACCGCGAAGGCGGCGCAGCTCATCGCCAAGTACGGCGTCGACCAGGCGCTGCTGGCGGGCGCCGATCCCGCCCTCGACCCGGTCGGGGACAAGCTGGTGACGATCGAGGCGCCGTACGCCCGGGACAAGGCCGGGTTGCTCGGGGCCGTCGCCGTCGCGATGCGCTCGCGGGTCGTCTACCTGGAGCGCCGCGGCACGGCGCGGATCCATCTCTTCGGCCACGTCGCCGACCTGGAACGGATCGAGTTGCTGTTCACGTCGCTGCTCGTGCAGGCCGCACACGGCCTGGCGGCGACGCAGGTCCCGGACTTCGACCACCCGGCCGCGTTCCGGCGATCCTGGCTGTGGGGCTTCACCGAGGCGATCCGGGCCCGGCTGACCGAGGCGGAGCGGGAGGCGGCCGCCGACGTCCCGGGCGCCGAGCTCGTCCTGGTCGACCGCACCGAGCAGGTGGATCGCCGGCGCGACGAGACCTACCCGAACCTGGCCCGGCTCGGGCCCCGCCGCCTGGCCGGCACCGGCCGCCGGCTGGGCTACGCGGCCGGCCGGACCGCCTCACTCGGCGGCACCGGCCTGCCGGCGACCTAGGCCTCATCGCAGTTCTTCAGGTAGAGCGCCTTCGCGTACTGCGCCGCGGCGGCCTCGTTGTACATGGTCGCCTGCGACATGTACCAGCCGTTGTCGGACAGCGCCTTCTTCGCCGCGGTCATCCCTGACCAGCGGATGTCGGCATCCACCTCGGACAGGCCGCGTGCCTTGAAGTTGCGCCGCATCTGCATCTTGCCCACCCGGAAGTTCTCGGCGGCCTCCTCCGCCTGTCGCATACAGGAGAAGCCCTTCTCGCTCAGGGCCTCCGCCATGTTCCAGGCCGCCTGTTCTTCCACATTCTTGAACTTCAGCACGTTCGTTCCTCCCGTGAACTTTGTTCCCGGTTAGCTGTACGGAACGCGACGCCGCAGCGCTAGGTCACCACGCAGACTGCAAGAAAGGTCAAACTGCCCCTGGGGGCCTCTGGCCAGGCGATTAGACGCCCTTCAGGCGGCCGGTCCGGGCCGCCGACCTGCCGGACGGCCGCGCCGACGGATCTCTCCATGTACCCGTATGTGATAGCCAACGTTCACCGTGAGTTACGTCTTTCGGCGCTTGACCATCATCATTAAGCTGCCGTCAGTCGATGTGAGAAACGTTCGCACGGCTTTCACGGGGGAGGTTCCATGTCACGTCCACAATGGCTGGCCGGGGTCGGTCTGGCGCTGCTCGCCACCGTCTCGACCGGCGCCCTTGCGTCGCCCGCGCAGGCCGCCAGCACCGGCAAGGCCTACGTGCAGACCGGCGGCAAGGTCTGGTACAAGGCGGCCACCGGCAAGACCAACAAGGTCGTCATCACGCTGTCCGGCAACACCGTGACGATCGACGACCGGGTCGCGATCAAGGCGGGTGCCGGCTGCAAGAAGGTCAAGGGCGACAAGACCAAGGTTCGCTGCACCGCCAAGGTCAAGCTGGTCAGCGTCCGCGTCTATCTGCGCGACGGCAACGACACCCTGGTGAACAAGTCCACGCTGAGCCTGGCCGGCGACGGCGGCAGCGGCAAGGACAAGATCACCGGCGGTGAAGGCCGGGACACCCTCTGGGGTGGCGCCGGCGCGGACATCCTGCGCGGGGTCGGCGGCATCGACTTCATCTACGGCGACGTCTCCAACGCCGGCGCCACCGGCGGGGACGTCCGGCGCGAGGGCGGCAACGACACCATCTACGGCGGCGACGGCAACGACTACATCGAGGCGAACGCCGGCCCCAACACGATCTACGGCCAGGCCGGCAACGACGAGATCCACGGCAGCACCGGGGCCGACCTCGTCTACGCGGGCGCCGGAAACGACAGCTTCTGGGACTACGGCGGCGCCGACCGGGTGCACGGAAACAGCGGCAACGACGTCCTGCGGGGCGGTCCCGGAAACGACCACCTGTACGGCGAAGCCGGCAACGACACCCTCTTCGGCGAGGGCGGCAGCGACCGGATCTACGGCCACGCCGGCGACGACGAGCTCTACGGCGCCGACGGCACCGCCACCGGGGTCGCCGACCAGCTGGACGGCGGCACGAACGGCACCGCCGCCGGCGACGGCTGCCTCGCGCTGGAGAACGACGTCAGGCTGAACTGCGAACGCTGATCAGCGCACGTGAAGGGGAGGTCCGATCCGGGCCTCCCCTTCTGCGTACATCAGGTGCAAGGTCATCCCGGCGTCGGCGTGCGGCAGGTTGTGGCAGTGGTTGGCCCACATCCCGGGGTTGTCGGCGCGGAACCCCACCTCCCACACGTCACCGGGCCGCACGTCGAACGAGTCCAGCCAGAGTGGACTCCCGGTCGCCGGGCTGCCGTTGCGGGACAGCACCAGGACGTGGTGGCCGTGCAGATGCCAGGGGTGCACCACCAGCGAACGGTTCACGATCGTGAACTTGACGACGTCGCCCAGGCGCACGACCTGCGGCGGGATGTCGGGATCGGCCTTGCCGTTGACGGTGTGCGCGTATCGCGGCAGCAGCCCGTGCAGGTCGAGGCCGCGGTCGAGCGTGAGGGTGAACCGCCGGTCGAACCGGGGCCACGGCACCGGCGAACGGGCGCCGTAGGTGAGCGGATCCAGCACCGGCCATCCGGCGGTCGCCGCGGGCGCAGTCCCGGTCGCGTAGACCGCCCGGCCGTCGACGAACAGCGCCACGGGCGTGGCCGGCGCGCTGAACACCAGGTCGTAGCGGCCCCCGGCGGGGATCAGGACGGCGGTGTCCACGAGCGGCGCCGGCTCCCGCAGGTCGAATCCGTCGATCGCGGCGACCCGGAACGGGGTCCCGGCCAGGGCGTACCGGTGCGTCGTGTCGTCGGTGTTGACCAGTCGCAGCCGCACGGGCGCCGCCGCCTCGACCGGCTCCGTCCTCGGCACGGGAAGCGGGAGGCCGGCCAGCGTGTGCACCGCGACGGTGACATCGACGCCGGTCGCCGGGGCCGGGCGCACCACGAGCACGCCGTACAGCCCCATCCGCACGCCGACGTCGGAGACCGCGTGCGTGTGGTACCAGTAGGTGCCGGCCTGACCGGCCCGGAACCGATAGACGAACTCGGCTCCGGGCCGCACCGCCGCCTGCGTCACGCCGGGCACCCCGTCCTGACCGTTCGGCACGTCGTACCCGTGCCAGTGCAGCGTGACCCCCCGATCGATGTTTCGGTTACGCAGCACCACCTCGATGACGTCGCCGACAGTCGCGGTGAGTTCCGGCCCGGGAACCTGCCCGTTGAACGCCCACGCCGCGATGTCGCGGCCGCTCACGTTCACCGTCGCGGTCCCCGCCGTCAGGGTGAATCTCCTGGTCGGCTCGCCCAGTGCTCGCGCATCCCGATACTCGTGGTGGTGCGGCGCGCCGGACGTGGCGCCCGGCGCGGCGGCGAGCCCGGTACCGGCCACCAGCGCACCGACCGCCAGCACGAGGGCCGCCCGGTACGCCGCCCGGGACGGGCGGGTGCCGAGGACGCGCCACGAGATCGTGGTCGCCGCGACGACCCCGGCGACCGCCAGCAGACCCGCGCCCGCCGACGCCGGATAGCCGTGCAGCACCGTCACGAGCAGCGCGGCGCTCTGCGCGTACCCGGCGAAGAGGAGCGGGACCGCGACGGACCGGATGTCGACCGGGGGCCGTAAGAGCCGCGGCCCGGCGACGGCCACGGCCGCGAGCGACAACGGGGCCGCGATGAGGATCTTCTCCGCCGCGAACCACCAGCCGGCGCGGGCCAGCGCGGTCACGGTGATCGCGCGGGCGAGCGTGGCGAGCAGCGCGAAGAGGGCCAGCCCCAGCGCGAGCGGGCGGCGCCGGGCGGCCGCCGCGGCGCCCCCGCCCAGCCATCCGGCGGCCGCGAGGACCGCGATGACGAGGTCGGTCGCGATCAGCCCGCCGGTGCTCACGACGCCTCCCCGGCCAGCCTCTGCGCTCCCCGGAGTACGCCGAGCGCCACGTGCACGGCGACGATCCCGTTGACGGCGTGCAGCCCGCCGACGGTCAGGCCGAGCGCGGTGCTGGCGCCCGCGGCGTCGGTGAACGCGTTCGCCAGCGCCGCGATCAGCGCTTGCAGGACGACGAGGCCGAGCACCAGGGCCGCCAGCCCGATGAGCCGGCCCGGCGCCTTCGCCAGCGCGGCGAACAGCAGGGTGAGCAGGGTCAGGACGGGGATCACCGCCATACCGTTGATGCTGTGCAGGGCGTAGGAGTCGTCGCCCGCGGGCTTGGTGAACGCGCCGACGGCGGCGAAGACGAACTGGAGGACGAACGAGCCGAGCAACAGAAGGCTGACGACGACCAGGGCCTTGCGCATGGCGATCTCCTAACGGGGAGCCGGGATCAGCGCCCGGGCGACGTGGTCGGTTGCCGTGATCGCGCCGTACGCGACAAGCCGCACCAGGTCGGCGTCGGCCGGATGGGACAGCCGCCAAAGGGCGACGTCGCCCGGGTCGATGGCGCTCGGCGCGAACGCCGCAAGCAGCGCCATCCGCGCGCCGACCCGGTCGGCGCCGGGCAGATCCTGAACCAGTTCGGCGGCCCACTCCGCGGGCCGCTCCGGGTGCCGCCCGTCCTCCCAGCGCACGGTCGCCGCGACGGTCTGCCGGGCCAGATCGCTGAGGACTTCCCCGCCCGCCGTTGCGGCGTTCCGCAGCGACGCGTACGCGATGCCGACCGGGCTGCCCCCGGCCCAGGCCGGTGCCGCCGTCGTGCCGTCGAGGAGCGGAAGGCTGCGGCCCGGCTCCCTCGGCACCCGGGCGATCCTGGCGTACAGCCGGCCGCCGGCCGACCGCACCACCGGGGAGCGCTGTAGCCCGCCCGGCAGCAGATCCGGGTCGAGCAGTGCCGAGACGATCCGGTTGATGAAATGGAACGCGAGCAGCGTGCCGGTGACCTCGGCGCCGTAAGGGCTGGTCCACGCGGCGGCCCGGGGGTTGCGGCTGGCCCGCGCCCAGGCGGCGAGCTCGGCGTGCCGCGGCCGCGACGGGGTGCCGCCCCCGGCGACGACCTCGGCCAGCCCGTGCTCGCCCAGCGCGTGCAGCAGCATCACGTGTGCGTCGACGCAGAACCGGCAGCGGTTGGCCCGGGACACCGCCGCCGCGACGAGCTCGCGCTCGACCCGGGAGACGTCGCCGGCCAGCAGGGCCTCGCGCATCAGCGCCCAGGTCGCGGCCAGCAACTCCGGCGCCGCCGACAGCGCCCGGAAGGTCGGCACCGGCCCGAGGAACTCGTCGCGCAGCTGCCCGTACACCTGCGCGGTCCGGCCTGCCGCCGCCGAGGCCCTCGCCGGCGTGAAGAAGCGGTATGTCATGCGCTCGATGCTTGCCCCGCCCCGCCGGGAAAGCGTCGTGCCGCCGCAGGCACTTGCCCGGGCGCCGATACCGCGTTCGCAGTACGCCGGTCCTACGACCAGCGCGGGATGTTCGCCCGCGACGGCCGTTCTACAGTGCGATCGTGCGCCAAGACCTGCCATACGCCGCCGGCGGCCTCGCCATCGGCGCCTTCCTGCTCGGCAACGCCGCGCTCGCACCGGACGCCGATCCGGTCGGGGTGATCGACGTAGCCCTGGTGCTGGTCATGGCGGCGGCCCTGGCGGTGTGCCGCCGGTACCCGGTGGCGGCGCTGATCGTGGTGACCACGGCCATGCTGGCCTTCCACGTCCGCGTGCACGCCGGGGTGTCAGCCGCGTTCGCCGTGCTCGGCGTGGTCTACCTGGCCGCGTGGCGTGGACACCGGCTGGCCGCCGCGACGGCCAGCGTCCTGTTCCTCGGCGGCTTCCTGGCACACGACATCTCGGCCGCGCCCGCCGACCGGGCCGGCCAGCAGATCCTCGAACGCACGGCGCTGCTACTCGGCTGGTTCGTGGCGGCCAACGTCGCCGGGCTCGTCGCGCGCCAGCGCCGGGCCTACCTGGACCAGGTCGAGCAGCGGGCGGTCGACGCCGAACGCACCCGCGAGGAGACGGCGCTGCGCCGCGCCGGCGAGGAACGCCTGCGCATCGCCCGGGACCTGCACGACTCGCTGACACACTGCATCTCCGTGATCAAGGTGCAGGCCGGGATCGCCGTACACCTGGCCCGCAAGCGCGGCGAGGAACCGGAGGCCGCGCTGCTGGCGATCCAGGAGGCCAGCGGCACCGCGATGCGGGAACTGCGCGCGACCCTGGACGTCCTGCGCACGCCGTCGGACGCGGACTGCGTCGGCCTGACCCAGGTGGGCGAGCTGGCCGAGCGGACCCGGGCCGCGGGGGTGCCGGTGCACATGACCGTCTCCGGGCAGCCCGAGGAGCTGCCCGGCGAGGTGGACCAGGCCGGGTACCGCGTCGTGCAGGAGGCCCTCACCAACGTCGCCCGGCACGCCGGGCCGGCCACCGCCCGCATCCACGTCGAGTACGCCCCCGACCGGCTCATCGTCTCGGTCACCGACGACGGCCAGGCGTCACCGGCCCGGCCGGTGACCCCCGGCGTGGGCCTGCACGGCATGCGGGAACGGGTCACCGGGCTCGGCGGCACGCTGCACGCCGCACCGCATGACGACGGCGGATTCGCGGTACGGGCCACGTTCCCGCTGGGCGGCCCGGAGTGATCCGGGTTCTGCTCGCCGACGACCAGGCGCTGATGCGGGCCGGATTCCGCGCGCTGCTCGACGCCGAGGACGATCTGGAGGTCGTCGGTGAGGCCGCCGACGGCGCCGAGGCCGTCGAGCTGTCGCGCCGCCTGCTGCCGGACGTCGTGCTGATGGATGTGCAGATGCCGGGACTCGACGGCATCGAGGCCACCCGGCGGATCGCGGCCGATCCTGACCTTGTCGCGGTGCGGGTTCTCATCCTCACGAACTACGGGCTGGACTCCTATGTGTTCTCCGCTCTGCGGGCGGGCGCGAGCGGGTTTCTTCTCAAAGATGCCGACCCCGCCGATCTGCTCCAGGCCGTGGCGGTGGTGGCGCGCGGGGACGCGCTGCTGGCGCCGGCGGTCACCCGCACACTCATCAGCGAGTTCATCGCCGATCCGGCGCCGGCCGATCCGGCGGCCGGGCGTGATGTGCTGACCGCCCGGGAACAGGAGATCGTCGAGCTTGTCGCGCGGGGACTCAGCAATGGTGAGATCGCCGAGCGCATGGTGATCAGTCCGTTCACGGCCAAGACACACATCAACCGGGCGATGATGAAGCTGTACTGCCGCGACCGCGCTCAACTGGTCGTTTGGGCGTACGAGTCGGGGCTGATTACACCACGCAGCCGATGAGGCATCGGCCTCGTTCCTGTCTGCTTCTTGGCACGCCCATATGGCTCTTTGTTCTTGGCACGCCCGTTTGGGCTTCGCGCAGTGGCTGTGCCGGCGATCGCTTTGCGGCCACCCATCGGAGAGCAGCGACGGGTGGCCGCAAAGCGAAACGCTGGACCGCTTGGAGGCGGTGGCGCGGTCAGGCGCCGGCGTTGACGGCGACCTGGAGGGCTTCGTCGGCGACGCGCTGAATCTCAGCGGCGGTGAAACCGTCGCCGATCGCCATGTCGAATCGAAGATGCAAGACCGTGCCACCCGACATGAGCACCCAGTTCTCACGTGCGTCGTCTGCCGCGATCTTCCAGCGGCGCACCCCGTCCTTCCCCTTCTGTTGCTCATTCCCGCACGTCGACGCGAAGCGGGCGAGTTGGGTCAGCGCGGGCGAGGTCTTGTCGAAGACGACAAGGTTCTGGTGAAGGCGCCCATCAACGTTGGCGTTCGCCACGAGTCGTGCACCGGCGGCGCCGAGAACCTGCATGCGATGGTCGCTGTCCCCGTCGATCCAGGGAAAGACGCCGGCGCATATCGCGGTCAGCGGGATGGCGGTCAACCCTGTTGCGGTCTGGCAGACCTCAGGATCCAGCCCGTACGCCTCGACGCCGAACGACGTGCTGTCCTTGTCCAGCCTGCGCAGAACCCGCTTCCCGGCCTCAGCTTCGGGAATCGGCACGGTGCACCCTGCGGCAGCAACGCCGGAGGCTGTGCCCGAAGGGGTCCCGCCTGTAGTGCTCGGGCCGGCCTGGGATGCCGGGGTCGACGACGGAGCCGGGTCACGTCGCACGTCACCCACGGTGCAGGCTGACACCGCCAGCACGGTGGCCGTGCAGAGCAGTCCTGCGGCCGCCCGTCGAGCGCCCTGTCGTGCGATCAGCAAAATTCCTTCGCCTTCGCCTGCATGGAGCCCGCCTTGTAACTGGAAGCGCAATTGATGGCGCCTTCGTGGCCGATCGCCCAGGAGTTTGCCTTGCCGGTGCCCGCGTTCAGGATCGCCGTGCCGTTGCTGTTGCACTTCGATCCGACCCAGTTACCCGATGCCGTCTCGACACCGTCGAAGACCACGTAGGTTCCCGGCTTGTTGAAGTTCATGGTGAACGTCTGCGTCGAGCTGGACGTTACTGCGAGGTTCGCTGCCAGGCTCAGGCCCGTCGTGCCTTCCAGGGACGCAATGACGATGTCGGCGGACACAGTGGCACTCTGGTTGAAGGTGACACTCGCGGTCACCTGCCTTTCCATGGCGGTGGTGATGCTCCTCTGTCCCGTCGCGCCATCCGGGATGCTGACCTTCTTCTTGTGAGTGATCACGTTCGACTTCACGTGGGACGAGAACCGCACGGTCTTCGAACCCACTTCACAGATGACCGGAGCGAAGTCGGGCCCGGGAGGCGCCGCTGAGGCTGCCGTCGGCATTGCCCAAATCGCCATGATGGCCGTACCGGCGAAGAAGATCCTGGTGTTTCGCAAACTGATGTCGCTCCTCAAGTCGTCACGGAGGCCCCGTGTCCTCCGGTCGGGGAATCTACAACAGTTGATCAATCTGCGACTCCGGCTGTCGTGATCAACACAAGCGGCAGGGAGCCGGCACCTTGTTCACCAGGGTCTAAGTCCTGGCCTGCTACTCCGGCACTCGGGCGACGTAGCGGACCTGGTAGATGACCGAGTGGTCCGATCGCATACGACAAGGCGAAGATCCACCAACCCGAACAGGCGGCGGAACACCTCGCCTCTGGCCTAGTCCTACCCGCCGACGTTGGAACTTCAGGTCGAGCGGCATGGGTGGCTACTGACGCACCCCGGATGAGGCAAAACCGAGACCACGGGATTGTTGGTGGGCACGACTAGCCCTCGGACAGCAAAACGCCCACCGTGCGTTTCCGCAGGTGGGCGGTGCTCAAAGCCCGGCGAGAGGCTTGGTGGCCAGGGGCGGGGTCGAACCGCCGACCTTCCGATTTTCAGTCGGACGCTCGTACCAACTGAGCTACCTGGCCTTGCGCCGCGCAATGGTGCACGCGGTTTCTGGCTAGTTGCGGTCCTGACGGGACTTGAACCCGCGACCTCCGCCTTGACAGGGCGGCGAGCACTCCAACTGCTCCACAGGACCTTGCTGTACTACTTCTTACCACTTCCCCGACCGAGGTCGGTTCGTACCCCCAACGGGATTCGAACCCGTGCTACCGCCTTGAAAGGGCGGCGTCCTGGGCCACTAGACGATGAGGGCAACCCCGCCATCATTGCATATTTCAACTTCCGGCGGCGTGGGCCCCAACCGGCCCCGCTTGAGGCTTGGAAAGCATACGTGATCCCCCCGCCGTCATCCAAACCGGTATCCCCAGCGCCACTCCTAGGGCTCTGACCTGCGGTTATGTCGATGGTTGGCCGGCGGGGCGGCGAGTGACACCAGGCGTACCGCCTCCGGGAGGCTGTCCAGCGGGGTGACGTCTTCGGGAAGTTCGTGCCTCGGCCAGCCTGGTCCGGCAGCCGCGGCGAGCAGTGGTCGGTGCGGTCCGGTGAGCAGGCTCACCCATTGTTCCGGGCTTCCGGTGCTCGGCAGGTGGGACCACAGAACGACCGCGACCGGTCCTGTCCGGGAGACGGCGTCGGAGAGAGCCTGCGGCGGCACCCGGGCGCCGAGGAGCCGGCTGGGGACGCCGACCTCGGCCAGCGCGGCGGCCAGGGCCTCCAGGGGGAGCGTGTGCTGCTCCTCATCGGCGGCGGCAAGCAGGACCTGCGGCGAGCGGAGGCCCGGCGGCCGGGGAACCGAGCCGAGCACCTCCGTGATGCTGCGCGAGATTAGGTGTTCAACCTCGATGAAGCGCTTGGTCGCTGCGTATCGGTCGCCGATGCCGATCAGGACCGGCTTGATCACTTCCTCCCAGGCTGCGACCACGCCGCGGTCGGCGACGCTCGCCTCGAGAATTTCGCGCAGGGCCGGGGCGTCGAGGCGCATGGCGGCCCGGGCGAGGCCGCGCGCGGCGGGTCCGGCCCTTCCGGTGCGGATGGCGTTCCCACCACCGTCGCGGGTGGCGCGGAGAAGGCCGGGCCACACGGCATCCACCCTGGTGACCGGCCCGGTCTCAAGCCCAAATTCCCGCCCAGTTTCCGGCCCGAATTGCTGCGCGGCTTCTGCCCCGGCCTGCTGCCCGGTCTGGGGCCTGGACTGCTGCGCGGTCTCTGGCCCGGATTGCTGCGCGGTCTGTGGCCCGGACTGCTGCCCGGACTCTGGTCCTGATAGCTGCGCGGTCTCTGGCCCGGATTGCCGCCCGGTTTCCGGAGGCAGGGAGGCTTCGGTGGGGGGCGACGGGCGCTTGAGCGGCCTGACGTTGGGGCCGCTGTCGTGATCGTTCGGTGGTTGTCGAGGGTCCTCGTGCGGAGTCTTCTCGTCGTCCGCGGCCTGCGACGGGGCCTCATATGTCGCGGCGGGTTCGGCTGGCTCGTGAGTGGTCGGCGGTGGCACCGCGAAGACGCCGGGTGGGGGCGCGGCGACGTCGATTGACACGGGCGCGTGTCGGGCCCAGGCGGCGGCTTCGGCAGGCGTCACGCCTCGGGCGGTCAGCCGTCGCATTACCTGTAGACGGGCCATGTCCTCCGGGGTGTAGCGCCGGTGGTGCCCGGGCACGTGATGGCTGGGGCCGAGCCCGTACCGCTGGTGCCAGGTGCGCAGCGTGGTTACGGCGACGCCCAGACGGCGGGCGACGGCCCCGGCGGTCAGGGCCTCATCGGCCACTCGGCGGCTCCGGTGCGTCGTCGGCCGGGCGCGGCCGGGCCTCGAGGTGGCGGATCAGGGAACCGGTGACTCCTTGCAGCCAGGGGGCGTAGGACCGGGGGTCCTCGTTCAGGCTGGCGGTCAACTCCTCGATCGAGACCCAGCGGACGGCCGCGACCTCGGCAGGGTCGAGCAGCAGGGCCAGGTCTGCCGAGACGTCGCCCACCAGCACGTGGTCGTACTCGTACTCCACCCGGCCGGTCGACGGGTCCTCCGCGTAGTACGAGTACACGCCCGTCTCGGTCAGGTCGACACCGTGCACGCCGACCTCCTCGACCAGGCGGCGGGCGGCGGCCGTCGCCGGTGCCTCGCCCGGCAGGGGATGACCGCAGCACGTGTTGGCCCAGCGCAGCGGGAACCTGGTCTTGATCGCGGCCCGCTGTTGCAGGAGTACCCGGCCCGACGGATCGCGGAGGAACACGGAGAACGCCCGGTGCAGCCGGCCGGGTACCCGGTGCGCCTCGTCGACCGTGGCGGCGCCGGTCGGCTCGCCGAGGGTGTCGACCAGTTCGACGAGGTGAGCCTCGCGGGAGACGGTCATGCCACCCTCCCGCCGTGGTTCTTCGCGACGCCGGTTACGCGGGACGCCGCCAGTTTTCCGGAGATCAGCACCATCGGGACGCCGACGCCCGGCTGGGTGCCGGAGCCGGTGAAGACCACGTTCTCCAGGGTCGGGTGCAGATTTGCCGGGCGGAACGGTCCGGTCTGGGAAAAGGTGTGCGCCGACGCGAACGGGGTGCCGGCGGCCATGCCCTGGGCGGCCCAGTCGTCAGGAGTGATCACGCGCTCGACTTCGATGCCGTCCCGGAAGCCGATATAGCCGCGCTGCTCCAGCACCCCGACCAGCTCGTCGGCGTAGCGGCGGCCGAGGCCGCCCCGCCAGTCCAGCGGCGCCACGTCGAGGTTCGGTGTCGGGGCCAGCACGTAGTAGGTCTGCCGTCCGGCCGGCGCCGCGGCGGGATCGCTGTGGCTGGGGTTGGTGACCAGCAAAGACGGGTCGCTCATCAACAGGCCCTGGTTGATGACTTCATCGAAGGTGCCCTTCCAGGCCGTTCCGAAGTGGATGTTGTGGTGGGCGATCTTCGAATAGTGTCGCGTCGACCCGACGTGGAGCACGACACAGGACGGCGAGTACTTCAGCCGGCGTGGACGGCGGGACCCGGGCAGCAGGTCGCGATAGGCGACGGGGAGATCCGGGTTGAGCACCACGACGTCGGCCGGGAGGCGCTCGCCGTCATCGGTCAACACGGCTGTGGCCCGGCCGTTGGCAGTCTCCACCCCGGTCACCGTCGTCTCGTAGCGGAACCGCACGCCGTGCTTCTCCGCCGCGCCCGCGAGCGCCTTCGGCACCGCGTGCATGCCGCCGCGCGGGTAGAAGACGCCGGCCACCGAGTCGAGGTACGCGATGACCGCGTAGATGGCGAGGGCGTCGTGCGGTGCCAAGCCCGCGTACATGGCCTGGAAGGAGAAGATGCGCTGGGTGCGGTGATCGCGGAAGAATTGGTTGATCTTCGGCTGGAGTCGGCGGAAGCCGCCCATGCCGAGCAGCTTGAGCAGGCTGAGATTGACCAGATCGAGCGGGGTATCCAGGTTGCGGTCGATGAAAGCGTCCCGCTCGAGACGCCACAGGCCGCCCGCGAAATCGACGAAGCGCAGGTAGCCGTCGGCCTCGCGGGGGCCGCAGAGCCGCGAGATCTCGGCGGCCATCCGGACCGTGTCGGTGCGCACGTCCAGCGTGGAACCGTCCGGGTAGTGGGCCCGGTATGCCGGGTCGAGCGGGGTCAGCTCGAGCCAGTCGGACAGCTCCTCGCCGACGGCCGCGAGCGGCTCGGCGATCAGCTCGGGCATGGTCAGCACGGTCGGCCCGGTGTCGAACTCGTATCCGTCGACGGAGAGCCTGCCGGCGCGGCCGCCCGGCACCGCCTCGCGCTCGACGACCGTCACCTGCCGACCGGCCGCCGCGAGGTGCAGCGCGCAGGCCAGGCCGCCCAGCCCGGCGCCCACCACGACCACGTGGTCGGTCGGTCCCGTCACTCTTCGCACTTCACAGCTCCCAGGTCGGCGAGAGGCTCATCATGTCGGGCGGTGGGTCGCGGTGACAGCCAGGTCCGTCAGCGCGACGCGGGTCTCGTCGTGGATCGGCGCGTCCGCGAGCGCATCGATGCCCTCGGCCACCCGAAGCTGGATCAGGGCCTCCACCCGCGCGACGGCGCCGGTCTCGGCGATCACCTCGGCCCGCCGGGCGACCGGTTCGGCGCAGTCCCGGGCGAGTTCGGCCCGCTGCGCGGGGTCGGCGAGCTCGTGCGCCAGCATCAGCAGGGCGGTGGGCTTGCCGGTACGCAGGTCGTCGCCGGCCGGCTTGCCGGTGACGACGGGGTCGCCGTACACACCCAGGAGGTCGTCGCGGAGCTGGAAAGCTTCGCCCACCGCGAGGCCGTAGCGGTTGTAGGCCTCGTCGACCGCCGCCACGCCGGCTTCGGTCCGGCCGGCCAGCGCGAGCCCGAACTGCAGCGGGCGCTGCACGGTGTAGCTCGCCGTCTTGTGCCGCGCGACCAGCCGCGCGCGCTCGAGGGACCAGGTGCCGGGCGCGGCCTCGCCGAGGACGTCGAGATACTGCCCCGCGATGGCCTCGGCGCGCATACGGTCGTAGCCGGCGCGCGCCGCGAACAACGTCGCCGCGGGTAGCGCGGCCCGGGCCAGGAGCTGATCGGCCCAGACCAGGCAGAGGTCGCCGACGAGGATCGCCGACGTCACGCCGAACTGGTCCGGATCGCCGAGCAGGCCCGCGTCGCTGTGCTGGCCGGCGAAGACCCGGTGCGCTGTCGGGTTGCCCCGCCGGGTCGCCGAGCCGTCCATGACGTCGTCCTGGACCAGCGCGAACGTGTGCATCAGCTCCAGCGCGGCGAGGGCCGGCAGCACCGGTTCGACGGGCTCGCCCGGGGCCGCGACTCCGCGCCAGCCCCAGTAGGCGAACGTCGGACGTAGTCGCTTGCCGCGAGCCAGCACGAGATCCCGGGTCGTGGTGGCGAAGCGGCCGAGCGCCGGATCCACGCCGCCCAGCGCCGAGATCTGGCCGTCCAGGAACTCGGTCAGAGTGCCCTCGACGGCGGGCACGAGATCAACCTCAGGGGCTGTCTGGCGAGGTAACCCGAAACGAGGGCTTGCCTCGAGGATGTCGTTGGCCACGGCAGCGAGAGTACCGTAGGATTCCAGTTGCGTCGATTGGTGAGTCGATTTGATGGGAGAGGCCATGGAGATCGATCTTGCTGCCGCGTACGAACGGTGTCGCGGGATCCACAAGCGCCACGGCCGCACCTATTACCTGGCCACCCGGTTGCTGCCCGCCTGGAAGCGCCGCCACGTGCACGCGCTCTATGGCTTCGCGCGCTACGCCGACGAGATCGTCGACAGCACCGATGACCTGCGCCCGGCGGCACGCGCGGCGCGGCTCACCGCCTGGTCCGAAGGGTTCCTCGCCGGGCTGGCCGGCGGGCCGGCCGAGGACCCGTTGCTGCCCGCGGTTCTCCACACGATCGCAGTCTTTGACCTGGATCATGCCGACTTCGCGTCGTTCCTGCGCAGCATGGCGATGGATCTCACCATCACGTCCTACGCGACTTATGACGACCTGCTCGACTACATGGAGGGCTCGGCCGCCGTCATCGGCACGATGATGCTGCCCATCCTGGGTTCGAGCGACCCGGTCGCCGCCCGCGAGCCGGCCCGCCAGCTCGGCTTCGCCTTCCAGCTCACCAACTTCATCCGCGATGTCGCCGAGGACCTCGATCGCGGCCGCACCTACCTGCCCGACGATCACCTGGCCGAGTTCGGCGTCACCCGCGACGACCTGCGCGCCGCTCGAGCGCAGCGCCGTTCGAGCCCCCGGATCAGATCCCTGATCCGGGCCGCGGTGGCCCGCGCCGACGAGCACTACGCCGCCGCGGCTCCCGGAGTCACCCTGCTGCTGCCCGGCTCGCAGGCCTGCCTGCGCACGGCCTTCCAGCTGTACCGCGGCATCCTCGACGAGGTCGTCGCGGCCGACTACGACGTCTTCGCCCGCCGGGCGACGGTCCCCGCTCCGCGCCGTGCCCGGGTGGCGGCGCGCTCCATGCTGACCAGGGCGGGCACGCCGATGGTCGCGTCGGTGCGGGGCTGAGATGCGGACCGCGGTGGTTCTGTTCACCCGCGACCTGCGGGTGCGCGACAACCCGGCCCTCGCCGCCGCCTGCGCGGCCGCCGAGCAGGTGGTGCCGCTCTTCGTGCTCGATCCGCGCCTGCGAGGGATCTCGCCGAACCGGGCGCTCTTCCTGCACCAGAGCCTCACCGACCTGCGCGAGACCCTGCGTCGAAAGGGCGCCGACCTGGTCGTCCGCGAGGGCGAGCCGGTCGCGGAGGCGATCAGGCTGGCGCGCGAGGTCGGCGCCGAGGGAATCGCGCTCGCCGCCGACGTCAGCGGGTACGCCCGGCGCAGGGAGCAGCGCCTCGACCGGGAGTGCGAGCGGCACCGCATCTCGCTGCGGCTTCTGCCCGGCACCACGGTCGTCCCGCCGGGCGGCGTGCGGCCGGGCGGCGGGGGCGACCACTACCGGGTCTTCTCGCCCTACCACCGGGCCTGGGAGTCGGCGCGGTGGCGAGACGAGGCCGCCACCCCTCACAAGATCACCCTGCCGCCGGGCATCGCCGTCGGCCGGCTTCCGAAGGCGCCGGACAGCGAGTCGCCCGGGGCGGCGCCGGGCGGCGAGAGCGAGGGGCAGCGACGGCTCAAGGCCTGGCTCCGGCACCTCGGGCCCTACGACGACCTGCACGACCAGATGGCCATGGACGGAACCTCACGGCTGAGCGGCTACCTGCGGTTCGGATGTGTCTCGCCGCTGGCCGTGGCGAACGCGGCCCGGGAGATCGGCGGGCCGGGACCGGACGCCTTCGTCCGCCAACTCTGCTGGCGCGACTTCTACTACCAGGCCACCGCCGCGTTCCCGGCGATGTCCACGGAGGCCTACCGCAAGGCGGGCGACTACAGGTGGCGAGCCGACGAGGACGCGCTGAAGCACTGGCAGGATGGCTCGACCGGGGTGCCGGTGGTGGACGCGGGCATGCGGCAGCTGCGCGCCGAGGGATGGATGCACAATCGCGCCCGGCTGATCACCGCGTCATTCCTCACCAAGCATCTGGGCCTGGACTGGCGCGACGGCGTGAAGTGGTTCTTCCGCTGGCTGATCGACGGCGACGTGCCGAACAACTCCGGCAACTGGCAGTGGGTGGCCGGCACCGGCCACGACACCAGACCCCACCGGCGGTTCAATCCGATCAGGCAGGCCGAGCGCTTCGACCCCGATGGCGCGTATGTTCGTCGTTACGTTCCCGAGCTCAAATCCGTCGATGGAAAGGCCGTGCACCAGCCCTGGCGTCTGCCGGAGGCGGTGCGCTCAGGCCTCGACTATCCCGGGCCGCTCGAGTCGCACCGCGACGACGCGGTCTGGCTGCGGCCGTGACTCGGCGGCGTAGCTCCGTCCGGTACGCCGGGCGGCAGTGGAAGCGGGTCCTGCCGGCCCGTTGCGTTCGTCCGTTGATGGTCGGCAGGACCCGCGACCACCTGTCCGGTGGGCGTGGCCGCGCAAACCTAGGCCGGCAACGTCCGCCAGGCGCGGTAGTGGTGTACGGCGATCCCGCCGAAGGCCGCGGTCCTGCGCGTCGCCGCGTCCACCTTGGCCAGTTCTCGGACGAGCCGGGTCGCGCCCTCCTCGTGGAAGGTGCAGTGCGGGCAGTCCGCCAGCGGCCCGGTCTCCGCGCCCAGGCGCACCCGCTTGCCGGCGGCCCTGCCCCGCGCGAGCCAGTCCTGACTGATCGACAGGATGGAGTTCGTCCCGGTCGCGGTGTCCCGGTAGCTCATCACGGTCACGCCGTTCACCCGGCGCAACACCTCGTCGGCCAGGTTCCTCGAGCCGACCTTGTACTCGCCGAGCCAGAACGGCACGTCGGCCTCGATCGGGAGCGTGCCGGCCACCCGCATCTCGTCCAGCAGCCTCAGGTACGCGATCAGGGTGGCCTGCCGGTCGGTGGTCCAGCCGTCGCCCAGGTACGGCTCGACGTCCAGGTGGACGCCGGAGAAGAGCCCGGTGGACGACGCGGCCCGCTGCCAGTCGAGCGCCGCGGCGTGATCGTCGATCCAGCCCGGGTCGCCACCCAGAGCGCGCAGTTTGATCTTCAGGGCATCGGCGTAGCGCTTCATCTCCCGCAGCCGCGTGAGGTCACCGCCGGCCAGCACCGACGGCGGGACGTGCACGAAGATCTCGGAGACGTGCTGCCGTACGGCCCAGGCCACCACCTCGGCGGCGGGGTCGTCGTCCCACAACCACATGGCGCGGGTGTTCGGCGGCGCCGCGGTGAGGCCGGCGCCACCCGCGGTCGAGGCCCCGGGCAGCGTCACGTTGGCGGCCATGAGGACGGCAGACACCAGTGCTGCCCGCCATCGTCCTCGCATGGCCGCCTCCGTCACCCTGGTGATTCCACTCGCGCAGGGAGCCCCATGCCCCGTGGGGGACAGAATCGGCGGCGATCCTGGTCAGTTGAGAGGTCGCACCGAGGCGATCGCGGCGTCGATCGCCTCGACCCGGTCGAAGTCGCCGAGTTGCCGCGTCACGAAGGCGATCGCGTGGCCCGTCGCCGGGTCCGCCCACGCCGCGTTGCCGCCGAGGCCACCCATGCCCCAAGTCCCGTCGGGCTCCAGCTGCACGCCGAGGCCCCACGTCGTCGAACTCTCGATGAAGTGGTCATGACCCGAGAAGTGCGCCGACGTCAGGTCATCGACGAGCGCCTCGCTCAGCAACCGGCGGTCGTCCAGCACCCCGCCGGCGAGCAGCCCGGCATAGAAACGCGCGAGGGAAGGCGCCGTGGCGTGCAGATTCACCGCGGGAACGACGGCATTTCGCCAGAGCGGGCTGTTGACGACCGCGAGGTCGCGTGCGCCCGGCGGGTTCAGGACCGATCGCGTACGCACCGACCCGGGCTCGCCGAGCATGAGCGCGGGCCGGTCCGGCCGGTCGAACTCGAGCTCGGCGCATCGCTCCGGCTCGGCGGCCCCGAAACCGAAGTCCAGGCCCCACGGCGCCGCGATCTCCTCGGCGACGAAACGCGCCGGCGGCCGGCCGTCGACCCGACGGACGACCTCGCCCAGCAAATGCCCGTAGGTCAGCGCGTGCTCGGCCGCCACCGTGCCCGGCGGCCACTGCGGGCTCGCGCCGGCCAGGTCCGCACAGAGCAGGTCCCAATCGCCCCAGTCCGACGCCTCCCGGCGTACCGGAAAAAAGGGCAGACCGGCCGTATGGGTGAGCACCTGCCGTACCGAAGCGGGGGTCAGGAATTCGGGCCAGTGACGCGCGATCGGATCATCGAGCCCGACCAGGCCGCGGTCGACAAGCAGCAGCACCGCAAGCGCGATCACCGGCTTGCCCACCGAATACACATTGACCAGGGTCTCCTCGACCCACGGCCGGGTACGGGCGGCGTCCGCCCAACCCTCACGCAGATCCACCATCCGCTCGCCGTGGCGCAGCACGCAGAGGGCGGAACCGCCGCTGGGATGTGCCGCGAACACCTCCCGGACGACTTCATATCCGGGCGCCACGAAGCCGTGGGCATCATCGTCCGCTGACATGCACGCACGGTACCGGCGAAAAGTGGAAGGCTGGTCGCATGGGCGAAGGACAGCAAGTGGATGTCGTGGTCGTCGGCCTTGGTGTGGGCGGCGAGGAGGCCGCCGGGAGGCTCGCGGAGGCGGGCCTCAACGTGGTCGGCGTCGAGCACACGCTGGTCGGCGGCGAGTGTCCCTATTGGGGATGCATCCCGACCAAGATGATGATCCGTGCCGGAAACGCGCTCGCCGAGGCACGCCGCATTCCCGGCTTGGCCGGCAACGCTCAGGTGCAGCCCGACTGGGCGCCCGTCGCGCGCAGAATCCGGGACGAGGCGACCGACACCTGGGACGACAAGGTCGCGGTCGACCGGTTCACCGCCAAAGGCGGCCACTTCGTCCGCGGCCGGGCCGCCATCGTCGGCCCGGGGCGCGTCCGCGTGAACGACCAGGAGTGGACGGCGAGCCGCGGCATCGTGATCGCCACCGGCACGACGGCGGTCATCCCGCCGATCGACGGCCTCGCCGGCACCCCCTACTGGACCAACCGCGAGGCCGTCGAGGCCGAGACCCTGCCCGCCACGCTGCTCGTCCTCGGCGGCGGCGCGATCGGACTCGAGCTCTCCCACGTCATGGCCCGCTTCGGCGTGCAGGTCACGGTCATCGAGGGCAGCGCCCGCGTGCTCTCGATGGAAGAGCCCGAATCCTCCGCGACGGCCACCGCGGCCTTGGCGGCCGACGGCGTCAAAATCCTCACCGGGGTACGCGCACAGCGCGTCTCCCACTCCGGCGCGAGCTTCACCGTCGTACTCTCCGACGGCTCGACCGTCACCGGGGAACGGCTGCTCGTCGCCACCGGCCGCGCGGCTCGCCTCGACGGCCTGGGCCTCGACACGATCGGCCTGGACCCGGCGGCCCGGTTCCTCGGCACCGACGACCGGATGCGCGCCGCCGACAAGGTCTGGGCGGTCGGCGACGTGACCGGCAACGGCGCGTTCACCCACATGGCGATGTACGAGGCGGACGTCGCCGTCCGGGACATCCTCGGCCAGGGCGGCCCCGCCGCCGACTTCCACGCGAAGCCCCGCGTCACGTTTATCGATCCGGAGATCGGCGCGGTCGGGTACACGGAGAAGCAGGCCCGCGACGCCGGCGTCGACGTGCAGGTCGGCTATTCGAGCCTGCCGTCTTCTTCGCGTGGGTTTATCCATGGCCCGGGCAACGAGGGCTTCATCAAGGTCATCGCTGATCGGGGCCGCGGGGTCCTGGTGGGCGCCACCTCGGCCGGACCGTCGGGTGGCGAGATGCTGGGTGCTCTTGCGGTGGCGGTGAAGGCCGAGGTTCCGGTGGCCACGCTCAAGGCCACTATCTGGGCGTATCCAACGTTCCACCGAGCAATCGGCGATGCCCTGCGAAGCCTCTAGCCTGCGGCGCCTCTAGGCAGTGCTTCCGTCGATCCTCAGGACCCTGAGGTCGTGGAACCCGAACAACGCCGTCCACCCAACCAATCGCAGGACGGAAGCTTGATCGCGGGACGGCCGTTTGTAGAGAAGCGGCACGTTCGACGCAACTACCTTCCAACGCCTTCCAAGATCCGCTCGCCCTGCCCAGATTTCCCAATATGGCCAGGTCACCATGCCCTGCGCAGGCCTCATTACCCAGGCCTCCCAGCCAGGCCGTTTCCAGTCGCGTCGGCTGGCATCGACTCGGCCTCGCCATCAGGGCGTAGTTGTCGGGTTGCCCTGGCGGGTTGCCCTGGCGGGTTGCCCTGGCGGGTTGCCCTGGCGGGTTGCCCTGGCGGGTTGCCCTGGCGGGTTGCCCTGGCGGGTTGGGTGTCCTCGGAGCCTCGTCTTGGTCCTGGAGTCCCGGATTCTGTCGAGGCGGGGATCCGGGTCGGGAGGGTGTTGGGCGTGGGACGCCGGGTGTGGGGTCAATGAGGACAGCGGCGGAGTGGGTTGGGGTGGTGCGTGAGGCGGGTTTCGGCCTGTGGTGGTTGCGTGGCGGTTGGGTTGGCGGGCGATTGTGTGCACGCTGGGTGCCTTGATCGGCGACGTTGCGTTGTCCGGGGTGGCGCAAAAATGCGTTTGCGCAGGTCGCGGCATTGTGGTCTGGGACACGGGGGGCCGATTTGGAGCCTGGGAAACGACCGGGTAATGTTTTGCGAGCCGGCAGGGAAACGGGCGAGGCAAGCGGAACGAACCGAGAGATCGGGGAGATCAGCTAGCGGCCGTCCTGCCAAATCCTTCGAACTTCGGGATCGTAACGATGCTGCCTTGTGCGGCTCACCGCGGGCCCGGGCTCAAGGATGGGCTAGCTAGGGACGAACGGCACGAACCGGGAGATACCGGTTGACAGGGCCTGAAAGACCTAGTAAAGTTGAGCGAGTGCCCCGGGAACGGGTTACCTGGTCAGGTGGCTGGTTTTCCGGTGTGTGGTTGTTCTTTGAGAACTCAACAGGGTGCTTGATAAGCCAGTGCCATTAGGATTTTGGCCATGGCTGTGTCCACTAGTTTTTGGTGGGTGTGGTTGTGGTGTCCTTTGGCAGCAAGTTTTTTGTTGCCGGGATGATTTTCCACAGTTTTTGTTGGAGAGTTTGATCCTGGCTCAGGACGAACGCTGGCGGCGTGCTTAACACATGCAAGTCGAGCGGAAAGGCCCTTCGGGGTACTCGAGCGGCGAACGGGTGAGTAACACGTGAGTAACCTGCCCTGGACTTTGGGATAACCCTCGGAAACGGGGGCTAATACCGGATATGACTTTTCCTCGCATGAGGTTTGGTGGAAAGTTTTTCGGTCTGGGATGGGCTCGCGGCCTATCAGCTTGTTGGTGGGGTAA